>JBAWBE010000129.1:0-17895 GCA_049589635.1 Terriglobales bacterium
TAGTTGGTGTCGCCATCCTGCTCGCGGACGCGCTTCGGCGGACGGCCTTTGGCATAAATCACCATCTGCTGGTTCATGCCGACAAGCACTTGATGATGTGTGATCGCGTCTTTGACTTTGGGGGGGACGCTTTCGAGATACGCCTCCAGCCCGGATTTCGAATCGAAATCAAAAACTGGACGCAGTAGCTGCTTCAACTCGGGCCCCGTCATCTCGGGAACGAATTTATCGAAATAGAGTTCGACGTAGGAACCGTGCGGGTTGCTGGGTTGGTCGGCACCGGGCGTGATGGTGGTGGGCTGCGCGCCTTGAATCTGAATGTGCTGGTACCACTTTCCACGCTTGACGGGCCCGCCGTTAATCTCGAAACGAATGCAGTTCCCTTTGATCGTGACGTCGCTGATGCGAGCCTGGTCTCCGGGTTTGGCAGCCGGACCCCACAGAGCCATCAACTGCTGAAGGTCCGCACCATTCGGAGTCAGAGTTCCATCCTTCAACTTCAGGCCGGTCTTGCCCATCGGAAAATTAGTGCGAATGTAAACCAGTTCGGCGTTAAAGACATGCAGAATCTGGGCGCGTGTCTGGATGGACATCGGCTGCGGAGCCGCGGGCTTGGACGTGCTCTGAGGAGCAGTCGGATCAGAGAAGGCTGCGGACGACAAAAGCAGGAAACTGACGAAAACGAGGAAACGGCAAATGCGGCGCCAGTCGCGGTGAGAACGGATGGACTGCATAAAGCACCCCGGGCCAACGCAAACATTATAGACCCGGTTTCCGGTCTGGGTGAACCGGGAAAATCAACGAATCCGGTGAATCAGCCGCGCGACCCAGCTTTGTAAGTCAAGCAGGTGAATCGCCCCTGCGAATCTTCTATGGGCAAGTCTTCGATGCCGCTACACTCTCGACGAGATGCCCACTGACATTTGCAGGCCTTGGCGGGCGACTTTGAGCGGCAACATGCGGCCTCCAGCTTTGGAAACGGCGGCGGAAACGGCCTCTTTCGCACCTTCTTCGACCATAAGCAGAACGCAGCCTCCTCCGCCGGCGCCGCAGACTTTGGCCGCGCTGCCGCCGTTTTTTTGGGCGGCGGCGATGAGCTTGTCGATCAGAGGCGTGGTAATTCCAGGGGCGTTGGTGCGGCGCAGTTTCCATTCCTCGCGGAGCAGGCGGGCGACGTCTTCCCAATCTTGGCGCAGAAAGGCCTGATGCATGTCGCGGGCTATGGCGACGATCTTTTCGAAGTTGCGAAATAGGTTCTTGTCGCCATTGATATGCGACTTGAAGACCTCCCAGTTATTGATGCCGGACTGCCGGGGCGCTCCTGTGTAGGCGAGCAGAAAGCGCATTTCGATATCTTCGGGCGCGATGGGAACCGGGGCGCGATGGACTCCCTCGGCATCAAGGTGAATGGCGCTGACGCCGCCGTAAAGCGCGGGATAGTAATCCTGGCAGCCGGTGGGGACACGGATCATCTGCGCTTCGATGTTCTGGGCGATGACGCGCAATTTTTCGAGATCATAGTCGCGGCCAGTAAAGCGCGCGAGCGCGGCGCACGTGGCGATCATGAGAGCCGACGATCCGGAGATGCCAGCGCCGGCCGGGGACTCGGAGTTGGTTTCAACGCGCAGGCCTTGCTCAGGGGCGAAGAAGCGAACGGAGTGTGCGGCGAGCGGATGACGCGGCTTGTTCGTTTTGAGGAGTTCGGCGAGGTCCGCGAAGGACTCGTCGCATCCGGTGTCGAGAGAGCCGAGTTCGATGCGCGTCCCGGAGAGCGGCGTGATGCGACAGGTGGTGAGGACTTGCAGGGCAAAGTTGAGCGTGAGGGCGCCGGGATGAAAGAGGTACAAGGGCCAGAGGTCGATCGTGCCTCCGGCGAGATCGGCGCGGCAGGGGGCTTGGGCGGTGATGGTTGGTCCTACCGCAGAGGACTTTGGAGCCATGCAAGGTTTCTATCACGGCTAAAGACGGTTCGTGCAGACGAAACACACGGGCGGGGGTACCTGAACGTATCCGATCTAGTCTGCCGCCCGGTTAGCTGGGGCGACATCCTTGCGGGGCTGCGACGGCCTCGATTGCCATTGCCTCCAATACCTTCTGGTCCACATCAGCGAGATTCTTGATATAGAGGCAGCCTTTGCCGGTCGTGTGCTTCCCGAGCTTGGCAAGCAGAGCCTTGGACTCGCTGGACGCAATCATGCCGTATAAAACCGTTGCCGCTTTTCGTGGCGAAAAAGCGATGACCGGCATGTCACCCTCACGCCCGCTGTCGTACCGGTAGTGGCAACTGCCGAAGCCTATGATCGACGGGCCCCACATCTGCGGCTTTTTCCCAGCCGCGCCTTGCATCAACTTGACGAGCACCTTCGCGTCGGCACGTCTAGTCTCGTCTGTGAGGGCATTGATAAACGCCGTCACACTTAATTTCGTGGGCTTGGTTTTGTTCTCCGCCATTCCTTTCCTTTTCTGCCTTTCGTCTCCTTCCTAAGCTGCTTCGAGTGACGAGCGAAACGGCATTTTCTCATACAACAAACAATTATTTACCGTTCTTTGCGTTTCCGGTGACGGCGGCGCTGCTTCCCGTAAGAGTCACGGTCGACGATATGCTGCCGAGGTATTTCGCGTTGCCTTTGTAGCTGGCATCGACCGCATGCTGACCCGCACCTTTGGGAGCAACGCCGGTCGCGATAGCGGTCGCAGTTTGGGTTTCCGCGGCGAGCACAACGGTTACTGTAAACGCGGTATTGTTGCCTGCGGCGAGATCGGGAAGGCCGTCGCCGTTAAAGTCTCCAACTCCCGTGCCTATGGGGTTGTTGCCGATGGATGGGCTCAGGGGCGCGGCAAAGGTTCCATCTCCATTCCCCAGAAATATGCTCGCGTCATCGTTGCCGGCATTGCCCGTCACCAGATCAGCCTTGCCGTCTCCATTGAAGTCGGCGACCGCGATCGTATATGGAATCGAGCCCGATTGAAGAGTCGGCCCGGCTTTGAAGGTTCCGTCGCCATTGCCGAGGAGCACGGTCACGATGCCTGGGTTCGGATAGCCGTCGTTTTGGTTCGAGACGGCGAGGTCAGCAATGCCGTCGCCATTCAAGTCTCCGGCTGCTATGGACAGGGGCTCAAAGCCAGTTGACGGCGTCGATGCCACGGCCGTAAACGTTCCGTCTCCGTTGCCGAGAAAAATCGTTACTGTGTCGCTGCCTCCGTTTACAACCGCGAGGTCGGCGATGCCGTCACCGTTAAAGTCCGCGACTGCAAGCGCGGTCGGTTCGGAAACAGGAACCGTTGCGCCAGTCGTAAACGTCCCATCGCCCTTGCCGAGCAGGATATAGACAGCGGTAGCGCCTGGACTCACGACGGCCAAATCTGCATTGCCGTCTCCATTAAAGTCACCCGTAGCGACGACAAACACCGCATTAACCGCGATCGGCGTCATCGGAGTGAAAGAGCCGTCGCCATTGCCGAGCAGCACCTGGACTTGATCCGCGTCCGGAAGCGACATGGCGAGATCTGGTTTGCCGTCGCCGTTGAAGTCGGCGACTGCGAAATTGTTGGCATTTTGGCCGCTTACCGGAAACGCCGCGGCGGCAGTGAAAGTTCCATCGCCATTACCCAGAAAGACGTTCGCGTCACTGTTCGAGGTAAAGATGCTGTAGACCGGGACAGCAAGATCGAGGTGGCCATCGCCGTTAAAATCCGCTACCGATGCATATTGCGGGTAGGGATTGGTCTTTGACGCGTTCGACTGCACGAAGTTTAGCGCCAGCGTTCCGAGGCCGAGTGATGCCCTGGCCAGCGTGTGATTGGCGTCTGTGGTATCGACGAACGACACCTTACCCGCAGGCGCCGCGGCGGTGGCCGCGTTCACCAGTCCCACTACCGTTGCAGTCAGCGTGTAATCGCCGGCGCTGCCGCTCTCTGCGATTGCGGCTGCAGTCGCGAATTTGCCGGTCACTGAGAGCGAAACGTTACGGGATGCGCTGCTTGCGTAATCCTGATTTCCGTGGGGCGTTCCCGCGAAGACCGCTTTGTAGCTGTGCTTGCCGATGCCGGGAACGAATTTCATCACCGCGGTCCCGGCGCTGGTTAACTGTGCCATGCCCAGCAGGTGAATATCCGTGCATGTTTTGGCGTCGGCTTCACAGAAGCTTACCTGTCCCACTGTTACGGCCTGGGCTTTTGATTTTACGGTCGCCGTCAGCGTCACCACCGTGCCCGAGGAGACGGAGTCTGGTCGCGCATCACTCGAAGTTATGGCGAGAGAGGTGGCCGTAGTTGTTGCGACTGCGGTCTGCGCAAACGTGGCGAGCGAGAAGAGTAGCGAGCCGACCGCGAGAGTACACACTCCGTAGTTGCGTACACCGTAATTGCAGGTTTTCATGAGCCGCTCCCGTGCCTGTTCTAACAGGCTTCAACTGGTTGATGCGTACAAGAAGCTTCGATAACAAAATAGGGGATGGGAGTAATTGGCCCCAAGGCGGGGACTGCATACCCTGCCATTTAATCATATTTTGGGTTGATCTGGATTGCGCTGAACCCCTGACCGTGCAAGCCGTTTCGAGCCACCGAAGCCCTGTTTGGCCAATTCCCGAATGCAGACTATACTTCGCAACCATGAACAGACCCAACAGCCTATGGCACTTTCGAAAGTGTCACATTCCAGTTGTTCTTACAATCTGTGTGCTTGTCTTCTTAGGACGACATTTCTATCTCTATGGACAAGACAAATCGGAGTTCCCCGACGGTTATGACGCTGTCCAAGCCGCGCCTGCGACTCATAAAGTCATTTTTGAGAATGAATTTGTGCGCGTTCTTGAAGTCGGCGTGCCTGCTGCGGGACAAACGATCCCCATGCATCACCATCGGTGGCCAAGCTTCTTTTTGGGTTGGGACACAGGCGGTGGTTCGCCCCATATCCGATATCGCCGGGGCGACGGCAGTGTCCGGGACATCCCATCTCAAGAAAAGCCCACGCATCCGGGTGTTTGGCGGGTTGGATGGATGAAGCCGGAACCGATGCATTCCATTGAGGTCGTATCGAAACCCGCAAGCGCCATCCCACGGCCTGAGGATCCTCCCGAACTACGCATTGAGATTAAGTGCCACCTCTGAACGTGCCACCTCCAAACCAGTGAGCTGGTGCACCGGCATAAGGCAGTAACGGTTGGCGGCTGACATCGGTTGCATTACCTCGTTCGGCCCCAAGCTTTCCCATTGAATCTTTCTTTTCAACAGTCACGCCCGACTGAGTACTTCAGTAACGGTCGGCTGTACTTTAAGCACGTGAGGTAACCTGCCCGGCCCAACTTAGAATTAATAGACCGGACCAGCCACCCCCGCGCTTGGGCCGACCGGACTGCCTTTTGAAGCTAAAACTGCTCATACCCTCGCGCATTCCGCTCTTGTACGTCATTCTTGGCGTGCTGCTGGCGATCAGTGTCCTTCCTATGTACTTCTACTCGGCGCAGATCGAGGAGATGAATCGCAAGGCCCTCAAAACCAACGAAAGGCTGCTGCAAAATACGGTTACGCGATCGCTCGCGGACGATATCTCTCAGCATCAGGAAACGCTGCGCATGATGCTGGCGAACCTGTCGTCGTCGGTACAGGTGGAGAGCGGAAACGATATCGGCGGCGAGAACATTTCAACACCGGAGTTGCGGGCCCTGCTGGAGAATTTCGTCTCGTCGTCGAATGACATTGCCTACGCGACTTTATTGAATTCCGACGCCAAGGGAGTTTCGGCCGGTCGAATTGATCCCGATGCATTTTTGCAGCGTGAACTGGAGCGCGCCTATCAGGCGGCGCGCGAAGGTCGCGTGTATAGCGGCCAGCCGCTGATGGTGGGCGGAGGGAAATCGGCGAAGACGGTGATGCTGGTCAGCTCGCCGATTATGTATGGCGGGCGTTTCCTCGGGATGGTTGGATCGGTGGTGGACCTTGGGTACCTGATCCGGCGTTTGCAAACCGTCAGTTTGAGCGGACTGATGCCTTATGTCGTCGACAGCCAGGGGCGCCTGGTGGCCGCGGCCACGCCGCAATACGCCACCGGTCAGGACATGACGCACTTTGAAATCGTGCGCAGCTTTGTGGACGTGGGCGCGAAGGCGCAGCTGGCGGCGACGAGCGAATTTACGATTCGCGGCGATAAGAAACCGCAGATGATGCTTGGCACCTATAGTCCCGTAACAGCGCTGGACTGGGCAGTAGTAGTGCAGAAACCGCGGGACGAGGCGTATAGCGGAATTTATGAAATAGAGCGCACCGGGCGTCTGCTGGCGTGGCTGGCGGTGTTTGGCAGTGTAGGCCTAAGCATCGTTTCGGCGAGGCGCATTACGAGCCCGCTGCAAACCCTGGCGCAGTCGAGCCGGGCGATTGCGCGCGGCGACTTCTCGCAGCGAGTACACGTAAGGACGCGCACCGAGATCGGCGAGCTGGCGACAACCTTCAACACGATGTCGGAGGAGTTGGAGCAGTTCGTTGAAGACCTGAAGCGCGCCGCCGAAGAGAACAAAGCCCTGTTCATGGGATCGATTCAGATGCTGGCAGGCGCGGTCGACGAAAAGGACCCGTACACGCGCGGCCACTCTGATCGCGTGACACGCTACTCGCTGCTAATCGCGAAAGAAATGGGCCTCGATCCCGGGTTCCTCGAGATTCTGCGCATCTCGGCGCAATTGCACGACGTGGGCAAGATCGGCATCGAGGACCGAATTCTCAAAAAACCGGGCGCGCTGACGCCGGAAGAATTCGAGATCATGAAGACACACACGACCAAGGGCGCGAACATTTTGCGTCCGGTCACGCAACTGCGCGAAATGCTGCCCGGCATCGAACTGCATCACGAGGCGCTCAACGGACGCGGGTATCCGTATGGGCTGAAGGGCGATGAGATTCCGCTGATGCCGCGGGTGATCGCCGTTGCCGATACGTTCGACGCTCTGACCACCAACCGGCCTTACCAGAAAGCGTTCGATCCGGTCGAGGCGGTGCGTATTATTCGAAACCTGTCGGGGCAGCGGCTCGATCCGACGGCTGTGAATGCGCTGCTTGCGGTTTTCCAGCGTGGAGAGATCCGTCTTCAGAAGCAGCCGACCGAAATGATCCCCGTAGAGGTGGCTCAGGCTCCCGCGGCTACTGTCGTGCCTTCGCCTCTTCCCAGCGATCCTCTGATCGTCGAAACTTCGCGGACGTAGGCGGACGTAGCTGGAGGCACGGGCGCCCCGCGCGTGCGGGCACGGACGATCGAATCTTCATTGGCGTGAGCTTCCCAAATCAGCCTTGTGCATCGGTGAATCGGCAGTCCCTCGTCGCACTGACCGGTGCTCGCACGGGCGGGGCACCCATGCCTCCGGCATATAATCGAGTTGAATGATTCAGACTTTATTTGGCAGCCTCGACGAAGAAAAGAAACCGAGTTTTATAGAGCGCATGAAGGAGGCTGTCTCGCGGACACGCGAGAATCTGGCCGAACGCATCGAGGAAGTGGTTTCGATCGGGAAAGAGATCGATCGCTCCACACTCGACGACCTGGAAGCGACGCTGATCGGGGCCGACCTCGGCACGACCACCACCCACGAAGTGCTCGAAAAGCTACGCGATAAAGCGGACCGGAAGCAAATCAGAGATGTTGGCGAGCTGAAGCGGTTGCTTAAAGAAGAGCTACTGGCGATTCTGACTTCGACGCCGGCGCGCCCCGTAACGCGCGTGGACGGGACGCCCGAGGTAATCCTCGTGGTCGGGGTAAACGGAACGGGAAAGACGACTACGATTGGAAAGCTGTCCCAGCTATTTCGAGGACAGGGCAAGACCGTTTTGCTGTGTGCAGCGGACACGTTTCGCGCTGCGGCGATCGAGCAACTGGAGATTTGGGGACAGCGGACGGGCACGGAAGTGATCAAGACGAAAGCAGGCGGCGATCCTTCGGCGGTGCTCTTCGATGCTCTGCAAAAGGCGGCGAGCCGCCATACCGATTACGTGATCGTCGATACAGCGGGGCGTCTGCACACCAAGCAGAACCTGATGCTGGAACTTGAAAAGATGAAGAGAACGGCGCAGCGCATTGTGCCGGGGGCTCCGCACGAGACTCTGCTCGTCATGGATGCGACCACCGGGCAAAACGGGTTGCAGCAGGCGCGGCAGTTTACGCAGTCCGCGGGAGTGACGGGCATTGTGCTGACCAAGCTTGACGGCACCGCTAAAGGCGGCGTGGTAGTGGCAATTTCGCGCGAACTTGGATTGCCGGTGCGGTTTGTGGGAGTCGGCGAAAAGGCCGGCGATTTGCTGCCGTTTGACGCGAAGGATTTTGTGGATTCGCTGTTCGCTTAGAACCATCGCCATGAATGGCCGGCGCGGGCTAAAAAGGAGGGACCCAATGAAGCGGCTGAGATTCAGCTCGCTTGCTTACTTACGCCGATTGTTGGCGCAGATGAAGTTGTTGTTCCGCCGCAAGCGCGAGCCAGAGGATCCGTTTGCCTATTCGATGGCGACGGTGCGGCGTCCTCCGCACGGCCGGGGCGGTGCGGCCGTCGCCGATGTAGAGATGGACGATCTAGAAAGCAAGTAGCGAACGATGTTCTGCGCTTTATGACTGACGAACAATTCATGCGAAGGGCGCTTGATCTGGCGCGCGCGGGCGTCGGTCTGGTATCGCCAAATCCTGCGGTGGGCGCGGTTGTGGTCGAACCGGGAGGCAACGAAGCTGGCGCGGGCACGCACACCTATGATGGTCTGAAGCACGCAGAGGTCGTCGCGATTGAGCAGGCCGGGACGCGCGCCCGCGGCGGAACTCTCTATTTAAATCTGGAGCCTTGTTCGCATCAGGGGCGGACCGGTCCGTGCGCCGACGCCGTGATTGGCGCGGGAATAACGCGCGTCGTCTGTTCCATGCAGGATCCGAATCCACAGGTTTCGGGACAGGGATTTGCGAGATTGCGCTCGCGTGGAATTCACGTGGACGTTGGCTTGCTCGAGACGGAAGCGAAGCGGCTGAATGAAGGTTTCGCGAAGTTCATTCGACATCGCATTCCACTGGTTACGCTCAAGGCGGCCATGACGCTGGATGGCAAAATTGCCCCGCCCCCTCCTGGTTCCGCGAGGGCCGGCGCACATGTTTCAGCCGAGGTCGCCGCCGGCGGTTCGACCGGCGGATGGATCACCGGCGAAATTGCGCGGCAACATGTGCAAGTGCTGCGGCACGAGCATGACGCGATCATGGCTGGCGTGGGTACGGTCATCGCGGATGATCCTTTGCTGACCGATCGCAGCGGGCGCGCTCGCCGGCGGCCGCTATTGCGGGTGATTCTTGATTCCTGGCTACGCATGCCGGAGACGTCGCGCCTCATGAAGTCGGCGCAGGGCGACGTACTAGTGCTCTATTCGCAGGCCGACGAGAAGCGGAGGCGCGAATTGGAGAAGCTGGGACTGCGAGTCGAGCAGGTTGCGGCGCATTCCGACGGAAGACCGAACCTTCCCGACGTGATGCGGCATCTTGCCAAGTACGATATTACGAGCGTGCTGATTGAAGGCGGCGCGACCGTGAATTGGAATGCGCTGTCGTCGGGGGTTGTGGACAAGTTGTTTTTGTTTTATGCGCCGAAGATTATGGGCGAAGGAGCGGTGCCCTTTGTGGCGAGCGCGGGTCCGGGGCATACTCATGTTGCGCTCGCGGCGCGCCGGTTGCGACTGCATCAGTTTGGCGAGGATTTTGCCGTTGAGGGATATTTGCGGGACCCGTATCTGGATTGAGGGATTTAATCATTTACTCGTTGAAGCATTGAGTCATTTGTATCGGGGACCTTATGTTTACGGGAATTGTTGAAGAAGTCGGGAAAATTTCAAGGATTGCTGAGCGCGGAGAAAATCGGCGAATCACAATCGCTGCGAAAACTACACCGAAGGAGCTCGGCACCGGACACAGCATCTCGGTCAGTGGCGTTTGCCTGACTGCGCTCGACATTCGGCCCAATTCCTTTTGCGCCGACCTTGCGCCGGAGACCTGGGCGCGGACCTCCTTTTCGCGGATTCATGAGGGCGCGCTCGTTAATCTCGAGCTGCCGATGAAGGCCGATGGACGCTTTGGCGGGCATATCGTGCAAGGACACGTGGATGGCTTGGGCAAACTGATCGAGCTTGAACGCATCGTTAATCTGGAAAGCGCGGCTGCAGAAAACGGCGAGTCGGAAAACTGGTGGCTGCACATCGAGATTCCGCCGGAGGTTGAAAAATACACTGTATTGAAGGGATCGATTTCAATCGAAGGCATCAGCCTGACGGTCGCAAAGCTGGCGAAGAATCGTTGCACGATTGCGATTATTCCGCATACGGTGGAGCGTACGAACCTCGGATCGCTCAGACCGGGCGACCCAGTCAACCTTGAGGCTGACGTGATTGCCAAGTACGTAGAGAAAATGATGACCCGCGACACGCCGAGTTCGCTCAGTGTGGAAGAGTTGGTGCGACAAGGGTTCTAAGCAGTCCAACGTTGAGTTTTATGGCGAAAACACCCAACACCCGCGCGCTTTTTCTGAACCGCGAAGAGTCGTGGCTGAAGTTTAACTCGCGCGTGCTCGAAGAGGCCGAGGACACGAATAATCCGCTTCTCGAGCGCGTGAAGTTTCTCGCTATTACGGCGAGCAATCTTGACGAGTTCTTTGAGATCCGTGTCGGTGGCCTGCTGCAACAACTCGAAGATGGCCAGAACTCGAGCACTTCGGGCGGCCTGACCATGGTCGAGGAGCGCGACCTTATCAACCGCGCCACCCACAAATTTGTTGACGAACAATATTCGTCCTGGAACGAGCGACTGCGTCCGGAACTGGCCGAGCAAGGGATTCGGGTGCTGGGCCTCAACGAACTCGATGAACAGGCCCAGGCTTTTGTCGAAGAGTATTGTGAGCGCGAACTCGATCCGTTGCTTACACCCGTGACGGTCGACCCTGCGCATCCCTTTCCCCGAGTCATCAACAAAGCGCTATGCGTGGCGCTCCTGCTACGCCGCCGGCGCCGCTCTTCGCTCACCTATACCGGCGTTGTCACCGTTCCCCGCGCGTTGCCCCGGCTCGTTCGCGTGCCTTCGCAGGGTACGGTGGATTTTATTTTTCTTGCCGATCTCGTGGTTCACCATGCCACGCGCATGTATAAGGGCTACGACATCGTTTCCTCGGCGGCCTTTCGCGTTACTCGTAACAGCAATCTTTACCTTCAAGAAGAAGAATCGCGGAATCTACTCGAGTCGGTGCGAGCCGAATTGCACAATCGGCGCAAGGGCGATGCCGTGCGCATGGAGATCGAATCCGCCGCCGATCCAGAGATCATCGAGCGGCTGCGCACGGTCTTCGAGTTGGAGCCGTGGCAAGTGTTTCCCGTGGATGGTCCGGTCAATCTTTCGCGCCTCCTCAATGTTTACGAAGAAGCGGCGCGGCCGGACTTGAAGTTTCGCCCATTTGTGCCGCGCGAATTGCGCTTGACTGCGAAGTCTCGCGACCTGTTCGAGGAGTTGCGGCGGCACGATGTATTGCTGCACCATCCGTTTGATTCCTACGACGCGGTGATCTCATTTATTCAGTCCGCAGCCGAAGACGATAACGTGCTGTCGATCAAGCAGACGCTGTATCGCACCAGCGAGCACTCGTTGATTGTTCCTGCGCTGATGTCCGCCGCCGCGCGAAAAGAAGTTACCGCGGTTGTGGAGCTGAAAGCACGATTCGATGAAGCGTCCAACATCCGCTGGGCACGCGATCTGGAAGATGCAGGCGTGCAGGTGTTTCACGGCCTGGTCGGATTGAAAACGCACTGCAAACTTTCATTGCTGGTGCGGCGCGATCCGGATGGCCAGACGCGCCGCTATGCACACCTCGGCACTGGAAACTACAACGCCTCGACGGCGCGCTTTTATACCGACCTGAGCCTGCTGACGTGCGACCCGGAAATTACCGCCGCGGTGCAAGATGTCTTCAGCTTTTTGACTGCCTACGCCGAGCATCCGGATTACGGCCCGCTGATGGTCGCGCCGCTAGACCTAGCCGAACGATCGATGGCTTTGATTGAGCGCGAAGCGGAACACGCGCGCCAGGGACGGCCAGCGCGCATCGTCGCCAAAATGAATTCGCTCGTCGATAACGACATGATTCAGAGCCTTTATCGCGCGTCGCAGGCGGGGGTGGAGATCGATCTCCTGGTGCGCGGTATGTGCTCGCTGCGACCCGGTATGCGCGGAATCAGTCATCGCATTCGAGTGCGCAGCATCGTCGGGCGGTTTCTCGAGCATAGCCGCATCTTTTGTTTCGAAAATGGAGGCGAGCCAGAAGTTTTTCTGGGTAGCGCCGACTGGATGTCACGCAATTTGCACGAACGGGTCGAAGTTCTGTTTCCACTCAAGGATCGGTTGCTGCGCGAGCGTGTGCTACACGAAATACTTGCGGCCTATCTCGCCGATAACTTGAAGTCGAGGTTCCTACAAAAAGATGGCCGGTATTTGCGCGCCTGGCAATCGCCCACCGGGCGCAGCAAGCGGCCGCCGCATGGACGCGCGGCTTTCAATGCTCAGGAATTCCTGATTGCACTGGCGGAGGGAACCCAATCCCCGGAGAACATTCCAGCGCCCATTCAACGCGGCGCGTCTATGGTATCGTTGCAGTCCTAACCCGCCGGCATCGAAGCGCGGCTGTAATCATCTAATATCCTGTTGGAACCAAAGTACGAGCGTTTGAAAAACAGGGTTCCGCCAGAAAGGCATAGCTCCTACCGATGTTTGTCTATTTCCTACGCCACGCGAGTGCCGGGCAGCGCAGTCTCGGCGCGAGCGCGAAGAAAGACGAGAAGCGCGCTCTCGACAAAGACGGCATTGAGCAATGCGGCTATATTGGCCGCGCTCTGGCTGCGCTTGGCGTGCAGGTCGATGTCATTATTTCCAGCCCGCTCAAGCGCGCCACGCAAACTGCCGCCCTTGTCGGAAATGAAATGGGTCACGAGGGAAGACTTGTGACTGAGAATGCCCTCCGTCCAGAAGCGGCCTTCGCGGATTTTCAAAAAATGATCGAGAAGTACGCGCGGCAGGATTCTGTTCTGCTCGTCGGCCACAATCCCAATCTGCGCGACTTTCTGGGACGCGTTATCAGCGACACCGGGTGCGAAGCCGTCATCGAACTCAAAAAAGGAGCGGTTGCCAAAGTCGAAATGCGACGCAATGCCGGATCGCTCAGTTGGTGCATCACGCCGCGCATCCTGCGCACGCTCTATACCGCGGCCACCGAAAGTTCACGCCCGAAGACTTCACGAAAGTAAGTGCGGTCTTTTTCAATCGCCCAGACTTCCAAATCCACACTGGCATTGCCTCGGGCGGCCAGCTTCATCGAGACGCGGCCGTTGCGCGCTGAGACTCCCATTCGCGCAACCGACTGACTGCGGCCAATATTGACTGCACGCGCCATGCGGAGGAGCACCGAAGCCTTCTTGACCGATTCCTGCTCCTCAAGGCTCAGGGCATTCATCGGCCCGTCTCCGGGCGTGGGCCGCGACTTTCCGAGGTAGCGCGCAATCGATCCGATAATCCTGCGCTGCTGCGGCGTGTATCCCAGAATTTCCGAGTTCGCGATGATGTAGTAGGTGTGCCGATGATGGCCGTTGCGGTTCACGTAGTCGCCGACCTCATAAAGCATCGCCGCAGCCGACAGCCATTCCCGATATTCCGGCGGAAGCTGATGCACCGATTTCAGCCCGGAAAAAAGCACTAACGCCGCGTCGCGCACATGCAGCGCATGATGCAGGTCGACACGATAATGCTCGACAGCGCGTTTGAGCGATTCCCATCGTTCCGACTCGATGGCGCGTCCCGAGCGGGTGCTGCGATCGTGCTCCGCCGCCATCTGCGCAAGAATTCCGTCGCGCAAGCCAAGGGGCGAATAGCGAAACGCCTTCAAATGGCAGCGCTCCAATAATTCCGCATAGGCGACGGCGCCCGCGCAAATAATCTCCGCGCGCCGCGGACCGATGCCGGGCACCTTCTGCCGCTGGTCGAGCGTCATGCGCGTGATCTGCTTCACGATGCGCCGCATCATCTCGCGGGTGACTGGCATGGCCGCGCGCCGCTTCTTTGGATGCGCGAGGTGACTTGCGATCGCGGCCAGCGCATCCGCCGTGCCTGAGGTTGCAATCACCGTACCGACCCGCGCCGAACGAATGCGGTTCTGAATGCGCCCCACTTCGCGCGTCACAAAACTCTGCAATTGCTTCAATTCGCGTTTGCGCGGCGGATCGTGCTTCAGAAATTCGCCCGTCAGGCGGACCGCGCCAAGCGGCAGGCTCACCGTGTCGCGAATATGCCCCTCGCGGGAAAGCGTCAGTTCGCAACTGCCTCCGCCAAGATCAACGAGCAAGACATTCGAAGCGCCAAGCCGGGCATTTGAGATGATCCCGAGGTGGATCAGTCGAGCCTCCTCAAGTCCGGAGACAATTTCAATTGTCCATCCCGTCGTCGACCGCACCCACTCGAGAAATGCGTGCGAGTTGCGGGCATCGCGCAGGGCGGCGGTGGCAACGACCTTCACGGCATCGGTCCCGCACTCCTGGACGGCGCGATGAAAGCGACGGAGTACGCGCACCGTCGCCGACATTGCCTCGGGCGCGAGCAGTCCGCCGGAGAACACGCCTTCACCGAGGCGCGTGACTTCGCGATCCTCATGCACTTCCCTCAAGTGCCCGGCATGGAGGCGGGCAATTTTTAGCCGTACGGAGTTCGATCCAATGTCGATGGCGGCAAAAGTCGGCATACAAGATGAAGACTATCAGTGATCTCACATTCAAGCGGCAGGATGCAACCCACCGTCGAAATTTGCTGAAGAATCGCGGGCAATCGGCTCAATACGTTCACATTGCCGTAACAATTCTCCGATATATTCACCCTTTTTCGGAGGGCCGAGCGCCTCCGACTGAATCCAACTTCACTCTATTACTGAACTAGGGAGCCCTATGGCGGCGACAGCGACGACAACAACCGTTCTCGATTCAAAGTTCAACAAAAGCCCGGGCAAAGCCGCCAAAATCGGGATGATGGCCTTCGGTATCGTGGTGGTGATCGGATTCATTTATGCGGGTTATCACCTGCTCTCCGATCTTTCTGCGGTGCCATCTGGCCCGATCATGCCTTACGTATTACTCGGCGTCGCGCTCCTCGTCGCTCTGGGATTTGAATTCGTCAACGGCTTCCATGACACCGCCAATGCCGTCGCCACCGTCATCTACACGCACTCCCTGGAACCGCATATTGCTGTCGTGTGGTCCGGCTTCTGGAATTTTCTCGGCGTCCTCACTTCGAGCGGTTTGGTCGCCTTCGGTATCATCTCGCTCCTGCCGGTTGAACTGATCCTGCAGGTCGGCAGCAAGGCCGGCTTCGCGATGGTGTTCGCACTCCTCGTCGCCGCCATCATCTGGAATCTTGGCACGTGGTACTTCGGTCTGCCCGCTTCAAGCTCCCACACGCTGATCGGCTCGATTATCGGCGTCGGCATCGCTAACCAGTTGATGGCCGGGCGCACCGGCACGAGCGGCGTCGACTGGACCCAAGCCACAAACATCGGGAAGTCTCTCCTGCTTTCCCCTATTGTCGGGTTTGTCTGCGCATTTCTTCTGCTGTGGGTCATGAAGGCGGTAATCAAGAACCGCGCGCTCTACGAGGCTCCCGTCGGCACCGAACCGCCGCCCTTCTGGATTCGTTCGCTCCTCGTGCTTACCTGCACTGGCGTCAGCTTTGCGCATGGTTCGAACGACGGCCAAAAAGGCATGGGATTGATCATGCTGATCCTGGTTGGCACCGTCCCGACAGCCTATGCGCTCAATCACGCGATCACGCGCAAGGAATCGGACGACTTTATCGCCGTCTCGCAGCAAGCCGCCAATGTCGTCAACAAATACGTCAGCGCCAACGCAGTCGTCGCGGACGACCGCGAAGAGCTGACTGATTACATCCGCGATAAACAATTCACTCCCAACACGATGCTTGGGCTGCGCCAGCTCATTAACGACATCGGCAACGAGACCTCGCTGTTTGGCGAGCTGGCGAGAGTTCCCCACGAGCGCGTCCGTAACTTCCGCAATGACATGTATGTGGTCAGCGAGACGCTGCGCTTGATGAAGAAGACTCAGCCGACGCTGATCAGCGCAGCCGACTGGGAACCGCTCGATAACTACAAGAAACACGTCGATGGCGCCACGCGCTTTATTCCCGGATGGGTGAAAGTCGCGGTCGCCCTCGCGCTCGGGCTGGGGACAATGATCGGCTGGAAGCGAATTGTGGTAACGGTGGGCGAAAAAATCGGCAAGGAACACCTGACCTACGGTCAGGGCGCGGCCGCCGAAATAACGGCTATGTTTACCATCGGTGCTGCCGACTGGTTTGGCTTACCAGTAAGTACGACGCACGTTCTGTCATCTGGCGTAGCTGGAACCATGGCTGCGAATCACTCCGGATTGCAATGGAGCACGGTGCGCAATCTTGCCATGGCGTGGGTGTTGACGCTGCCCGCATCAATGGTGCTGGCGGGCTTCTTGTTCTGGACTTTCCGCAAAGTGTTCTGAGCAAAATTGAACGTGTAGCGTCGGCATCCCGCCGGCTGTCCCGAGAGCCTGCCCTGAGCGCGCCGAAGGGGCGTCCTCACCCTCGGCTCGGCCGGCATAGGAGCCGTCTCTTTCGCAACCCGCCATTGCCAGACTATGCTCGTGTTGAACTCATATGCACAGTCCGACACTGTCGCGCGCTGCCTACGTCCTAGCCGGAGGCAAAAGCTCGCGCATGGGCGACAACAAAGCGTTCATAGATTTCCATGGACAGACGCTGCTCGACCGCGCGCTGGCCGTGCTGAGGGCGGCATGTGGAAAGACCACCATTGTTGGCGATCCAGCGATTTTCGGCGAGCACGGGCCTGTCGTCCCCGACCTCTTTCCGGGCTGCGGACCTCTAGGCGGGATTCATGCTGCGCTCGCGCAGTCTTCCTTTGACTTGAACATCCTGCTCGCGGTCGACATGCCGTTTGTTTCCGCGGAACTTCTGCGATTTCTTTTGCGCGAAGCTGAGAATGACGCGTCTAGTGCACTTGTCACCGTGCCACGAACCGGCCGAGGTCTTCAACCGTTATGCGCGGTCTATCGGCGTGGCTTCGCGGCCGTCGCCGAGTTGGCTCTCAAGGCCGGGAACTACAAGATCGACTCCGCATTTGAGGCCATTCCAATCAAGGTAATAACCGAGCTTGAGCTAGCAACCGCCGGTTTTTCCGAGAAGGACTTCTTCAATGTGAATACGCCCGACGACCGCCGTGCCGCCGACAATCTTCCTCGATTGTGAGAGCTTCTTGCTTGAGCCCCGCCCCGCTTTCGTGCCATGCTGTTAGCGATGGCTGCGAACCCGACATTGCCGGCGGATCAGAACGCCCCGTACATCGAATTCAAACACGTCTTCAAAGCCTTCGGATCACGCGAAATCCTCAAGGACGTCAGCTTCGAAGTTCTCCCCGGAGAGATGGTGTGCATCCTCGGGCGCAGCGGCGTGGGCAAATCGGTTTCACTTCACAACATCATGGGCTTCCTCAAGCCGGATTCCGGCCGCGTCATCGTGGCCAGCCAGGACATCACGGACTACAACGAAATGCAGCTTGAAGAAATTCGCAAGAAAGTCACGATGGTCTTTCAAAACGGGGCGCTCTTCGATTCCCTTACGGTCGGGGAAAACGTCGCCTTCCCGCTGCGTGAAAAGCGCGAACTCTCCGAGGATCAGATTTACCAGGTGGTCGACGGGCTGCTTGAAATGGTGGGCGTCAAAGAGATGCGCGAGTTGCTGCCCTCGGATCTCTCCACCGGCATGAAGCGTTCGGTCGCCATCGCGCGCGCTCTGTCGGCGCAACCGGAGTG
>JBAWBE010000130.1:0-3344 GCA_049589635.1 Terriglobales bacterium
CGTCCCCTTGGTGTCATCCCCCTTCGCATCGTCTCCTTTCGCGTCATGGTTGTCGTCTCCCGCACCCGCGCCACTTTGGGCGGTCGCACCTGGCCGCTCGGAAAGAAATGCGATCCATTTTCCGTCAGGCGACCATTGCGCATCCTTATCGTGGCCCGATTGCGTCAACTGGAGTAGAACTCCCGATTCGGTCATTCCCGAATTATCGGTATTAGCCGTAGACGCATCCATTACTGGGGACATTCGATACAGCCAAAGGTCGTCGCGAAAAATCTCCTGTTCCCAGTCGGCGCGCTCCGTTGTCATGAGGACTGTGCTCCCATCTGGCGAGAGCTTCACATCCTTGATTTCGACCCAGTTAAAGAAGTCATCGAGCGTCAGCGTTGGTTTCGACTGGGCGCTCATGAGACCGGAAAATGCGCAGACTAAAAGAGGGAAGAGCAATTGACGAACATGTGATCGGCTCATTTCTAGAGTTCTGCGTCCTTTCTGAACGCTCAGATTATTTTGAGATAACGGTGCATTGCCGAATCCGAAACAGGCGAACAACAGCCCGTAATTCCTCATGGGGCAGTGGCTTCCGCATTGCGCAGCGATTCATCGAGCGACTGGTTGCTGCGAATCGGCCCGGTGATAACACGCCAGCCATCGTCGTAACTGCGGAAGCCGACGGTCGAGCGATAACGCACCCCGCTATCGTACAGGGCCGCGCCAACCTTATTCAGCGAGACCCATCGCCACGTAAACTCGACGTCCGCAAGACTTCCGGACTTGCTGATACCGGTGATCGCGACTAGTTCTCTCCGCGCAGTCTGAATTGCAATCGCTCCGCTACCCGACGATCCGTTATTCGACGACCCGCCGCCCGACGATCCGCCCACGATGAGCGGTCGAATCGTATCGACGCCCAGGGGAGAAAGTATCACGTCCCAACAGGGCGGAGGCTCAACGCCCGATGGACATGAATGCTCGTTGCCAACAATCCATCCGCGGCGTTGCAGCACCATCGACTCCGGAGACGTGAAGTCCTTGTTCGAAACGACGCCGGTCGTCAGCCAGAATGTTTGCGGTGTTTTGAAGGCGTCGGACGTGGAGATCAAATCTGCCGCTAACCGACGCGTGAGAAAGTCGCGCGGCGAGCAGGCGGGAAGCAAGCACGTCACGACAATCATTAGCGATATGTTGGCGATCCGCATGAATAGGCAGCCGCGAGCACGAGCATCGAGCCTCGAGTCTCAAGCATCGAGTTTCGAGCTTGAGGCACGAGTAGCGGCGCTGCGAGGAACGCTCTAGCTCGCAACTCGCAGCTCGAGTCTTTATCTCGTGAGGATTCTAACGAATTGCTGCTTGCGTTGGGGCAGAAAAGGAGTGGCTGTGATCTGGTCATCGAACTTGTGTGGCCAACGCCCAGGAATCTGCGTGTGGCAGGAAGGGCAGGCGCCATCGGCCGTCAGCTTGTATTCTTTGATCCGATATCCGAAGCGGCGGATCAGCGTCTCTCCGCAATTGTGGCAATGAGTGTCCTCAAACTCGCCGACTCGACCCGGAAGGTTGCCGCAATAGATATAGCGCAGGCCCGCCGCGCGGCCAATCGCCGCAGCCCGCAGCAGATCCTCCGGACGCGTATCTTCCGGCGAGGTCATCTTGTAGTCCTGATGGAAGGCGGTCACATGCCACGGAATATCTACCGAAACGCTCGCAACATACTCCGTCAGTTTGCGTAGCTCGTCGTCGCTATCGTTGAATCCCGGAATCAGCAGCGTCACCAACTCCAGCCAGATGCCCATTCCGTGGAGAGCGCGAATCGTGTCGAGGATCGGCTGGATGCGCCCGCCGAGTTCGTGATAATGCCGGTCGTCGAAGCTTTTCAGGTCTACCTTGTATAGGTCGATCCATGGGCGGAGGTATTCGAGCACCTGCGGGGTTCCGTTGCCGTTCGAAACGTACGCGGTCTGTAATCCCGCTGCTCGCGCGCGCTTAAAAACAGCAACGGCCCATTCACTCGTGATCAGCGGCTCATTGTAAGTGCTCACCAAAACGCGTGCGCCCTGCGCCAGCGCGCCTTTTACCAGTTCATCCGGATCAGCTTCCTGCGGCGGAGAAACCGCCTCCGGATCTCGCAGCGCCTGCGACGTGACCCAGTTCTGGCAGTATGAGCAGTGCAGATCGCAGCCCATCATTCCAAAGCTGTAGGCAAGCGCTCCCGGCGAAGCGTGGAAAAACGGCTTCTTCTCGATTGGATCGCACTGCACTCCAGCAACGTAGCCGTAGGGAACGTATAGCACTCCACCGCGATTGAAGCGAACCTTGCAGACTCCAGACTGCCCTTCGTGAATTGGACAGCAGTGGCCACACGCATAACAGCGAATCCGATTGGCACCGCTTGCGCTCGATCCGCTGGAACTTGACCCTGATATGCTAGACCCTGGCTCGATTGGCTCCCAAAGCGCGCGGTCACCTTCGCGCACCCGCTGATTCAGAATGTCGGCGAGGCTCGCCATAGCTCTATAGTTCTATTGTACGGCGATAACTCATTATCAAGAAAAAAGGGCGGCTTGCGCCGCCCTTGAGTTTTGTGTGGCAAGGTAGATTACGCGGCCGCCTCGGCAGCGGATTCACCTTGCAAGGCCTGCATTTGTTGTTCGAGCTCGGCAAGGCTGATGCCTCCCGGAGTCTTACCGGTAGCCGCGACGTAGTCCTGGTCCGCGATGGCGTAGACTTCGTCGACGAACTTCGCGAAGAAAGCCCATGTCATCGTGTAGTACTGGCCCCAGGAAATGACGCGTGCGCCATTCGCATCGTAACCCCCGAGCACGACTGCATGGCCGCCGATAATCTTTGAATTGTTCGGGTCCACAGTCCACACAGCCGGTGGCTCCGCATTCGGCGGCATGATGTTCGCCGGAACGTTGAATCCGATGTACGCCACGCCGCAATCGTTAATTGTCCGCTTCACGTCATCGGTGTTACGCGGATCAACCTCGACGAACGCCGCGATTTTGTTGGTGGTCTTGCCGGCTGCGCCGGTCGGAGCTCCCTTTCTTAGCAGATATTTGAGCACGTGCTGCTCATTTCCGCCCGGACCCTCGCCCGGCGTACTCGGCTTATATCCGCAGGCTAGCTCATACAGCTTTTCGACGTCGCTATCAGGCTCCGTGTCGATCGTTTTGCCGGCACTCGCGCCAAAGGTCCACACCTGAATGGCGTGGTAGACAGCGGCGCAGGTGCAGTCTCCAAGAGTGTCGTTGAGCATCATGCCCAGGTTTGCCGGCATGCCTTTTGTATTGTCGATGGACGCGGGCGGCGGCGGGAGCGTCTGGCCAGCGAGGAGGGCGCTCATATGT
>JBAWBE010000131.1:0-2368 GCA_049589635.1 Terriglobales bacterium
TCGGCGGTGCGCTCGCGAATGGTGTCCATCGCCTTGTAGAAGATCCGCTGGGAGGTATTTTTCTTACCGTCCCACATCATCGAGTTCACGAATTTCTCAGCCAGCGTGGAGTTGTAAAGCGGATCCGGCAGGATCTCGCGAGGCTCTGGTCTGCGTCGGCGTGGCATATTTTATTTCGAGGGCCCTTTGGGCCGCTTGGCTCCGTATTTCGATCGCCCCTGTTTACGGTCGGCGACGCCGGCCGCGTCCAACGTTCCGCGCACTACGTGATAACGAACGCCCGGCAGATCCTTCACACGGACGCCGCGAATCAACACAATGGAGTGTTCCTGCAAGTTGTGGCCGACGCCGGGTATATAAGTGGTTACTTCGATCCCGTTGGTCAGCCGCACGCGCGCCACTTTCCGCAGCGCCGAATTTGGCTTCTTGGGGGTGGTTGTGTACACGCGAGTACACACCCCGCGCTTCTGCGGGCAGGCCTGCAGCGCCGGACTGGCGGTCTTATAACGTGGCGGTTTTCGCCCTTTTCGCACGAGTTGATTAAACGTCGGCACGAATCTTCCCTTCAGAAGTTATGTTGTCGTTGACACACTGACGGCAGGCTAAAAGCCAAACCGCGAAAACTACAAGCTGCGAGGGTACATGCTTTGGACTAGCCCATATCCCGGTGGCTGAAAAACCGCTAGGACATCGGGGCCGGCCCCCGGCCGGGCTCTCAAACTAAAGAGCGGTAGCGCGGGAGCAGAAGACACAACTCGCCAAACCTTTATAGAATACTGAACCAAGCTGACGCTTGTCAAATCGCAGTCTTGTTTCATGCAAGATGAGCCTGAAGCGGGAGTTAGTTTCTCACACAAGATGAGCCTGAAGGGGAGATTCCGCATGCTGGGGATTGATCATCAGCATGGAAGACGGGGAGAAACAGAGCCTGGAGCAGATCCGGGCGTTGGTGGAGGCCAGCGAGGAAGTGCGGTTCCACTGCCAGGAGCGGGGAGAGCTGTACGAATGGGTGAACCGGACGTTGCGCCAGCAGGATTATGGGCGGCTGAAACGCGGCGGCAAAGGGCTGTTGCGGCGCTATATTGCCAAGATGACCGGATTGAGCCGGGCCCAAGCGGCACGCTTGATTCGGCGTTACCAGGGAGGCGGCGAGGTAAGGCCGCGAGCTTATCAGCGGCATCGATTCGCGAATCGCTACACGCGGGCCGACATCGAGGTGCTGGCCGCGGTGGACGAAGCCCACGAAACGCTGAGCGGGCCGGCCACCCAGAAGATTTTGCAGCGGGCCTGGCATGAGTATCACGACGCGCAGTGCGAACGGCTGGCGCGGCTCTCGGTGGCCCAGCTCTACCGGCTGCGAAAGAGCGGGACGTACCGGAACCGCCGGGTCGCCTATCAACCTACCCGGCCCACGCAGGTGGCGATCGGAGAACGGCGCAAACCCGATCCGCAAGGGCGACCGGGCTATCTGCGCGTGGATACCGTGCATCAAGGGGATTTGGACGGAGTCAAGGGTTTGTATCACATCAACGCGGTGGATGAAGTGACGCAATGGCAAGTGGTGGGTGCCACGGCACAGATCTCAGAAGCCTGGCTGATGCCGGTATTAGAAGCGATGCTGGCACAGTTTCCGTTCCACATTCGCGGTTTTCATTCCGACAACGGGAGCGAGTTCATCAATCACACCGTGGCTCAGATGCTGAACAAGCTGCTGGTGGAGCAGACCAAGTCCCGGCCGCGTCATAGCAACGACAACGGACTGGCGGAAACGAAAAACGGCTGGGTGATTCGCAAGCACATCGGTTACGGTCACATCGCTTCGGGGCATGCGGAGGCTTTCGATGAGTTCTATCGCCAGCACTTCAATCCGTATCTGAACTTTCACCGGCCGTGCGGAGTGCCGGAAATCGTCACGAGCGCCAAGGGCAAACAAAAGCGCGTCTACCATTGGTATGCGACGCCGTGGGAGATCTTGCGGCAGTTGCCCGGCTTGGCTGGATTCCTGCGAACGGAGGCGCCCGTGGATCAGTTGCAGCGAACAGCCGGAGCGAAATCCGACACCCAGGCTGCCCTGGAAATGCGAGAAGCCAAGCGCAAACTATTCACCCGCTTGCAGCACAAAAGGAGCGCCTAGATGGAACCAGAGAGGGCCGTGGAAATGACGGACGGGTGGAAAACGAGGAAAACCAGGATCGGGTTTCCCTTCGTTTCCCACAGTCCTTGGAAATCGCTGTGCGATTCCCACATTCCCACCGCCCCGGCGGCTAGTTATGTTTCACAACTCTCAAATCCAAACTCAAGAAAGGAGACCTAGCCGCGGATCGCTTCGCTCCCGCCTTCAGGCTCATTCTTCAATGAGAAAATGCTG
>JBAWBE010000132.1:0-3658 GCA_049589635.1 Terriglobales bacterium
GATCGATGAATTAAGGATCGGCGAACGAAAGATCGGTGAATTAAAGATCGGTGAATTAAAGATCGGTGAATCCGGACAAGGACAGATGATCCATGTCGAAATTTTTCATCAACCGCCCCATTGTCGCCATGGTGATTTCCATCGTCATGGTGTTGGTTGGTTCGCTCACGGTTCTAAGCTTGCCGGTCGCGCAGTTCCCGAACATCACTCCG
Source organism: Terriglobales bacterium (assembly GCA_049589635.1). GTDB lineage: Bacteria > Acidobacteriota > Terriglobia > Terriglobales > Acidobacteriaceae > Acidiflorens. The sequence continues at coordinate 213 of JBAWBE010000132.1, forward strand.
CCTGAAATCCAGGTCATCGGCACCTACGTTGGAGCCGACGCTCAAACCCTTGAGCAGGCAGTAGCCACTCCTATCGAGCAGCAGATGAATGGGGTGGACAACATGAATTACATGTATTCGTTGAACGCCACGGGGAACAACACCACCAGCCTGATCGTGGATTTTGACGTTAAGACCGATCCCAATACCGATTTCATTCTCACGCAATCTCGAGAAACACAGGCTGCCTCACAACTGCCCGCGGACGTCAACAACTACGGCATTACGGTTCGAAAGTCAGTCACGGCTCCGCTGATGTGGGTTGCTCTTTATTCTCCGCGCGGAACCTATGACGCCAAGTTTCTGGCCAACTATGCATACATCAATATCGTCGATCCGATTCTTCGCTCCTACGGCATCGGCAATGTTCAGGTATTCGGCGCGGGCCAATACGCGATGCGCCTTTGGGTAAAGCCGGATACGCTCTCAAAACTCGGCATTACCGTGCCCGAAATCGTCAGCGCGATTCAGTCACAAAACACCGTAAACCCCGCTGGCAAAGCCGGAGGCGAGCCTGCTCCCAAAGGCCAGGAATATACCTACACCGTTCTCTCGCAAGGACGCCTCGTGTCGCCCGAAGAATTCGGCAATATCGTTGTCCGGGAAACCCCCGACGGTGCGACGGTGCGAGTGCGCGATGTCGCTCGAATGGAGCTGGGCGCGCAAGACTACAGCATCACGGGACGTTTTAACGGCAAGCCGGGCGCCATTATTGCCGCGTATCAATTGCCCGGGTCCAATGCCGTTGATGCCGCGGCCGGAGTCAAGAAGTTGATGGCGCAAATGAAGGAGCGCTTTCCCGAGGACATGGATTTCGCGGTCTCCCTCGACACGACGCTTTCCGTGACCCAGGGCATCAAGGAGATCGTTGAAACTCTTGTCATCGCGCTCGTGCTGGTCATCATTGTTGTTTTTCTCTTCCTTCAGGGCTGGCGTTCTACGCTGATTCCGCTGCTGGCTGTGCCGGTTTCGCTGGTAGGCACTTTCATATTCTTCCCGCTATTTGGTTTTTCCGTTAATACACTTTCTCTCTTTGGATTGGTGCTTGCCATTGGCCTCGTGGTGGATGACGCGATCGTCGTTGTCGAAGGTGTCGAGCGCCATATCGAAGAGGGTATGACTCCCAAAGATGCGGCGTTAAAAGCGATGGAGGAACTCTCCGGTCCTGTTGTCGGCATCGCGCTCGTTCTCTCCGCCGTATTCGTGCCCACCGCCTTCATTCCCGGAATCACCGGCAGGCTGTATCAGCAATTCGCAGTCACCATTGCCATTTCGGTGATTCTCTCTGCCTTCAACGCTCTAACGCTCAGCCCCGCTCTTGCAGCACTACTGCTTCGTCCCCGCGAAGAGAGCCATGGGCTGCTGCGGAGATTCTTCGATTGGTTTAACCGCGTTTTTGAACGCGCGACCGAAGGCTATGTCGGGTGGAGCGGCGTCCTGCTCAGGAAAACAGCAGTGGTGGTTGTACTTTTGCTGGTCTTTTGCGCGGCGGCGGCCTTCTTCTCCAATCGCGTGCCGTCGAGTTTCCTTCCCGATGAAGACCAAGGCTATGCTTATGTGAATCTGCAATTGCCCAACAGCGCATCCCTGGAGCGGACCTCTCAAGTTGCAACCCAGATCGAAGACATTCTGGCAAAAACGCCGGGGGTGAAATACACGACCAGCGTCATCGGTTTCAGCTTGCTCAGTTTTGTTCGTACCAGCTACAACGCTTTCTTTGTCGTCTCTCTCAAGCCGTGGGATGAACGCACAACCAGAGCCGAGCAGTTTCAAGCCATCAAGGCCCATCTGAATCAACAGCTCACAAAATTGCCGGCAGGAATTGCTTTCAGTTTCTCGCCGCCGGCTATCCCGGGTGTCGGCACCGCCGGCGGATTCACCTTCATCCTCGAAGACCGCTCCGGCGGCAGCATTGAATTTCTCGCGAACAATGTGAGGACGTTTCTTGATGCGGCGCGCAAGCGACCCGAGATCGCCAGCCTGAGTACCACTTTTTTGCCCAGCGTTCCGCAGAAATTCGTCGAGGTGGATCGCGACAAAGTATTGAAACAGGGCGTCAATCTGTCCGATGTCTATCGCACCATCCAGGCCTTCATGGGTGGATACTTCATCAATTACTTCAACCGCTTTGGCCGCCAGTGGCAGGTCTACATCGAGGCCGAAAGCGAAGACCGCGCCAGCGCCGATAATGTCGGGCGATTCTACGTTAGCAACAGCAAGGGCGAAAACGTACCGCTCTCTACGCTCACCACCGTTAAACCGCAGTTTGGTCCCGAATTCACTATGCGGTTTGACGAATACCGCTGCGCCCAAATCAATGGCAGCGCTGCGCCTGGTTTCAGCGCCGATCAGGCCAGCGCGGCCCTCGAAGATGTTTTCAAGCAAACTATGCCGAGAGAGATGGGATTCGACTACTCCGGGATCTCGTTTCTGGAGCAGAAGGCGCGGCAGGGAGTGCCACCCGCGGCAATCTTTGGGCTATCGCTGCTGTTCGTCTTCCTGATTCTTGCGGCTCTTTACGAGAGCTGGTCGCTGCCTTTCAGCGTGCTGCTCAGCACCCCGGTAGCGGTCTTCGGAGCTTTTTTCGTTTTATGGCTGCGCCGCGTTCTGCTTGGTGTTTTTCTGCCGCCCTATATGGTGCAAATCGAAAGCGACGTCTACTCGCAGATCGGCCTGATCATGCTGATTGGCTTGGCGGCGAAAAACGCGATCTTGATCGTCGAGTTCGCCAAGGATCAGTTCGAACACGGGAAACCACTGGCAGATGCTGCGCTGGAAGGAGCGAAGCTGCGCCTGCGTCCGATCCTGATGACCTCGTTCGCGTTTATCCTCGGCTGCGTTCCACTGTGGACGGCGAGCGGGGCCGGTTCGGTCGCTCGCCAGATTATGGGAACCGCGGTAATCGGCGGAATGCTTACTGCCAGCGCGATTGGAATCTTTTTCATACCCGGAATCTTTTATATGGTCGAGAAATGGTCAGGCGCCGGGAAGGAACCCGCGCCGGGCATCGCGCCCGCAACTCCTGCGCCGGCACCGGGAGATTGAGGGAGATTGAGAATTTTTGGCGGGGTAGTGCTGGGCGGAGCAATGCCTGGCGAGGTAGTGTTTGGCAGGAGTGATGTTTGCGGGCTGCTTGGCGGAGTAAAGTTTGGCGGGTTGATGATCGGTACAGATTCCAAACCGGGTCTTGCGTTCATGAAATTCTCTAAATTGCTCGGCGCAACATTGCTCTCAACCTTGCTTGTGGGTTGCATGGTTGGTCCCAAGTATCAGCGGCCCGCTGTTCAGACTCCCCCCGCATATCGTGACCTGTCAGAGAATCCTCAGCTTCAGTCGCAGACCGCCTCGTACGCCGATCTCCCCTGGTGGCAGGTGTTTCAAGATCCGAAACTGCAGGAACTGGTTCG
>JBAWBE010000133.1:0-7910 GCA_049589635.1 Terriglobales bacterium
AGCCGTGCCCAGATCGGGCTGGAACACGATCAGGCAGAGAAAGACGAAAGTCGGGACTACGGCCGGGATTAGGGTGTTGCGCGGGTCGTTGATCGACGTTGTCTTGTTTTCGAGGAACCAGGCTAGAAACAAGATCAGCGCGGGCTTGGCTAGCTCTGACGGCTGGAATGAGATTGGGCCGAGATGAAACCAGCGGTGCGTGCCGTGTGCGCGGTCGAGGAAGAAGACTGAGATCAGGAACAGCGTCGTGAAGCCCAGCAGGGTGAAGACGATCGCCGGGTGCTGGAGACGCTTGTAGTCGATCTTCATGGCGATGACCATGACCGCAAGGCCGGCTACTGCCCAGATCAGTTGCTTGATGAGGAATTCGTAGGCGGAGCCGAAGCGCTCTTTGGCCATTACTGCTGACGCAGAGAAGATCATGACCAAGCCGATGAAGACCAGAAGAGTCGTGACGGTGAACATCCAGCGGTCGACACTTACGCGCTTGGCCATTGAGAGTTATTTCAACACGGAGGGAGCAGGGCGAGGAGTAGTTTAGGGCGCGGATTTCGCGGCGGGGATAACTTTTGTGGTACGTCGTGGTCGATCGGCATGAGTCTTTGGAGACTTTTTGTGCGGACGCGGCTTCGACCAGGTCAGGGCATCTTTGATCCCGCCTGCGGTTTATCCGGTGCCGGCACGCGGACAGGAATGTCCGTGCCACACGGCCTTCTCGGATTTCAATAGTATTCCGCACGTTTTGGGTGGTACCTCAGTCACTTTCGCCCGTTCTAAGGGGAGGCTACCATCGGGATGAATGAATCTGGAATCCCTCCTTATCAGCCGGGATACCGCGCTTCTTGGTGTGTTGCAGCCGACACTTGAGAAGATTTCGGTAAGGATGGACGTGTGTCCGGAGAGCCGGGCTGGATTGGAACTGCTGCGCAAGTGCAAGTTTGATGCGGTCATTATTGATTGCGACGATTTGCCGGGCGGCGTTCAACTGTTGGAGGATTTGCGGAAGGCTTCGAGTAATTCGAAGTCGGTCGCGTTTGCGGTGCTAAACGGCAAGACGACCACGCAGGAGGCATTTCAACGGGGCGCGAATTTTGTATTACAGAAACCGTTGAGTCCGGTGCATGCTTCGCGGTGCTTTAACGCGGCGCTTAATTTTATGGTGCGCGAGCGGCGACGCTACTTCCGGTATGAGGTGGAGATTCCGGTGCACGTGAAGATTCCGCAGATGGCTGAACTCAAGGCCTCGTCCACCAACTTGAGCGAGGGCGGCATTGCGATTCGAGTTTCAGCCAAGTTGCAGAAGGATACGCCGGTGTCGGTGCGCTTTACGCTGCCCGCCACCAACACTACGCTGGAACTGAAGGGGCAGATCGCCTGGATTGATGGAACGCGGCAGGCCGGGATTCGATTTGTTGAAGTGCCGCAGAGTTCGCAGTATCAGCTCGACAAGTGGCTGACGGATCGGCTGTCGGGCGAGCTCGCGCATAACCTGCTGGCGCACTCGCGGTAGAGCGCTGGTAGCTGGTAGCTCCTAGCCTCTAGCTCCCAGCTTCTGGTTCCGAAAATCGAAATCGAAAATTAATCGGCGGGCTGCGGGGTGCTCCACTCGATGGAAGGGATGCGCTCGGCTTGCAGACGCGCCAGCTCGGCTTCGGCTTCGGCGCGCATGCGATCGTGGAAGGCGTGGGCGCTTTGGCGATGCTCGGCTCCTAGCGCGGACAGACGGGCGCGGAGGTACGGTTGATCTTCTTCTAACCGGCGCAACAGGCGCTCGGTGCGGGCGATGCGTTCATCGATGGTGATCATGGCTGGTTAGTTCAGCATGACAGATTGGAGCGCGGGAACAAGTTATTAGTTGGCTACCTGAATGTCGGGGATGATTACGCCGTACGAACGCATTCGGCAGCCAGAGACGGGGCAGGCCCCGTCGTTACGAGAATTTTGTGGCCAGTTCTGAAGGATTTCTTGAGGGCGCGCCTTGAGGTGCTTCGCTAGACGCTTAGGCGGGCTGCTGAGGCCACGGTCGGTATGGGCGTTTTCTTAACTTTTCTTTCTTCTAGTTTGTCGTCTTCGAGCGTGGTTTCTTCCCAATAGGACCGGTCGCGGAGGATGCGCGAGACTAACGCCGTGTGCATGGCGTGGCCGGCGCGGTCGGCTACTACTGCCCCCAGAATGCGCTTGCCGATCAGGGCCAGATCGCCGATCAGGTCGAGGACTTTGTGGCGGACGAATTCATCGGCGAAACGCAGCGGAGGATTTTCGATTCCATCTTCGGTCAGCACGATGCAGTTGTCGCCGGAGGCGCCGCGAATCAATCCCATGTTGCGCATCGCTTGCTCATCTTGCCTCGAGCCGAAGGTGCGGGCAGCTGCGATCTGGTGAAGGTAGCTGCCGTTGGTCAGGCGGACGCAGAAGCTCTGTTTGCCGATCAGCGGATGGGGAAAGTTGATGGAGTAGGAAACGGAGTAGATGTCGTCGGGATAGACGGCGATAAATTTGTCGCCTTCGCGGAGCTCGATTTCGCGGACTATGCGCAGGTAGGTGCGGGCCTTGCGCTGCTGGCGGATGCCGCCCTTCTGAATCATTTCTACGAAGGGGCGGGCGCTGCCATCGAGGATGGGGAGTTCGAGGTTGTCGAGCTCAACTATGGCGTTGTCTATGCCTACACCGATGAAGGCGGAGAGCAGGTGTTCGGTGGTTGAGATCAGGACGCCCTTCTTCATCAGGCTGGTCGCGTAGCTGACGCGGGCTACGTTGCGGCCGCTGGCTTCGATGGCGAAGGCGTCGAGATCGGTGCGATGGAAAACGATGCCGGTGCCAGCGGGGGCGGGGAGGATTCGCAGGTTGACGGGAGCGCCGCTGTGCAAGCCGATTCCGGTGCAGGCGACAGCGGAACGAATTGTTTGTTCGCGTGTCAAATCGTGCGACGTTGTGAAACGATAACTTGTAAGTCTTTGGCTGCGTTGTAGATTACAGGTTGGAGCGGGTTGCTGTATGTGGCAAAATTACCACAGTTCGTGGCTGAGGGTCCTCTCACGGCGGCTAAGGTGTTCTGTTTATTGCAGATGTTTGCGGGGTGACGAAAGGTGAACTGGGCTGTTTCTCTGGTATTTCCATGGCATTTTCGGGTCTTATCGGGGAAATCCTCTTCCGCGGATTTTCGCGGATGCGCCCGGATTTTTCCCTTTTTTGCAAAACCCGAGGGCTTTATTTCCGACGTACTTCCTGTTTTGGTTCTCAGTGTTTCTTGGTTGGGGCTTTGGGATCGTAGGTTATGTTGGCGTCGAAGAGCGAGTCGGGGAGGCTCAGGTTGTATTTTGCGGTGGTGATGAAGCGCTGCTGCGACATTTCTCCGTTGAAGTAGCGCGTGAATGAGTGCGGGGTCATGATGCCGTCTTCGGGCTTGTAGTGGTCGTAGACCTCTTCTTCTTTATTCATCTGCTTGTCTTTCGGGTCGCGCCAGGAGTAGCTGATTTTCACGGGATAGTGCGTGCTCTGGTCGATCCAGACAGTGACGGAATCGTTGTGGCTGTTGAGCATCGTAACGCCCTCGGTGGGCTTGCTGTCGACTACGTCGAGGCCGTCATAAAAGAGCGCTACCGTGGGGTCGTTTAACCATTTGCGGAAGACCCATTCGGGGGAGTGATCGCGGCGGCGCAGATAATTCTCGAGATCGATTTTGTCTTGCGCGGCTGTGCCCTTGTAGGTGGTTTCGAATCCAAGGTTGCCATTATGAATGATGGCAAGATCGACCTTGTGGCTCTTTACGCCGCCGATATCGATGGTTCCGGGGAGCAGGTGGATGTCTTTAAGGGCGAGAACTTCAAAACGGTCTTTGTCGGGATATTTGAGGAAATAGTTGTAGATAAGGCCGGTGCTGTTTGTGCGTCCGTGATAGAGCGGGTAGTAGCGTCCCGATTCGCTGCGGGTCTCGTAAGTGAGATAGGGCTGACCGCCAAGGGTCTGAATGGTCTGATCGAGGAGGGCGCGGGCCTTGTGGGCGCTCTCGGAGTCGTTAAGGTTGACGGCCGTCTTGGGCTCTGCGGGCAGCGCGACGCGGGGAGGCGGCTCGGTACCGGACTGGGCGTGGATGAGCGGGGATAGAAGCAGTAAAGATAAAACTGGGGCGAAACGATTCATGAGTCTTCTTTTAATTAGGTTCTCTTCTTTATAGGTTCTCTTCGTTAGAAGCCTTCATGACCATTTTAGCTGTCTGTTTGCGGGAAAAGGCGGCTTTTCAGCTAAAATGCTGGGCTTTGGAGGCGAATCATGAAATCGCTTTTCGAGCAGGACGGCGCGCAGGAGGTGATGGCGCGCATCGATTCGTTGCAGCCTGCATCTACGCGGCAGTGGGGCAAGATGGATGCGGCGCAGATGATGGCGCATTGTTCGGCGACGCTTGATATGGCATCGGGGCGGCTGAATCCGCCGCGGGCCTTTGTCGGGAGGGTGCTTGGGCCGATCTTCAAATCCCTCTTCACGAATGACAAGCCATTCTCGAAGAATGGCCCGACCGGCAAAGAGTTAGTGGTGGCCGACGCGCGGGACTTTGCTCGCGAACGGGAAAGGCTAAAGGCGAACGTCCGCGAATTTCACGAGGGTGGCGAGGCGAAGTGCACGCGGCGACCGCATCCATTTTTTGGGCCGCTCACGCCGCAGGACTGGAGCCGTGGGATGTACAAACATCTGGATCATCACTTAAAGCAGTTTGGGGCGTGAGGGCGGTATCGCTGCTGGATCATCAGGGGGAGAGCGTAAAGTTCACGACGATTTGCGTCTCCACTCTTACAGGCTGGCCTTGGAGCAGGTACGGCTTGTACTTCCACTGCTTGACGGCTTCGATGGCTGAAGGGGCGAGCTCTGGATCGCCAGAGACTAATTGAAGGTCGTCAATGTCTCCAGACTTGCTGATCTCAGCTTGCAAGATGACTTGGCCTTGAATGCGGTTCTGCCGCGCATATTCGGGATATATTGGCGTCACTTTTTTGATTAACAGGCCCTGAGAAACTCCCTGCGAAACTCGCACACGCTGAGGCATAGGGATGTTTGCGGGTGCTTCGTCAGGCGCCATGACGCAATTTGGATTGATCTGGTCCTACTGGAATGAGATTACCCGAAGCGAGTTGGCCGCTTCATCCAATCCCTGAGGCGATCCGGATGCGATCGTCTCGCCGATGTAGTATCCGCGAAACCTGGTGTAGACAAAGGCAAAGTACAAGGGGACTTTGTCACTCAGGGCGCCTTTGTAGTCGGATCGATAGAAGTGCAGACCGCCAAAATCAACGGCTGCCACATCCCGGATCAACTCTCGGCCGGCGGACGCACTAATCTGCCGGTGGATGGCAGTTGAGACATAATCTTGCGCGCTCAAAGTTTGATCGCCTGCGAGCGAAGCGCTCAGGATAATTTTCCCCTCTGAATTTCCCGACTGCGAGAGAAAGAGCAGGACAAGGCTTTTGTCGGAACGACGCTTTGCCTTCCCGCCCGCGGTGACGGCGTTGACTTCCCACCCGGAGGGTATTGGCAGGGAGAAGCCAAAGCACTCATTGGAATAGACACCGTTTGCAACAGCGCCATTCTTGAAGTTCAAAGTGTTCGTCGGCGCGTTGTCCGGCGTCTGCGCGCTGGCAAGCCTTGACACGGCGATTATGAAAAGTAACCAGAGCTTCATGAGTCCTCCTTACCCCACCAGCACGGCACCGCCGTTCACGTTGAAAATCTCGCCAGTGATGAAACCGGCGTGGGGCGTGCATAGAAACAGAATTGGACCAGCGATTTCTTCGGGTGTGGCTACGCGGCCGAGCGGGATGGTCGCGAAAACTTTGGCTCGGGTTGGCGGATCGTTCAGGGCGGCGGCGGACATGTCAGTGGCGACCCATCCGGGAGCTACGCAGTTTACGCGGATGTTGTCGCGGGCGAGCTCGGTGGAAAGGCCTTTGACCATGCTGATGATGGCGCCTTTGCTGGCGGCGTAGTCGCAGTGGAAAGCTTCTCCGCGCTGACCGGCGGTGGAACTGACCAGGACGATGTGGCCAGCGAGTGTGGCTGGCTGATCCGCTGTCGCGGATTGTCCCCCCAGAGAGGATTGCGGCTGCTGGCTGCGCTGTTTTTTCATCTGCGCTACTGCGTGCTTGACCAGGCCGAAGACGCTGTCGACATTTATGGCGATGGTGCGGTGCCATTGGTCGTCGGACAAGCGATCGACTGGGGCGTCTTCGGGCGGCCATATTCCGTGATTGGCTACAAGAATGTCGAGGCGTCCGAAGGCTTGGACGGCCGATGTTACCAGCTGCTCGGCTGCGGTGGTAGTCGACAGATCGCATTGGACCGCGCGACAGTTGGCTTGACCGCATTTTTCGACTAAGGCGTCGGCCTGCGGTTTGGCGGATTGGTAGTTGAAGACTACTTTTGCGCCGGCCTCGACGAAGAGGCGGACCGCGGCGGCTCCGATGCCGCGCGAGCCGCCGGTGATTAGAGCTACTTTGGAATTCAGGGAGAGGTTCACAGGAATAGTAGTATCGCGCAAGCTCTTGGAAAGTGCGAGTGAGTCGAGACTGCGTTACACCAAAAAGAACGGGCGGCCTGAAGGCCGCCCGGCTACGAATTGCTTAAGATGCCCGCGCGGACAGGAATGTCCGCGCCACACACGCTTATGCGGTTGCTGGGCGCTCGCCGGTTTTTGCTGGGGTGCGTTCTGGCTTCAGCACCTGTTGCACGCTTTCGTCTGCGGCCTTCGGCGGCAGCGGCTTGAGCGGCGGCAGGTCTTGACCGTCGACCAGCAGCTTGATTTCCGAGGCGTCCAGCACCTCGCGCTCGATCAGCGCTCGCGCAATCTTCTCCAGCGTCTCGCGATTGCCGGACAGAATATCTTTCGCCGTGCTGTAACCGGTGCTTACCATCTTTTTTACTTCTTCGTCGATCTGGATGGCGGTCGCTTCCGAGTAGTCACGGTGCTGCGCGATTTCTCGGCCGAGGAATATCTGCTCTTCTTTCTTGCCGAAGGTTAGCGGACCGAGATCGCTCATGCCCCACTCGCAGACCATTTTGCGGGCCAGTTCGGTGGCACGCTCAATGTCGTTGCCGGCGCCTGTCGACATCTGATTCAGGAAGATCTCTTCGGCAATTCGTCCGCCCATGAGGATGGCGATTTGCGTGTCGAGATAATTCTTGTAGTAGTTGTGGCGATCATCGACCGGCAACTGCATGGTCAGACCGAGCGCCATGCCGCGCGGAATGATGGTGACTTTGTGGACCGGATCAGCGTAGGGCAGCTTGGCTGCTACCAGCGCGTGTCCGGCTTCGTGATAGGCGGTGTTGCGCTTCTCTTCGTCGGTGAGGAGAAGAGACTTGCGCTCGACGCCCATCAGGACTTTATCTTTGGCGACTTCGAAGTCGTATTGCAGAACGGCTTTGCGATTCTGCCGGGCCGCTGCGAGCGCTGCTTCGTTCACCATGTTGGCCAGATCTGCGCCAGAGAAACCGGGTGTCCCGCGGGCAAGAACTGAGAGATCAACATCGTCGGCCAGCGGAATTTTGCGGGTATGGACGCGGAGAATTTCTTCGCGGCCGCGAACATCCGGACGATTGACTACTACCCGGCGATCAAAACGGCCCGGACGGAGTAAAGCGGGATCGAGAACGTCGGGACGATTGGTGGCGGCCATCAGGATCACGCCATCGTTCGATTCGAAACCATCCATCTCGACTAGAAGTTGGTTGAGAGTCTGCTCGCGCTCGTCGTGTCCGCCGCCTAAGCCTGCCCCGCGATGACGCCCTACTGCGTCGATCTCATCAATAAAGATGATGCAGGGGGCGTTCTTTTTGCCTTGCTCGAACAAATCGCGCACGCGGCTGGCGCCGACGCCTACAAACATTTCTACGAAGTCGGAACCGGAGATGGAGAAGAACGG
>JBAWBE010000134.1:0-7970 GCA_049589635.1 Terriglobales bacterium
ATACTCCAACGATTGCGAAGGGCACGTTGGAGGCGACGTCTCCGAAATTAGGAATTCCGAGAAAGCCCCGCCGGTCGGCGAAAGAGTGATAGGACTGGGGCTGCGGAAATGGGTGAAGCAGAGAGAAAACCAGGGCAACCGCGACGGTCACAAGCAACAAAACGGTGATTCGAGTTCGCTGAGAAATCGGCTCACCCGCCTTTTAATGAACGTTTGAAGATTAACGCGCGAAAACTAAATTCGTGAACGGAACCCCTACCCGCCCGCCTTCAACTCGGTCAGCACCTGGCGCGCAATTTCCTTTAGCGTTTCGAAAACGCCCTGGCCCTGGAATGCGACCGCCTCGACCACCGCTTCATTTTTCTTGCGCAGGTCTTTCGACAGCGCATCCACCGGTAGAATGTTCGGCAGGTCGCGTTTGTTCAATTGCAGCACGTAGGGAATCTTGTTGAAGTCGTAGCCGTGCTCTTTCAGGTTCGACATCAGGTTGTCAAGCGCCTCGACGTTCGCATCCTGGCGTTCCTCTTGCGAGTCGGCGACGAACACGATGCCGTCGACGCCACGCAGAATCAGTTTGCGGCTGGCATCGTAGAACACTTGGCCCGGCACGGTGTAGAGGTGAATGCGGGTCTTGAAGCCACGAACCGTTCCGAGATCGAGCGGCAGAAAGTCGAAGAACAGGGTTCGATCCGTCTCGGTCGCGAGCGAGATCATCTTGCCCTTTTGCTGTTCGGCAGTTTTCTGGTAGATGTGCTGCAAATTCGTCGTCTTGCCGCCTAATCCGGCACCGTAGTAGACGATCTTGCAGTTAATCTCGCGTGCCGCGAAGTTGATGAAACTCAAAAGACTCCCTCAGAGACACTGGCTAAAATGGCGATTGCGAGCTACTCCCACAAGCGGGGGCCTCTCGCTTAAAACACTCAAAACTGTACATCGGTTCCTGCACGTTTTTATATCACACCGCAAGGGAGGGGCGCAGGTTACTTCGGGTTACTAGAAAGCAGCTGTCAGCTCTCAGCCGTCAGTCATCAGTTAAATCTACCGGGGGCTTTCAGAGCCTGCAGCTTCGCGGGCGTGTCCGAACCGCACGCGGACGAATCAATAAGGTTTTTCCTGACGCCCGAGAGCTGAGAGCTGCTTTTTCTACCGCGGCGCTGGCAGCGGATAATAACCCTGCTTGGCATAGACCTTGCAGTCACGGCAACGCACTCGTACTTCGATCTCACGATAGCCCGCGATGCCTTTGGTGCTGTAGGCGAGCGTGTACTGGTTGCGCGCATCGCCGAGGGCAGCGCTGTAGGCGCGCTCAATTGCAGCCGGGGTTATTTCGTTGAAAACGGTGCCTCCACCGGTCGCCGAAACATACTTCGGCAGAATGTCGCTATAGCCGAGCAACGCGTTCGTTTTCGGCAAGTGGATATGCTGGATCTTGCCATAGATAGGCAAGGACGCGCTTTCCAAGCCAATTGCATAGACGGTGATCTGTTGTGTCTGGAGCACCTTGAGCGTGTCTTTGTAGCTGGCGGAGGAGCCGAGTTCGCGCCCGTCGCTGATCACAAAGATAACCTTCCTGCGCTCGTGCTCGCGTTTGGCGAGGTCCCGCGCCGCAAGCAGGACTGCATCGTTCAGCACATGCGCGACACGAGGCGGCGTGCTCACCGGCATCACCGGCTGGTCGACCGGAATCCCATTGATGATCGGCCCCTGCGGACCAAGGGGGCCGCTCGTCACCGGAGGCCCATTATTTTCGCCGCTGTAACTCTTGACTTGATTGAGCACCGCCGTCAGTTGTTTGCCAACCGTGCCGTAATCGGAAATGCGCCCGGCCGTGGTGCTGTAGGTGTAGATGGCCAGTTCATCGTAGGCAGTAAACGCGCCTTGCAGCGCCGATAGCGTCTGCTGCACCTTGCGGACTCCCTCATCCGGCATACCGAGGTCGATGATGACGGCGGCAGAAAGCGAGATCGGATCGCTGCTAAAAAACCTGAGTTGTTGCTTCTGCCCGTTCTCGAGAACGGTGAAGTCCTTTGGCAGAAGACCGTTCACCATGCGGCCCTCGGGGTCCTTTACCGTCACTGGCACTTGCACGAGGTTCGGATATGACCTAATGGTGTAATTAAGATCCTGGCCGGTGTCCTTATCCCTCGGAACGCTGCCCGCCGGCACGGTCTTGATCGGCGGCATGGGCGGCGGTGTTGTCTGGTCAAGATTCTGGGCGGGAAGGTCGGGAGCGCTGCGTGGAGGCTCCTGGGAGGTGGTTTTAGAGCTGCTCTCCGCGTTGTCCGAACCATCGGGCTGGGCTTCCGGTTCGGTTCCCGGCCGCGGATTCGCCGGCTCCGGCAGCGGGGGTTGTGCAACCGACGGAGCATCAGGGATATCTTCAGGCTTCTGTTGATTCTGCGCGCGCAAGGTACTCGCCAGCAGCAAACTCAACCCCAGAATTAACGCCGCGCCAGCCTTGGTCGCTATCTTCTCCATGCCTGGAACCCCTTTATCTTTCTATGTCTCTCGTCCTATGTCTGTCGTCGTCAATTCGTTGGGTCAATTTCCTGGTCAAACCGACCAGTCTACTTATCTTTTAAATCTCGGTCGGTAGTCCAGCGTCTTGTTTAGTCCACGGCCGTTTTTTATTACCATTAAGATGCCTGACTCCGCCGTGGGTGCATCTAACCGCGAAAGGTCTCTACAGGATAGACTAGAAAAGTCCAAGAATAAAATGCCCATGCGGAAATTAAATTACCATCCGGACAAGCGTGCCGGTGCCCTTGTAATCGTTTGGCTACTCGCGGTCTCTTCGACAGTTTTACTGTCATCCGTCTTTCTCTTGACCGTCTTTCTGATGACCCAGGCCGCACTGGCTCAGGATGCCCCGAAGGCTTCCAATGCGCCAACCTCCAACACCTCGACCGAGCACGTTCCCGACAACTCGCCTACGAACGATACCCCGCAGGACGACACCTCGACTACTCTCAAGGTCAACGTCGAAGTCGTTCAGCTCTTTTTCAACGTCAAAGACAAGCACGGCGCCTTGATTCCCAATCTGCCCAAAGAGCAGTTCGACATCTTTGAAGACGGTAAACAGCAAACCGTCAAATACTTCAAGGCCGAAACCGATCTTCCGCTGACGCTCGGTATCCTCATCGATTCCAGCGGGAGCCAGCAGCGCGTGCTTGACATGGAAAAGGAAGTGGGCGCGTCGTTCCTGGAAAATATCGTGCGCTCGAAGGATGAAGCCTTTGTCATCAGCTTCGACATCGACATCAATCTTTTGCAGGATTTCACGAACTCGGTAAGCCGTTTGCGGCATGCGCTCAACGAGGCGAAGATCAATACCGGGGGCGTAAGTTGCAGCGGAGGCCCGATCGGCCCGCAAGGCCCCATTCCATGTTCCTCCACTGGGCCGCGGGGCACGGCGCTTTATGACGCGGTTTATCTTGCCTCGCACGACGAGTTGAGCCATGAAGTCGGCCGCAAGGCAATGGTCCTTCTAACCGACGGCGAAGATGAGGGCAGCCGCCTCAAGATCAAAGACGCGATTGAAGCCGCCCAGAAGGCAGACGTAATTTGCTATGTGCTGCTTATCGCGGACCGCGGATTCTACGGCGGATCGCTGTTCTACTCAGGCGACGCCGAGATGAAGAAGCTTACCCAGGAAACCGGGGGCCGCGTCATCGATGTTGGCAACAAGATCGATAAACTGCGTAAGGCCTTCGACGACATTGCCGCCGAACTCCGCAGCCAGTACAACATCGGCTACACTCCAACCAATTCCGCTCGCGATGGCGGCTTCCGCAAACTGGAGGTCAAATCCAAGCAGGGAGAGTACAAGATCCAGGCCCGCAGCGGCTATTACGCGGCTGGCCGGAAGGGAGAGTAGGGGTCGGGGCTCATTGAGTTGATCCCTCTATGTTTCCCTCCCCCGGGCTCCAAATGGCCCGTCAGTCGGCTTGACAGCCCCAGCCCTTCCATCTAAAACTATCTACACGGGCGTCCCCCACGCCCATTGACCCAATATCCCCCTTTAAGCCTACCCAGGAGATCGTGTCCCTATGCTGCGCCGCCTTGCTCTGTGTGCCCTAATTCTGCCTTTCATCGCCACCAGCCTGTTCAGTCAATCCCAACCCGAGCTTCGGACTGGTATTTTTCGCGGCATGAAGGTCACCTACGCATGGTTCCCGAGCAAAGAGAACAATGGGGCTGGCAAAGCAATTTTCCAGGGCGACATCATTATCGATCACGTGGATCCGTTGCCTTCCAGCGGACACGTCGGCAACAGCATGGGCGTGGCTTACTCGCAATACCTCTGGCCAAAAGTCGCCGGACTCGTTTCGATCCCGTACACCATCGACCCGAACTCGGGCGATCTAAACAATCTCAATACGGCCATCTCGCAGTTCAACAGCAATTTTTCGGGATTAATCCAGCTCGTCCCCTACACCAATCAGGCCAACTACGTAAATTTCGATTTTGATCCAAACAATTTCAGCGGGTCGTGCGAGGCCTACGAGGGGATGGTGGGCGGGGAACAAACCGTTGGCGGCTCGGGCACCTGTACGGTTGCAACCATCTTGCATGAAATGGGACACACGGTCGGCGTCTGGCACGAGCAGTCGCGGCCCGATCGCAATACTTACGTCAATGTGAACTATGGTGCGGTCATCAAAGCGTCTCGCTCCAACTTCGACGAGCTTCTCGACAACAACCAGGTGCTGGGTCCCTATGACTACGCGTCCGTCATGGAGTATCCCGCGTTCTCGTTCTCGCGCAATGGCGAACCCTGCATCGAATCGTTCCCTGCTGGCATGCCGCTCTCCAATCCAAACGGTTACAGCGCCTCCGACATCGACGGTATCGAGCGTCTCTATGGCGTGATCCCAACCGCGGTGACGGTCACGAGCAATCCTCCGGGATTGCAGGTGGTCGTCGACGGCGCGACCATCACCACTCCGCAAACGTTTAATTGGGCGTTGAATTCCCAGCACACGCTGAACGTTGCCACCAGCCCGCAAACGCTCAGCAGCACGGGCGTCAGTTACATCTACGGTCGCTGGAACGACTCGACGGCCCAAAGCCACACCATTACTGTCGCCCCCGGCAATAACCAGATCACGCAGCCCGCCACTAATCCTGCGGTAACGGTCTATTCCGCCAACTTCATTCAGCTCGTGCCGTACGTTAACGCGATTTCACCCTCCGGCTCCGGCAGCGTCGCAACGTCCCCCAATCCGCAAACCTACACGGGACTTTCCGGCCAGTACTACATCATCCGCCAGCTTGTGACTCTGACTCCCAATCCGGCCCCCGGCCAGAATTTCTGGAACTTCATCAATTCGCCGTACTACCTGCCCGGCGGAATCGGCGCCAATCCCAAGACTTTTTACGTAATGGACGACGGCAGCACAATTAACCTGACCACATATTTCACGAGTTCTCCCGTCTACACCGTGACTACAAATCCGGTTGAGTCAAACCTCGGAGTCGAGGTTGACAATACTTTCTGGTATGCGCCACGCAACTTCGCGCTCCCGTACGACTCCTCCTGGACCGCGTCCAGTTCGCACAGCGTAAGCATTGATTCGCCGATATACCCCTGGAGTTCGAACACGCGCTTTAATTTTTCCAGCTGGAGCGATGGCGGCGCGCAAACTCATAACGTCACGCTGCCCTCGAGCGGAGGCGCTAACTACACCGCCAACATTACGGGAGACTATTACGTCACCGACTATCCGCTCGAAGCCTGCGCTGGCTCAATCGGTGTTTCGCCCAGTTCGCCCACGGGCGATGGTTTCTACCCCACCGGCAGCCTCCTCACCTTCACCGAAACTCCCGAAACCGGATGGATTTTCACCGAATGGGTATATGACTTGAGCGGAAGTACGAGTCCCCAGAATCTGACCGTGAATGACGAGGTCCTGGTGGCCGCCGACTACAGCACGACCACCACGCCTTTGCAGCTCACCAGCATCAGTCCGCAGAACGCGACCGAAGGCGGCGCGGCGTTCACGCTCACCATTAATGGTGCGGGCTTCACTTCTTCGACGGCGGCATATATCGGCGGTTCTTACCGCCAACCGACCTTCGTCAATTCCACCAAGCTGACCGTCCAGATCACCGCCACTGACATCGCGACCGCAGGTGCGTTCCAGGTCGCCGTCGGGAATTTCCCCTCCGGCGCCGCGTGCGCAGCCTACGTTCCGACCACTTTTTACGTTTTGATCGCAACCGGCGGCACGGCGTCCGTCAACGAAAAGACTCTTGCCTTTGCAAAAGTAGCGGCAGGCACCACCAGCGCGTCCAAGGCAGTAAAGCTCACGAACTCCGGTTCGGGACCGCTCTCCATCGGGTCGATCGTTGCCAGCGGCGATTTCAGCGAGACGAACAATTGCAGCAGCTCACTTGCCGCGAACAGCAGTTGCACTGTGAACGTTACATTCAATCCCAGCGGCGTGGGCGCGATTACCGGCGCGTTGACCTTCAACGACAGCGCGGGCACCAGTCCGCAACTCGTCAAGCTAACCGGAACCGGCGAAGCGCCGATAACCGTAAGTCCCACCAGCCTGACGTTTCCGAGCGCAGCCGTCGGCTCAACATCGTCGGCGACCGTCACCCTGACCAACATACAGACGACCGCAATGACCCTAAGTTCGACCGCCAGCGCGGACTTCTCCGTCACCGGGGGAAGCTGTGGCAGTTCTCTCGCGGGAGGGGCGACCTGCACCATCGTTGTAACGTTCACCCCCCAATACAAAGGCACCATCAAAGGCGCACTCGACGTCACCACCAACAGCGCCTTCAGCACGCTGACAGTCGGGTTAAGCGGCGCCGCGACCGGCGGCCCGACGGTTCCGTTGAAGTTGAGCCCAACCTCGTTGACCTTCTCATCCACTGGAGTCGGCGCCACCAGCGCCGCCAAAACGATCACCGTCACGAACAAGGGGACCGGTACCGTCACCATCAATAGCATCGGCGCCAGTGCGAACTTCACGGCCGTCGGCAGCGGCAGCTCGCCATGCGGGGGCGCCCTCGCGAAATCCGCAAGCTGCACCTTGTCCGTTACCTTCACGCCCTCGGACACGGGAGCCGTCAAAGGATCGGTTGCGATTGCAACGAGCGGCCCAGGCAGCCCGCAGATAGCAGCCGTGTCGGGCACCGGAGCGGTTCCCGTAACCTTGGCGCCAACCAGCCTGACGTTCTCAGGGCAGGCCGTCGGCACCACCAGCGCGCCCAAGACGGTCACGCTTACCAACAGCTCGGGAGGCACGCTCACGATCTCGAGCCTGGTAGCGAGCGGTGATTACTCAGCCGCCCCGTCAGGCAGCACGCCTTGCGGAGCGACTGTCGCCTCGGGCGCGACCTGCACTTTCAGTGTGACATTCACTCCGAATGTGAAAGGTTCAATCAGCGGTGCAGTGACTGTGAGCAACAGTGCGCCACTGAGTCCGGCAGTGATGAAGCTAACTGGGACGGGGCAGTAGACTAAACTTCTTCTCCACAGATTGCGCGGATGAACACGGATTTTGAATTCTCTTTCGGAAGCCCGGGGGAAAATCCGCGCGCATCCGTGTGAATCAGCGGGGATAAAGAAGTGGACTTGACCGCCCCTCGAAACTCGAATACAACAGTCCCCAGATGCTCGGCATCGAACCCCCAACATACCCACAGGCGAAACATCGCAGCCAGGTTGGGGTTCTAGTACAAGTCCTACAAAGGAGAAGCGAAATGACTCGTACCATTAAAATTCTTTGCATAGCCCTGCTGACCGTCGTTGGTTTGGTCGGCTCGTCCTTACCCGCGCGGGCGGACGAAAGATGTGATCGCGATATTCATAAGGCCGAAGAAAATTTGCGTGTCGCTATCGAGAAGCACGGCGAACACAGCAAAGAGGCCGACAAACGCCGTCGCGAACTCGATGACGTAAGGCATCGCTGCAACTGGCACGACGACCACCACTAAACTGCCTGGGAAGCAGC
>JBAWBE010000135.1:0-1521 GCA_049589635.1 Terriglobales bacterium
CGATCAATTCCAGAGACATGAGATCGGAGCTGCGGCCAAGCGGTCGCCGAATGGAACGACCTGGTTGCCGTCATAGAGCACCACACCAAAGGCGAATTTGTTGCCGCAAGCGTCGGCGAGTCGCTTAATCCCGGAAAAGTCGCCTGATTGGACGGTGGCACTGGCCTTGACCTCCACCCCGACTACGTGACCGTCGTCACGCTCGAGCACGATATCAACCTCGTGCGCGTGCGTGTCCCGAAAATGATAGGGCGTGAGCTGCAACCTGGACCAACTCATGAGTTTTGTTATCTCCGCGAATACGAAGGTCTCCAGAACTGGTCCAAACAGCGAGCGCTGCACTTTGATCCGCTCCGATGTGAGCCCGCGGGTGCTTGCGAGGAGGCCGGTATCAAGGAAGTGCAGTTTTGGAGTCTTGATCACGCGCTTAATTCTGTTCGTGCGCCAGGGCTGAAGCGTAGAGATGAGGAACACCTGTTCAAGAAGGCCGACGTAGCGTTGGCTGGTCTTGTGGTTTACGTCGATGCCACTACCGAATTCCGAGTAGTTCACGAGCTGCGCGGAGTGTTCTGCGAGCAGACGAACAAATCGTGGCAGCGCGGTAAGTCTTTCCACGTCGGCAATATCACGCAGATCGCGCGTCAGGACCGATCTGAGATACGACCGTCCCCAATCGTGTCGGCGCCGTTCAGTTGTGCGCTCCGATATCTCCGGGAAGCCTCCTGTCAGCACGAGTTCAACCAGATCGCTTCCGAGCGCCAGTTTCTTGGAGCCGGAAAGCGTGCCCGCAAAGACGCTCTCCAAGAACGTAGACGGTCGGCCGAGGATCTCCGCGCGCGCCAGTGGGAGAAGGTGGATGACTTCCATGCGGCCAGCGAGGCTGTCGGCGACTCGAGGCAGTTGGCGGAATCGCGCTAGGATTCATTGGTCGGCTCCGTATTCAGAAAGCGAGGAGGACAGGCGCAGCTCGTCTGGACCCGCTCGGTGACAGCGGAGTACAGACCACTTTTCCCAAGCCAAGCGAAGGTTCAACGCGAAGGCGTCCGGGCCTTCATTCCAAGGCTCATGCGCAACATCGCCTCGGCTTTGTCCACTTCCAACTCAAATTCGGAATCGTCACGTGCCAAAAGCTGGGCGCGGCCTTTTGGTGTGATGTGATAGCCCGCCTGGCCGCCAGAGAATTTGTTCTTCACAAGGAAATCATTCTGAGCGAGACGGTCGGCGATCTGGCGAAGCCTGTATTGCGAAATCGATACCGCATGCGGCCACGCATTGCGGGCACCCTGCAATATCATCTCTTCCTGCTTGTCCATTTCCCAGCGCCCTGCCGCCTCTGAGCGGGCGGCTGCGATTCAAACGCCAACAACAAGGATTCGATCCGCGATCGGGAACCGAAAGCGCGTTGCGCCGTTTTTCAGTCGCCGCGCGGTCCGGATCCCCCTCTGCCTCGCGGCAAGCTCAGGGACCCGACAATACGCTCAACCCAGTCGGGTCCCTCCTTTTTTGCCCATGACGACGGCT
>JBAWBE010000136.1:0-7946 GCA_049589635.1 Terriglobales bacterium
CTCAACCACGCTTCGATCATCGACGGCGCGCGCCTGTCCCGAGCCAAGATTCTGGTTTTCAATCACAAGGACGTTGCGCATGCGGAAGAACAACTCGCCAGCATCAAAAATCAGCCCGGCCACAAACTCCTGATCACGGACGGCGTCTTTTCCATGGACGGCGACATCGGCGCCTTGCCCGGCCTATGCGAGCTGGCCGAAAAGTATGGGGCGATCATGATGGTCGACGACGCCCACGCCTCCGGCGTTCTAGGCCGCCAGGGCCGCGGCACCGTTGATCACTTTGGAATGCACGGGCGAGTCGATATCCAGGTCGGGACGCTTTCCAAAGCGATTGGCGCACTCGGCGGATACGTCTGCGGCACGCGCGATCTCATCGACTTCCTCTACCATCGCGCGCGGCCGTTTCTGTTTTCGACTTCGCATCCACCGTCGGTGGCGGCCACTTGCATCGCGGCCTTCGATGTTCTCGAGAACGAGCCGCAATGGATGGAACAGCTCTGGGTCAACACGCGTTTCTGGAAAAAAGAGCTCGGCCTGCTCGGGTTCAACATCGGAGGCCAGACCACTCCGGCGAGCGAGACTCCGATTACGCCCATCATCATCGGCGACGGTCGCCTGACCATGGACTTCTCGCGCGAACTTTTCAAAGAAGGCGTGCTCGGTACCGGCATCGCTTTTCCCACCGTGCCTGAAGGAAAGGCGCGCATCCGCACCATCATGACCGCGACACACACGAGGGAAGAGTTGCAGCAAGCGCTCGAAGTGCTGGGACGCGTCGGGAAGAAGTTAGGAATCCTTGCCTAGCGTTAGTTTGACTTTGTCGCAGGTGCGTCTTCCACAATCGCTTCCACGATATGGTCGATCGTGTCCGTTACGCGTTTGGCCGGAAGGTTCAGGTTGTTCGAGAAAATCGAAAACACGACCGTTTGCCCCGAGTCGGTTGTCGCGTAACCCGATAACGCTCTGACACCGGTGAGCGAGCCTGTCTTCGCCATCACATGCCTTTGTAGGCGCGGAGCAGTCAACCGCTCCGCCAGCGATCCATCGATCCCCGCCACCGGGAAACTCGCTTTGTAGGCCGCGCCCCAGGGCTGCGACGACGCATAGCGCAGCAATTGCACGACGGCTTGCGGCGTCACCAGGTTCTGGCGAGACAGTCCTGAGCCGTCAAAAAACGCATACTGGTCGCTCGACACGCCCGCTTGGGTCAGGAACTGCCGGAGCACTTCCAATCCGCCTTCAACGGTGCCGGCATTTCCGCGCTCGCGGCCCAGCAGGCGCAGCAGAATCTCCGCGTGCAGATTCTGACTGATTTTGTTGATGACGCGTACATCGTCGGTCAGCGGCTTCGACTCGTAGCTAGCCAGCGTCACCGGCTGATCGCTCTTCAGCAGACGATCCAGTGGGCGCGGGGGGTCTTCATTGCCGCCGCGGGACGGCGCAATGGCGGTGGCGGTGAATGTAGATAGGCTGGCGAGTTCGGTGTGACGCGTGCGATCGTGGCCATAGATCACGATCCCGCGTTTTTCCAGTAGCTGCCGAAACAGGCCGGCGGCGAATTCGGCGGGCTCTTCAATCGCCAGCGCCTCCGTCGTTCCCGGATCGTCGAGTGGCAAGTTGCCCCACAGCGTAACCACAGTGGATCCGGGCTCGCGATTGACAAAAAACTTGCGCCCCGTGCCCGCCGGGGTAGTCACAATTCGATTGTCAATCCGGTAATAATCGGCAAAAGGATTGAGGCTGACAAAGGCCTTTTCGCCGGGACGATCGGCGGGCAGAATTTTCACGAACACGGCATTGTCGTTGATGGCGAGCGCGGAAACCGGTGCGCCGTCGGCCCACACAAGATCGTCCTGGCTCCAGCCTTCGCCGTAGCGCTCGAACGCAAAGAACGAATCGTCAGCTACCACGTCGCCATCGACGAACTTCACGCCCTTCGTTACGAGCGCGTCGGCGAGCGTTTCGAGCGCCAGGAGAGGGTCGTCATTGCGCTGCGTGCGGCCTTCGTAAGGCAGTTCGCGCCCGGAAAGATTCGGATCGCCGTGGCCGACCAGCACGAGGTCCCCGTTGAGCCGCCCGTAGCGATCGAGCGTGCCCGTCGTCTCGACAGTCGTCCGGAACTTGTACTCCGGCCCAATCAAGGCAAGCGCTGCCGCCGTTGTGAAGAGCTTGGTGTTCGAAGCGGGCGTGAACAACTTGTCGGAGTTCTGTGAGTAGAGGGTCTCGCCGGTGGCGAGCGAAGCGACTTCGATCCCCCAAAATCCGTGCTCAAGGTCGGGAGAATTCAGCAATTCTGCAATGCGAGCCTGCAGATGCTGAATGGCGGGCGAAACCGCAGGTGTGGTCGCGGGCGTTGTGGAAGGAACGCTCGCAGGTTTGGCTGCATGTCTGGCCGTTTCGGTGGGAGCTTCGGCAAATCCTGCGGCAGGCGAGCCAGGAAATGCTGCGACGAGTGCGACCGCAAAAAGCAGACGCGCTACTGATCGCCAGTGGGGCACGGCCAAATTGTAACACCCGCGAAAACACTGGCCGTTTTAGAATAGCGGCACATGCGCGCGATTTTTCAGTGGAAGATCGGTGGGCGCGTTCTCGAACTCGGACGCCGCACGCTGATCATGGGCATCGTTAACGTCACGCCCGACTCTTTCTCGGACGGGGGACTCTTTGTTGACGCCTCCAAGGCTGTTGCCCATGCCGAGCGTTTGCTGGACGAGGGCGCATCCATCATTGATATCGGCGGAGAATCGACCCGGCCCGGAACTCCCGTGGCTGATTCGGGAGACGTGCCTGCCACTGCGGATGCGCAATCAACCTCGATGTCTTCCTCTCCGTCGCTGGCCGCACCCATATCCGAGGAAGAGGAACGAAAACGTATTCTGCCGGTGATACGCGATTTGAAGAAGCTACGTCCGCAGGCGGTCATCAGCGTCGATACCTACAAAGCGAGCGTGGCGCGCGCCGCTGTCGAAGAGGGCGCCGAGGTCGTCAACGATATCAGTGGATTCCGTTGGGATCCAAAGATGGCCAAGACACTTGCTGAGCTCAAGGTCGGAGCCGTGCTTATGCACACACGCGGCCGTCCTGAAGAATGGCGCACTCTGCCCCCGATTGGCGATCCCGTTCTACTTGTAAAGCGCGACCTGCGCCAATGGGCCGAAAGCGCGACGCTCGCCGGCATCAAGCGCGATCATCTCGTGCTCGACCCGGGATTTGGATTCGGCAAACGGTTCGAGGAGAATTACCCGCTGCTCGCCCATTTCGGCGAACTGCAGCAGATGGGTTTTCCACTTCTCGCCGGAGTGTCGCGCAAATCCTTTATTGGACGCGCATTGGCCCGTGACGGAAACGATGCTCCGGTTGAAAAGCGTCACTACGGAACTCTGGCCGCCGAGGCCACGTTGATTTTGAAGGGCGCCCACATCATTCGTACCCACGACGTAAGGCTCGCGTCCGAAGCGGCTCGACTAGTCGATGCAATTGTGGCCAGCGGCGGATAGACTTTGCCTTACGCCATGGCCGCTGCCGCCGCCCCCGATTTAAACGCTGGCAGTCGTATCTCAAACACAGCCCCACCTTCGGGACGGTTGAAGCACGTGATTTGGCCCTTGTGATCCTGGACAACGCCGTAGGTGGCGCTTAGCCCCAGCCCCGTTCCTTTGCCCACGGCTTTGGTCGTGTAGAAGGGATCAAACACGCGCCCGGGATTCTGCAACCCGGGGCCGCTGTCGGCGAACTGCACAATCACATCTTCCGCCTCGCGCCACACCGCGATCTGCAGGCGCCCGCCCCCCACCTCCTGCAATGCATCCACCGCATTCTCAACAATCTGCACGAACGCCTGAAGAAGCTGATTGGAGTTGCCGAGAACGCGTGGCACGGAGTCCATGTTTTCAACTACCAGGCTGATGTTCCGGTTTTCGAGTTTGAATCCTTCCATCTGAACCGCGCGCTGTAAGAGCGGTTTTACATCCAGCGGAACTTTTTCTCCCGGAGTCTGTTGCGCGAAGCTTGCCAAGTCGCCGACCAACTCGCGGGTGCGGCGTGCCTGCTGGCCGATCTTTTTTGTATTCGCGAGTTGCTCGAAGGTGAGGTTGCCACTGGCCGCCATTTGGTCGCTGCTCTCGAGGATCGCGGACAGCGGATACTCCAACTCGCTTGCCGCCAACGCAACCAGCTCTCCCAGCGACGCCAGCTTCGCTTGCAGAATTGCCCGTCCCTGCAACCGTTCAAGGTTGTCAAAGCTCTGCCGGGATCGATTGAGCAGTTCGACTAACCGCTGATCGAGCAAGTACTGTTTCAGAAAAATAAAGAGGGCCAGAATGGCCACACCGCCCATGGCCACACCAAACCGAACGTGCCTAAGGTAGAGCGAATCGTGACTTAGAAACAAAGCTGTGTAGCCGAAAATCGGAAGCGAAAGCAGTGCCAGCTGTGCAAATACTGGGACCACCACGCCTCGTACTTTCGATCCCACCGGTATCGTCATGCCGTCGCCGAGAGAGCATCGCCCGACCACAGTAACCGCCAGAAAAGTAAGCACGGATGCCAGAAACGGAATGTCGTATACACCGCCCGTGTGATAAGTGCCGCGTGCGATCGCAGCGTTCATGGCTTCCGACGCAAAGGTGTAAAGAAAGCTGCCGGCGAAAATGCATCCATAAATTTTTCGCCATGAGCCAGAACTCGAAAAGTATGCGATGGCGGAAAGCCCGACCAGCATCATCCCTTCAACCAGGTACAGCAGATCCCAGCGCAAGGTATAAAGCGGAATGTTCGTCACCAGATATTCGTCGGGAAAAACGAAGAAGGCATATACCACCACCCACCATCCAAGCAGGATGAGAGTATTCAAAGCATTGATCAGTCGTCCGTCATTCCCATCCGCATCGCTGGGACGGATGGCGACCGCCGCCATCAGCGGGACCACATGCAGAAACAGCACGATGTCGCCTGCGTACGGATCGGGTACTGGTTTGCGCAGAGCAACTTCATACCAACCCCAACAAGTCAGGTTGAAGCTCCACATCGCCAGGCTGGCCGTGATCAGCCCCCAGAACAGACGCACATGTCCCCGGCTCTCCAAGGCATTTCGAAAAGAGACATAGGTAGCCGCGAGCATCACTGTCAGCGGAACCAGGTTCCCCATGGCGACGCGGAAAGCAGTCGACGGCAATACCATCGGCGCCAGCGCAAAGGCGGCGAGCAGGCCAATCCCGCAGGCCAAAGACGAAATGGGACGGAGGGGCACCAGTTCGTATCTTAATGATTTCCGGACGTTATGTTGAGATGACGGCGGGATTACCGATGGTTACCGAAGTAACCCGGACTGATTGCCGCTCGATTCTTTCTCCCAGCTAACCCGCTGCTCACGATCCTCCCTGCGGCGGTCCTGTCGCGGGCATCACGGTCCCGTTTGATGGCTCCGACCACAGATGCCCTCGTCTCGGACTGCTAGAATTTGGCATATGGCATTCCCCGCAAACCGCCTGCGCCGCTTACGCCAGAACGAATCGCTCCGCTCTCTTGTCCGCGAGACCCGAGTGACCCCGGAAGCCTTCGTCTATCCACTATTCGTCTGTCCCGGCGAAGGCGTTCGCAAGGAAGTCCGTTCCATGCCCGGCGTCTTCAATCTGTCGGTGGATCAGGCCGTCAAAGAAGTCAGTGAAGCCCGCAGCCTGGGAGTGCTCTCGATAATTTTGTTCGGCCTGCCGGAGAAGAAAGATGAAGTGGCCACCGGCGCCTGGGCTGCGGACGGCATCGTTCAACAGGCCGCGCGCGCGATTAAAAGTGAAGTGGCGGATGTGGTCGTCATAGGCGACGTTTGTCTCTGCGAATATATGTCGCACGGCCACTGCGGAATCGTGAAGGCTAGTCCGCGATCGCTCGGCGCGGCCGCACGAACCGCTTCGAAGAAAGTCGCTGTCATCAAGGGCAGAGGGAATCTCGACAGCGCGATGAATAACGCAGCTCGCACCGAGCCGTCCGAATATGAAATTGTCAACGACGCAACTCTCGAACTCCTGGCGCGAACATCAGTGTCGCTGGCGCAGGCCGGGGTCGATATCATCGCGCCTTCGGACATGATGGATGGGCGTATCGGCGCCATTCGCGCCGCGCTCGACAAAGCCGGCTACGAAAACACTCCGATTCTTTCGTATGCGGCGAAATTCGCGTCGGGCTTCTATGGTCCCTTCCGCGAGGCCGCCGATTCGACGCCGCAGTTCGGCGATCGCCGCTCCTATCAGATGGATCCCGCAAACGTTCGCGAAGCCATGCGCGAGATTGCGCTCGACATTGAAGAAGGCGCGGACATGATCATGGTCAAACCCGCGATGCCTTATCTAGATGTGATCGCCGCCGCGCGCCAGCGGTTCGATCTTCCTCTAGCCGCCTACCAGGTCTCCGGCGAATTCGCCATGATCGAAGCGGCCGCCCGCAACAACTGGATCGACCGCGACCGCGTGATGATGGAATCGCTAGTAAGCATTCGCCGCGCGGGAGCGAGCATGATCCTGACCTACTTTGCTAAAGACGCCGCGAAACTACTGGCATAACTTGAAGTCGATTGTGTAGAGACAGGGCCTGCCCCGCCTGCTTTGCGCGCTACCCGAATCTGTTCGGAGCTTCCGGGACGCGGCAGGCCGGGTTTCTAGGGTGAGAGTTCTTACACTGAAGACTTCGAACGCACACTCAACGCGAGGGATCGGCATCTCGGAGCTTCGCAACTACTTCTCGCACCTGCCGCTCCGTCGTCTCCAGCGAACCGGAATTATCGATCACAAAATCGGCCGCTTTGATCTTCTCTTCATCCGAAATCTGAGCCGCCATTCGCCGAGCAACTTCGGCGCGCGCCGCGTCTTCTGAGATTCCGAGCCGCCGTGCCAGCCGCTCGACCCGCTGCTCCGGACGGCAAGTGACGACGACGAGATAGTCGAATCGATCAACTGTCCCGGCTTCGAGAATGAGCGCCGCTTCCACGATTGCAATCGCGTTTGGATCGCGCGCCCTGATGTCCTTCATCCATTCGTTTTCGTGCGCAATGACAGCGGGATGAACAATCGCGTTCAGCTCTTTAACGCGGGGCGAAGGTCCAAACGCAGCCTCCGCGAGCTTTGGCCGATTGATGGTACCGTCAGAGTTGAGAATGCCAGTTCCGAAATTGCGAACCACTTCTTCATACACCGGACGCCCCGGCTCCATCAGCCAATGAGCAATCGCATCGGACTGGAGGAGGTGCGCCCCAAGCTTGACAAACATCTCGCCCACCACCGATTTGCCACTTGCAATCCCGCCGGTCAGCCCAAGTTTGATCATTGCAGTTTTGATCGAAGTAGTCTTGATCAATGACGGAACGAATTTAGCACGGAGAGAAAGTCAGATTGCAGAAGTGAAAACCACGGGTTTACTTCTGCAATTTGACTTCTCACTTTTGACTTCTTCGCAGTTTTGCGGCTTTCACCGTATTCGCCATTAGCATGGCAATGGTCAGTGGTCCGACGCCTCCGGGCACCGGCGTAATCGCTCCGGCAACTTCCGCTACCTCCCGATGCACGTCTCCAACGAGTGTCGACCCCTTCGCCAGAAAAGTTTCCAGCCGCTTCGCGCTTCCCGCAAGCGTTCCCGGAAATAAACTATCGAACTCGGCGCGGTCCGTCACTCGATTGATTCCGACATCAATTACCGTCGCGCCCGGCTTGACGAAGTCACGCGTGACCATCCCTGCCCGCCCAATCGCCGCCACCAGAATGTCCGCACGTCGGCAGACGCTCGGGAGGTCGCGCGTCTTCGAGTGGCAAACCGTAACTGTCGCGTTCTGATTGAGCAGCAGCATCGCCACGGGCTTGCCAACAATGTCGCTGCGTCCGATGACAACCGCTTCCTGCCCAGCCACGGGAATCGAACTCCGCCGTAGAATCTCCATCACCCCCGCCGGCGTGCAAGGC
>JBAWBE010000137.1:0-1526 GCA_049589635.1 Terriglobales bacterium
CTCGCGAATGGCTGGGTTGGACCCGCGAGGTCGAAGAAGGATTCCTCCTGCGGCGGGGATTGGCGGCTGGCGAGAGCGAGTTGCTGAATATTCCGGATCAATTCGCGGAGCCGCCGGTCCTCTCCGGTCGAAGCACTTTCCAAGGCGCGCCGGAGAGTTGCGGCCATCCGTTCGTTCGAACGCACAACGCGCTCGCCCTCAATCAACAGACGGGTGGATAACCGTTCGATCAGCTTGTTGGCCCTCAGCCGGCTATCGATTGCATCAAGCTGATACACCTGGTGGACCAGGTCTCTCCACGTGCGCTGTCGTTCGGGAGACGAGAGCAGGTTCCAGAACGCATAGAAGCTCTGCCCCTGCGCAGATTCTTTGAGCGCTGAATGCGTATCGAGCAACTGGCCGACCATTCGTCCCTTCGTTGCGCCGGGTTGCATCTGAGCTTCGGCCAGGGCACGAGCAACCTCTTTGAAGTTCTCCTCAAGTTGGCGGAAGTCGCCGGTGAGTCCGCGGGCAAGATCAAGAGCGTTGGCAAATCGTTCTGTGAGTTGGACAGCAGTATAAGCCTGCGCCGAATTTGTCGCCTCAATCGAATCAATTTGAGATTGCAAAGCTCTCTGCTGCGCGCGCAGGGCAGATATGCGGCGCTCAACATCGGGAGTGGAGAACAGAGCTATTTCTTCAAGCTGCTGAAAAATCAGCTCGAGGCGCGATTCGGCGCCGATAAATGGCCGTGTCTGGAGATCTTCGAGCCACCGCATGGCCCGTTCTGCGGGAGTGGTCAACTCAAATACTGGCTCGTCGGCTTCATCGCTATAGAACTTCTTGAGCAGTACGTGCTCGCTCCCGCACCAGGCCGAAAGGTAATCAGCAGCCGTTTGCGTATAGGCGCCTGGTCGTTGCTCCCGCGCTTCATCGAGAAAGTTTTCAAGCTGCGCCCGCAAGTGTGACTCGGGCACTGAGATCCTCTGGTGCTCCTTAAATGAACGATGAAGGAACGCGAGTGTGAGCGCCCCATTGGGGCCGCGCAGCAATCTCACGGCAGGATGGTCAATCAGTCGCTGAGTCTCGGCGATGTCCCAGGCGGCTACGGTATCTAGTGCCATTCAGAGGCAAGAGCCAGGGGTAGTAGCATGCATTAATAGATTTTACTTAACCCAACAACATTTGCAACCGGCACTGGTTGGCCCTAGGACCTTCCTGAGGCGACGATACAGAGAATCCAGCCGCCATTAATTAAAGGAACCAGATCGTCGGATCCCAAAACGGCACAGGACCGCGCTATGTAATTGATCTTCTGGAGCTTAGGAAGGTCAACGCTGCGCGGGCTCCGTAAATGTGTTTGGACGAGAGCGGAGGCGAGATTACTTCCCGAGAGGACGGTTCTCACACCTGGCTTCAAATTCGAAGCATGGTGGGGCTGTAAGTGTCATGGCCCAAAGAAAGAGGGTCGCCGGCGACAAAGCGGCTCGTCACGGTCATACTTGGCTTGCGGGGCATCTCAGGCGGACCTTGAAAACAATCTCGAA
>JBAWBE010000138.1:0-1673 GCA_049589635.1 Terriglobales bacterium
CTTTTGGATCGCGCATTCGCAAGGCGTTCAAGGAGAATCGCGGCGAAGAGGTGATGTATCACGTTGGGCGACCGGGGCATGACTTCATCATGGAGCGGACGCTGCAGGCGTGGGGGATTGACGGGCACAACTCGCACACTAATGTTTGCTCGTCGTCGGCGCGGCTGGGTTATTTGCTTTGGCATTATGCCGATCGGCCTTCGCCGGATCATGCGAATGCGCGCTTTATTCTTTTGCTGTCGGCGCATTTGGAATCGGGACATTATTTCAATCCGCATGCGCAGCGAATTATTGAAGGCAAGATGGCGGGCGCGAAGCTTGCCGTTGTCGATCCGCGGCTATCGAATACGGCGAGCATGGCCGATTATTGGCTGCCTAGTTATCCGGGGACCGAGGGTGCCATGCTGCTGGCGATGGCGAAGGTGATTCTTGACGAGAATCGGTATGACGCCGAGTTCGTGAGGAATTGGACCAACTGGGAAGAGTTGGAAGTTGACGGTTTTAGCGCGCGTGGGCAGAGCTTTAACGCTACGGTCGATGCGCTGAAAAAGCATTATGCGAAATTCACGCCTGAGTTTGCCGAGAAAGAAAGTGGGGTCAAGGCGGAAGTCATCGTCAAGATTGCGCGCGAGATTGCGACTGCAGGGAGCCGATTTGCTTCGCACCTTTGGCGTGGCAGCGCTTCCGGGAATCTTGGCGGATGGCAGCCGGCGCGGGCGCTCATGCTGCTGCACGTGCTGACTGGGTCGGTGGGGACGCCGGGCGGACACAATTTAAATGCGTGGAACAAATTTGTTCCCAAGACCTTTAAGACGCCGCCGCCGCAGAAGAGATGGAATGAATTGCTTTATCCGCCGGAGTGGCCGCTGTGTACGCATGAGATGTCATTTCTGCTGCCGCATTTTTTGAAAGAAGGGCGCGGGCGGATTGAGGCTTACTTCACGCGCGTGTTCAATCCGGTATGGACTTATCCGGATGGATTTTCGTGGATTGAAATGTTGCGCGATGAGCAGAAAGTTGGGCTGCACGCCGCGCTTTCACCTACCTGGAGCGAGACCGCGTGGTTTGCGGATTACGTGCTGCCGATGGGCTTTAGTTCGGAGCGGCATGATTTGATGAGCCAGGAGTCTTATGCCGGGAAGTGGATTGGATTTCGGCAGCCGGTGGCGCGGGTGCTGCGCGAGCGGGCGGGCGAGAAATTCGAGTACACCTATCAGGCGAATGTCGGCGAGGTTTGGGAGGAGGATGAATTCTGGATCAACCTGTCTTGGGCGATCGATCCGGATGGGTCGATGGGAATCCGCCAGTGGTTCGAATCGCCTTATCGTCCGGGGCAGAAGTTGACGGTGGATGAATATTACGGATGGATGTTTGAAAACTCTGTGCCGGGATTGCCGGAAGCTGCCGCGAAAGAAGGATTGAAGCCGCTGGAATACATGCGGAAGTATGGCGCTTATGAAGTTACGACTGATGTTCACCGGTTGAATGAGAAGGCGGTTGCGCCGGCCGATCTGGCGGGATCGGATGTGGCTGCGAATGGCGTGATCAAGAAAGACGGCAAAGCCGTGGGCGTGATGGTGGATGGCGAGGCGGTGGTGGGCTACAACACGCCTTCGCGCAAGCTGGAATTATTTTCGAAGACCATGGCCGATTGGAAGTGGCCGGAGTTTGCT
>JBAWBE010000139.1:0-2265 GCA_049589635.1 Terriglobales bacterium
GTGCGAAGCCGGAATCCCAACATCCCCGGCCCGCAAAACCAGAAACATGTCGCTCGAATTCCCCAGCGAAAACAAAGTGACAACCGCAAGCACGTAATAAAACCCAAACGGCAATCGAACTCTAAGATGACCCGGCGCTCCTGCAATTCCTGGCTTCGAAGACTGAGAACTGGGATCTGACAACTGGGAACTGTCTTTCCGTACTTCTCGAATTCCCAGCCATGCCACCAAAATGCAAAGTGCGCCCGGAACCGCCGCCCACGCGAATACCCCCCGCATCCCAAAATGCCCAATTAAAGCTAGCGCCAGCAACGGCCCGGCGATGGCTCCAGCAGAATCCATCGCCTGAATCAATCCATAGGCCGATCCAATGCTTGCCTTGTCGACCGAGTCGGCGACCATGACATCGCGCGCGGTTCCGCGCACGCCCTTGGCGAAGCGGTCGGCGAAGCGAATTCCAAGAATCTGCCCCCACGATGAAACCAGCGCCAACAGCGGCTTGACGGCATTCGCAACGAAGTATCCGCCGACCACAATCGGTTTGCGCCGCGCAACGTGGTCGGAAAGGTATCCCGAAAAAAGCTTGGCGAACGACGCCACGCTCTCGGCGACCCCCTCGATAATGCCAAGCTTCGCCGGCCCCGCGCCCAGCGACGCGATAAACGCCGGCAAGATCCAGTAGGCCATTTCGGTGGCCGTGTCGTTCAGAAACGACGTGGCGCCAAAGACGTAGACGTTGCGCGGAGTCCGCCGATCGGGGATTGAGACAGGCATGCCGGGGCTAGTGGAGTTGGTTTCGTATCAGAATATTTCGAACCAGAACATCTGAAAGCGGGATCCGTCTATAAGGACTCGCTCGGATCAGCCGATCCTGGGCGGAGATGTCAGGCCCGGAGGGGCGAGCTATTTTAGCCCGGCGCCTGGGCGCTGGGTAAGGTAGAAAAATAACTCAAGTCCCGGAGGGACGACCCTTTGTCAGCGGCGACCGCACTTCACTGCGTGCGCTTTTTGCCAGCTCTCGAGATGCGGTCGTCGATCGGCTTGCGCCCGGCGAAGCCCTCGCTCGTGCCGTGCCAGTGCGTGATCCCGTTCTCGCCGAGCTTCCAGCACAGCAGCACAATTTCGCCCTCGACCTTGCAGGGAAAATCGAGCAGCCCGATATCCAGATCCTTCACCTGTACGCCGATGGCATCGATTTCGGCCAGCGCATCCTTCACCCGCCGAATCGTCTTCTCCCGCTCGGCCTTGCGCCGCGCCAGATGCACAATGTCCAACCGCGTGCCTCCATTCAGAAACACGCGATGCGCCGTCTCCTGGAATTCTGCGTCAACCTCTTCGATCAGCTTCTTGCCGTTGATCGATTGCTTCAGCAGAGACTCAAGAATAGGCAACAGATTCTGCGCTTCATCAAGGGTAAACGTGCGGTCGGCCATTTGCTCCATTCTAGCTGAAATCGAGCGCAGGGCCGTAGCTTTCAGGAGCCGCCCGCTAGAATCCTAAAGCGAATAGCGAGCGGCGAACAGCGAACGGCGGATTCCCTGCAAGTTCCATTTCCGCGCTCGTTCTTACCCTTAGCGCGCCAAGCCTGCGCCGGTTCGCGCCCGCCATGACTCCAACCATGCACTACCGGAGAGCGGGTCTAGGCCTCGCGTTCTGCTAAAATTACGTTTATCCGAGGCGATAATTATGGCGATTGAGCGCATGCTCGTTGGGAAGAAACTGCCGCTGACCCTTGCTTTCACCGTACTGCTCGTATTCGCCTTTGGTGTTAGTTGCAAGGGCTTTTTCCAGCCACCAACGCTGACCTCGATCACCATTAATCCGACAGGGCCGACCGTGCAGGTTGGGTCTGACGTTTCGCTGTCAGCCTTCGGCGTCAATAGTGAGGGTACGGGCGCGACGTTAACAAGCGGCGTGTCATGGTCGAGCAGTGATCCGACCATCGCCCAAATCACTGGTTCTTGCGCTACAGAGCCCTGCGGCGGTGTGTCCGTGCTCGGCGTAGCTGCTGGTCAGGTTACGATCACGGCGGGCGATGAAAGTGTCACGAATACGGCTACCCTCAACGTAATTCTTCCTGGCGTAACTAACTTCGAGGTTTGCGAGGGTGTTTTCGGTGCTACGACTACGTGTTCCAGCGGCAGCACCCCGCTGAAATGGACCGTGAGCGGCACGAACGGCGGGCAAATGAACTTTGTGGCGCAGGGAACCGCGAATGGTACGGAGTTCGACCTTACAACTCAGTCAACCTGGACGCTCGTGGCT
>JBAWBE010000140.1:0-3292 GCA_049589635.1 Terriglobales bacterium
ACCTGCCTCAAAATTATGACGCCGTAGTCGGTCTGGCGATTGGCTGCGGCATTGTCATCTTTGAGTGGCGCCTTCGTAACATTAGCCTCAAGCGCCTGATCGGCGCTGCCGTCGGCAGCGTGCTCGGTATCTTCGGTGCGTACCTGTTTGCGCTCGTCATCCGCAACAGCATTCCCCCGGGCGCTACGCAAAGTTTCCTTCAAATCATGGTCATGTTAATCATGGCCTATGTGGGCCTGGCGGTCGGTGCCAACAAAGGCGACCTCCTCAACTTGGCCGCGCTGGGCGGAGTCTTTGGCGGCGAAAAGCAAGGTAACAAGAAAAGCTACAAGATCCTCGACACCAGCGTGATCATCGATGGCCGCATCGCCGATATCGCCGAGACTGGATTCCTCGACGGTCTCATGGTCATCCCGCAATTCGTGCTCCGCGAACTTCAGCTGGTCGCCGATTCGGCTGATTCGCTGAAACGCAATCGCGGACGCCGCGGCTTAGACGTCCTTCAGCGCCTGCAAAAAACCGCCTCGCCCATGATCCAAATTGTCGAAGACGATTTCCCAGCCGTCCGCGAAGTCGACATGAAGCTCATCGAGTTAGCCAAGGTCTACGAGGGCAAGATCATCACCAACGATTTCAACCTTAATAAGGTTGCCCAGCTCCAGGGCGTAGCCGTGCTGAACATCAACGAACTCGCCAATTCGCTGAAGCCCATCGTGCTGCCCGGCGAAATCATGCGCGTCTTCATCCTCAAGGAAGGCAAGGAATACAACCAGGGCGTCGCCTATCTCGACGACGGAACCATGGTGGTAGTCGACAATGCGCGCAAGATGATCGGCAAGACCATCGACGTATCGGTCACTTCCGTTTTGCAAACGACTGCCGGCAAAATGATATTCGGCAAATGGGATGAGCGCGGCACCGGACGTCACGACTCGAAGACTGGCAACTCGCCAGTCCCAGTCGGCGCGCCTCCTGTCACAGGAAGCAGCGGTATCGGCAGCGGAATCACTGATCCGGCCAAAAAGACGCCCCTACCGATCGACCGCGCGGCCGACTAGTTTTCTTGCGCGAGGCGATCAGAATGAAATGTAGCGCCGGTATCTTGCGGGCTGCGGGCTGTTCCGGGGCCATCACGCCCGCGGCGTTGCGATCGAGGTCTCGTCCGCACCCACCACAAGCCTGTACTATACTGTTCGTCCCGCATCTAACTTGCGATGAAAGTATTTGTCATCATTCCCGCGGCCGGACTCGGCACGCGCATGGCTCCGCCATCCGCCACAGCGCCTACCAAGCAGTTCAAAGAACTGGGCGGCATTCCAATTCTTGTGCACACGCTGCGCGTCTTTGCCACAACTCCGGCCATCCACAAAATCGTCGTCGCACTCCGCAAAGACGAGATTGCTGGATTTCGCGCTCAGCTCGAAAAACAATATTCCGAAATCCTGAAAAAGCCTCTGGAAATCGTCGAAGGCGGCGAGCATCGCCAAGACTCAGTAGCGAATGCCCTGCGAGCTCTGGCCGCCGATCCGGGCGACATCGTGCTGGTGCACGATGCAGTTCGTCCCTTCATCACGCCCGAAATCATCGGAAACGTTATCCACGCCGCCGAAAAGCATCAGGCCGCAATCGCAGGCTGGCCCGCGGTCGACACCGTGAAACAGGTCGAACGCACCGCCGATGGCGCAATCATCAAAGCGACCATCCCGCGCGCCAGCATAG
This sequence comes from Terriglobales bacterium, assembly GCA_049589635.1. GTDB lineage: Bacteria > Acidobacteriota > Terriglobia > Terriglobales > Acidobacteriaceae > Acidiflorens. Next base: position 1,720 of record JBAWBE010000140.1, read on the forward strand.
TCATGGCGCAAACGCCGCAGGGTTTTCGCTACGACATCCTGAGAAAGGCCTTCGACCAGGCCGCCGCCGATGGCTTTGTGGGAACAGATGAGGCGTCGCTGATCGAGCGTTCAGGCGTTCCAGTATCTGTCGTGATGGGTTCGCCAAAAAATATCAAGATCACAACGCCCGCCGACATGGAATTGGCTGAGTTCTATTTAAGAACCTCTATTTAGAACAGCGGCAACTCGTAAAGCGTCTTTCCTCTGCGCGCTCCGCGAGCCATGCGCGTCCTCCGCGGTTAAAGATTTTCGTTCCGCCGGCGAAAAACTCCGCCAGTTGCGCGCTCCCCTCGTTACCGTGGTCTATGACCTACTTGTTCTTCGTCTTCCTCAGCAATCGCGTTACATTCAAAGTGTAGTTCCATCGGCCAGTCATCCGAACCGGACGTCAACTGGCTCTCCCCGGTGGCCTTAATCTCTGTTTCATTTGGAGTCTCACGCGATGGCAGCTCCGGGGAATTCGACGATTTCAATTCCCTTCGAAGGCGTAACCGAACGCGGCTCGATGCCGACCTCGGTTCTGCTCGCCGGCATGTTGCGCAGCTCGCTCAAAGTGAGCGACCTGATCTTTTCGCCCAACCGGCCCCCGCAAGTCGAAGTTCACGGACAACTGACTACAGTCCAATTGCCGGGCGTCGGCACACTTTCGGCCGACGACACACGCCGCATCGCCTCCGACGTGATCGGCTCCAACAAGCAGGCCATCAACACCCTTCGCGAACAGGGGTCGTGCGACGTTTCCTACGGACTGCCGGGCACTGCCCGCTTTCGCGTCAACGTATTCATCCAGCGCGGGAGCTGCGCTATCGTGATGCGCGTAATTCCCACGGTAATTCCGACGTTCAGTTCGCTGCATCTCCCCAAGGCGCTCGAAGACGCGATCCACGTCCGCAATGGCATCATTCTCGTCACCGGCGGCTCGGGATCCGGTAAGTCTTCCACGCTCGCGGCTTTAATCGACCGCATCAATGCCGAGCACTGCTACCACATCCTCACCGTCGAAGACCCCATCGAATTTCTGCACCGGCACAACAGATCTACCGTGCACCAGCGCGAGCTTGGCAGCGATGCGCCCAGTTTTGCGCTGGCGTTGAAGGCGGCTCTGCGCCAGTCGCCGCGCGTAATCATGGTAGGAGAAATTCGGGATCGTGAAACGCTGGAGATTCTTCTCGAAGCCGCCGAAAACGGCCACCTCGTTCTTTCCAGCATGAACACCCTCGATAGCCTGAAAACCGTCGACCGCATCGTCAGCTCGTTCGCCGCCGCCGAGCAGCAGGCGGTACGCGAACGTTTCGCCAAGACGTTTCGCTACATCATCGCGCAGCGCCTGATTCCCCGCGCCGATGCAGGTGAAAGGATCGCCGTCGTCGAAATCCTGAAATCCAATTCCCGCACGCGCGACTGCATCGAGCAGGGCGAACGCCCCGGCCGCACCCTCCTCGATTGCATCAAGGTCGCCGAAAGCGAAGGCATGCAGCACTTCGACGCTGAAATCGCCAAGCTCGTCCGCGCCGGCCAGGTCGATCCCGAAA
>JBAWBE010000141.1:0-2236 GCA_049589635.1 Terriglobales bacterium
AGATTCAGCAGTACCTGCTCCAGCAGGTGCCGGTCGGCATGAAGCGCAACACCTGCCAGTCCGTTTAGAACCTGAATCTCGACGCGCGCCTGGTGCGCAAGCGGCTGCAGAAAATCGTGGGCCCAGCCGAGAAGTTCTCCGGCGTCGATGCGCGCCCGCTCCGGCGGAGGCTCATTGTGCAGGTCGAGCACATTGTTGACAGTCGAGGAAAGCGTGCGCAGGCCCGCCTGCACGTATTCGATCCAGCGGCGGCTTTCGCCTTCGAGGCTCGACTCGGCGAGAAGCCCCGCAAAAAGTTCAAGGCTGCCAAGCGGATTGCGGATCTCATGGGCCAGGAGCGCCGACATTTCAACGAGGGCGCGCTGGCGGCGCAGATTTTCCGAATCGCGTTCCAGTTGTTTGGCCGCGCTCACATCGCGGAGGATATAGACGGAACTGGCCTTCTCCGGCTTGCGCTCGAGCCAGGCATGACGGATCGCCACCCAGGCGGGCTTTGCGTTCCGGAGGGTTTTCTTCTCGCCATCATCCGTCGATGCCGGATAAAGCTCCAGTTCACATTCACCGCCGGTTTCACGGGCGCTTTGGAGCGAGGCAGCGAGCGCGGACGGCAAAGCACCTACCGTAGCAAAGCGGCCACCAGCCAGGCGCGCCGCCTCGGGATTCAAGGCCGAGATACGGCCGCTTCCATCGTCGTTTTCTTCGGCGCTGCCTTCGTTGATTGTTTCGTTGCTGCCTTGCCCAATTCCTTCCACCACCAGAACTCCACATGGCAAGCCTTCGAGAATGCCGTGCAAGCGTTCGCGCATACGGCGGTTTTCCTGGAGGCTGACGGTCAGATTGCGATTGGTGATCTCGAGTTCGTCGCGAAGATGGGCCACCTGCCCGTGCAGTTGACCGTACGTGCGCTCAAGCGAACCGGCCGCTTCGGTAAAGGAGCGAAACGCGCGGGCGAGCGGATGATCAGCCTCTAGCGCCGAATCGCGCGACGGTGGCGGTGTAGTGGACATACTGGACTTGATTGCAAAGACTATGCCAGCCCGGCATAAATTGCCTTAGAAGACGCTCATCGCCCGCACCGATGATGGCGTCCTATCGCCGAGCTTTTGCGCGCACGAGGGCGCGCTTCGGTTGCCGGCACCGGGAAGCATCAGATGGGCGGCCCGGATCACGGTTTGGCCGGAGGCGAGGACGAGGGCGCGCTCGATTACGTTCTGGAGTTCGCGCACGTTGCCGGGCCAGCTTTCGGCGCGCAGAAACGCGAGTGCTTCGTTCGACAGAATCGGGGTCGGCGGCCCCGAGGAAAATTTTCCGAGAGAGTATTCGGCGAGTTCTGCGATATCGGCGGGACGCTCGCGCAATGGAGGGATCGCCAGCGGAAAGGCCGAGAGCCGGTAATAAAGATCCTCGCGGAATTTCCCTTCCCGCACCAGCGTGAGCAAATCGACGTTGGTGGCCGAGACTACCCGCACATCTACATGGACCAGCTGCGAGCTGCCCAGGCGCTGGAGCTCTCTTTGTTCCAGGAATCGCAGGAGCTTCGGCTGGAGGCTGAGCGGCATGTCGCCGATCTCGTCGAGAAAGAGCGTGCCCAGGTGGGCAGCCTGAATTCTGCCCGCGTAGGCCTGAAGGGCGCCCGTGAACGCACCCCGCGAGTATCCGAAGAGCTCGGCTTCGAGGAGCGTTTCAGGAATGGCAGCACAGTTAACGACCGCAAAGTTGCGGGCGGCGCGCGGGCTCAGATCATGGAGAGCGCGCGCGACGAGCTCCTTGCCGCTGCCGGTAGGCCCGGTGATCAGAACCGTGGTATCGCGGGGCGCGACCAGCTGCACCTGGCGGTAAACAGCCTGCATCAACGCCGAGCGTCCAATCATGCCGGGCAGCGCGACTTCGCGAACGACGTCTTCGAGGTTCGAACACTCGGCCTGCTCTTCGTAGAGAAGTCCCTCGCCGCCATCAATCTTTTCATTGTCGTTGGAGTCAGTGCCGCTAGAATCGGTGTGGCCTGGATCGTTGTCAGCGACCGAAACACTGGGAACGGAAAGTGGCCGGGGATGCCGGACGGGTAGCACAAATTCCACGAGTGTATCGTTCTCATCGTCCACCCAGACGACCTCGACCCCGGGATAATGCTGGCGCACCGTTTGACTGAGTTCCTCGGCATCGAGATCGGGCAGTCGTCGGTCGAGAAACAACTTATGCCATGGTCCCTTTTCGAGATGGAGCAGGGCTTCGGCGC
>JBAWBE010000142.1:0-3819 GCA_049589635.1 Terriglobales bacterium
GATGGGGGCGGTCAATGACCGCGGTAGGGCAGATCGATAGGGCTTGTTTGGTGACTCGAGCAACTTTGGAGAAACTCACATGCGGATTTCCAGAATAATCCTCGGATTTCTTCTTTTGCTTCTCTTGGCCAAGGGAGTCAAGGCCCAAAAGGTCACGACGGACTACGATCCCGAGGCGCGCTTCCTTTCCTACAAGACTTTCACGTGGATCGAACCTCCGCGGATTCGGATCGATCCACTGATGGAGCCGCGGCTCGTCAACGCCGTCAACGCGGCACTCAAATCCAAGGGATGGCAACTTGTTGAGACGGACGCTGACGTGGGAATCGTCGCTCACGTGGCGACCAGAGAGCGGCACACCCTCGAGACCTTTTATACCGGCTTCGGCGCGGGATGGGGCTGGCACCATTGGGGCGGTACCGGCACAGCATTCACAACAGTTGAACCCTATGAAATAGGGACGCTCGTCGTGGACCTCTTTGACGCGCGCACCAAGCAACTCATTTGGCGAGGAGTGGCGACGGATACTCTCTCCGAGAAACCGCAAAAAGAGACAAAGAAGCTCGAAAAAGCGATCGACAAATTGTTCAAGGAATTCCCCCCGAAATAACGGTTTCCGCCTCTCACGGGCAGGAAACCTTTGGGCCCGGCTTCGAGAAACCCTAGGAGACAAATATGAGCGACATACCGATTCCGATCGTCGTAAAGAAGTCCCTGGGATGGTCCGTTTTGATGAGCATCCTCATGATTGTGGCCGGCATCCTCGCGAGTCTGTTGCCCTTCGTCGCGGGGATTGCCGTGAACGTTTTTGTGGGCTGGATGCTGATTTTCAGCGGGGGAGCGCTCGTCGTGTTCGCATGGCACACGAGAGGTGCTGGCGGCGTGGTGTGGGAGTTATTACTCGCCGGCCTCTACCTATTCATCGGTGGCTTTATACTTTTCCGCCCGCTCCTGGGACTCGCTTCTCTCACGCTCGCCCTTTCCATCTACCTGCTCGTGGAGGCAGCGCTGGAGTTTGCATTGGCCTTTCGCCTGAGGTCGGAACGAGGCTGGGGCTGGCTTCTGTTCGATGGAATCATTACATTGATCCTCGCCTTCCTGATTTGGAGGACTTGGCCGTCGAGCAGCGAATGGGCTATCGGTACACTGGTAGGCATCAGCATACTACTCAGCGGGATTTCCCGTCTGATGCTGTCTCTGGCAGCGCGCCGCGTGATCAACACTCTGGTCTGAGGAGCGGTTCACAAAACCCAAGGCCTATGTGAAATTGGTAGTTTGCGAGTGTAGACGGTTCTCTGCCTGCAAGAGCACTGGTCTCGACAGCCTTCACTCAACTGCAACTACGGCGCCAGAAACGATTGCTCTACTTGCGCGATCCAAAGTTCGAGGTAATTCTCGCCTGGCTTCGACAGCAATTGTTTCACCTCGCGCTAAAGCGGAATGAGAACTTCGTACTTATGTTGCCTAGGCAACCAACAAATGCGCCCCGAGCGCCCTCGGGAGTTTGCAAACACCTACAACTGCGGGAGATATTGGTAGGGGCGGTGGGGATCGAACCCACGACCTTCGGCTTAAAAGGCCGCTGCTCTACCACTGAGCTACGCCCCTGAAACGGAGCTAACATCTTACACGGAAACAATTTGATCGGTACAGGAGCAATTCGACGCAGCGCGGTCGTGCGGCGTGCTGCGCCTCGATAATCTTGGGCGAAATTGCTCGTTGCTGCGATTCGCCGACGCGCGAGCGTCGCGCGGACTTGGAGCGTCCTGCACTTCGATAATCCTGCCTGAATTGCTGGTTGCAGCGATTCGTCGCGACGGGATCTTAACGCGACCGTGCGCCGGCTACTTGAAGAGCCTAATGGTCGCAGTCCCCTGCGATTCGGCGCGCGTTTGTGTTGCTGCGGCAAACTTGCGCGGCGCTGCGACTTGGCGATCGTCTCTTAATTGCTCGATAGTGGCGCACCGTGCGATTAGTTGGACGATGGAGCTTCGTGCGGCGTGGGTGCACCAATGGCGCGCTTGCGTTTCCAGATGTAATCTTTGCGCAGTTTGGCTTGATGTTTCTTCACTTGCTTTTCTAGCTCGGCGAAAGCGGCCTTGGCGCTGCCTAACGCGTCCGCGCCTACCCCAGTCGCGTAAAGCGTTGCGGTCGGAACATTCAAGTTCACCGAGAAGTTGAATTCCGGCTTGTGCGGCGTTTTTTCGAGCGATCCGTGCAAATAAACCAAATCCGCCGCGTAATGTTTCAGCAGACGATTCAGCTTTTCCGCCTGACGCTCTGTTTCATGTTCAATGGTTTCCTGAAATTCGGGTTCGATATGACTGTATGTTATTTTCATTCGGGCACCCTGGCTTAGCTTGGTTTACGAATGGAAGGGGTATTCGCATTGCGGCAGAGTGAGCATAACGCTGTGTGCAGCGAGTTGCAACTGGGCGTCGGCAGCACGTTTATCGCTTAGAAATTTCAAATGCCTGCAAATTCGAAATCCGAAATGGTAGATGCGCCGCGAATCTATGTCGGGCCCGCCGGCTGGTCCTACGCGGATTGGAAGGGCGTGCTGTACCCGCCGCATCGTGAAAAAGGATTTCACGAAGCCACATTTCTCGCCGATTTCTTCGACACGATCGAAATCAATACTTCGTTCTACCAGCCTCTGAAACCGGAGCTGGCAGCGCAATGGCTTGAGCGCATCGCCGCAAATCCGCGTTTCTTATTCACCGCGAAACTGTGGCAGAAATTCACGCACGAAGGCGGCACAACTGCCGAAGACGTCAAGATCGTGCATACCGGATTCGACGTCCTGCGCGACGCGAATCGGCTCGGCGCCGTGTTACTGCAATTCCCTTTTTCATTTCATAACACACCCGAAACCCTTACGCGGCTAAACCAGATTCTTGACGAATTCCGCGATTACCCGCTGGTCGTGGAAGTGCGCCACGCGTCCTGGGCGCGCAAGGAATTTTACGAATTGCTGCACCAGCGCGGCGTGGGCTTCTGCAACATTGACCAGCCGGTGATCGGCCGTTCGATCAAACCGAGCGAACGCGTAACTTCCCCGATCGGCTACGTGCGCTTGCACGGCCGCCGATACGATACCTGGTTCAGCGACGACCCAGCATCTCCGCCCTCCGAACGTTATAACTATTTGTATTCCGAAGAGGAACTGGAGCCGTGGGCCAAGCGCGTCGAACACGTCGCGGAAAGCGCGCGAGCCACGTTTGTCGTCACCAACAATCATTTTCAAGCCAAGGGAATCGTCAACGCGCTGCAGCTGATTCATTTGCTGACGGGAAACAAAGTGAGAGTGCCGGATACGCTGCGCAGCCACTATCCGCAACTCGAATTGATAGCGGATGAACCCTCGAAAGAGCCCACGCTATTTCCACTGCCGCCGAAATAGTTGGATAGGTTTGCAAAACAAAAACGACGAAGCCAATCCAGATGATTGAGGGGCTGGAGGAAGCCGCCGTGCGGGAAATGTTACTTCTTGAAGAGGTCTTCGAAGGCCTTGCGCGCGTCGTTCGGGCGTCCCGGGCTTACCGCAGCCGGAGTTGCGGTGGCATAGGTTACCGGTGAAGTGTCTTTTTCCACGGTCATGCGGAATTCGAAGAAGGTGCAATCGTTCTTGGCGTCTTTTTTGGCGACGCGCTCGGTGATTGGCTGGGTGCACTCGAATTGCTTGCCGGTATCAAAATGCACGCATTGCTTGCAACAGTGCAGCGCGGTGTGGCAGCGCGGACATTCCCCGTTCGGATCGAATCCAGGCATCAGGACGGCGCCGCAACTGGAACAGCGCGCCCTCATTACCGTTCCCAC
>JBAWBE010000143.1:0-18949 GCA_049589635.1 Terriglobales bacterium
TGCAGTGGGCTTTGGTGAGCTTTGTCGTACTGTTGGTAGGAGTTTTGCTGGGGCTGCAAAACTACCGTCTACGCAAAGAACTGCAAGCGGCTCAAGCGAACACGAACCAATTGCGCCTTCAGCAAGACGCCGTTCGTAGGCAGGTAGGAGGTCTTGATGCGCAGCGCGAGCAAAGTCCCGAAGGTCAGCAAGGTAGCCAAGTTGCACGACTCGAGCCTCCTGCCGATCTGACGTTCAGGCTCACGACGGGCGCGCTAAGGAGTAGCGGGAGGGGACAGAGGGACCTTGTAATAGCACCGAATATTAACTGGGTACGATTGGAAATGCCACTGGATCGGGAGGACTATAAGAGCTATCAAGCTGCCCTCCTGACACCCGAAGGAAAGGAGGTCTTGCGCTCAAAGGCGCTGACAAGCCGATTGACTGCCGGAATTCCAGTGGTTGCTTGGCGTCTTTCCAACTCAATTGAATCTGGCGACTACGTCGTGAGCTTGCGCGGTAGAACAGCAACTGGCGGCACAGAAGAGGTACAGTCCTACAATCTTAGAGTTGTTCGCAAATAGACCGAATCATCACCAGGAGTCTGCCCTTCCGCTTAATCAATGCGAACGCTGCTGGTCGACGGCCTTTCGCTTAGTCGCCGTTCTTGGGGAGCTTGTCGCTGATGTGAATAGACAGAGCGGGCAAGCTTTTCATTACGGTCTTCACCAATGGCGACCTCCCGACGAACCCAATGAGACTGCGCGAATGCGTGTTGTGCGGAGAGTTCTTCACCAGCGAGAAGGCGCGGGAAGATATGGACATCGCCTGCCAGCCATCGCCAGAACAGCCCTTGGCGTGTGCTGGTCGGTATAGGTGAATGGGCAAATCACAGATCATGGCTTTGAGGGCGATGCGTGTGACGACCCTTTAAGAAAGAACCGCCTTCCACCGTCTACCCAAGGAAGACTCGCCTGTTGGCTCTTGGACAACGGCGACAAGTAAGTCGGGTCGAAACAATAATGAAGGTCTTGGGGATTAGTGCTTCGAGAACCTTTTTATGAGTTCTGCAAACCGAGGGAGGGCTTGCAGCTTCTTAAGCTCGGGATCGTTCCATGCCTCTTGCGCTGGATAGCCCTTCTCGAAAGCTAACGCCAGTGGCTTCAATGCCTCCTCGGGTGTCGCTCCAACCGCCTTTACTAGCGCCTCCAAGTAAATCAGAGAAACATCACGGGGATCGCGCTTGCGGGCGTCCCTGATGTATTGTTCGGACTGTTTTCGATCCCCCATTTTTGCGTAATACAGGGCTAGGTCTCCTAAGGTGCTTGCTGTCTGGGCGTTCGATCCTAGCTTTACCAAGACTATCGCCCTCTTGTAGGCGGCCCGAGATTTCTCTGCCTGTCCTGTCCAGCGGTAAGCATCGCCGAGATTTCCCCACAACTCTTCGTCCTGTCTTGCATTGATCTGCACTGCCTTCTCATACATCCTGACCGCCTCGTCATAATGCTTAATGAAAAAGTTGGCGGTGCCAAGGTTGGAATAGGTCGGGGCATCTGGACTGAGCGTAAGGGCTTTCTGAAGCTGCGGAATGGCCGCTTCCCATTTACCTTGCCGCAAATACACGGAGCCCACACCTTCATAACCGAGGGCACTGTCAGGAGCCGTCTCGATGACCTTCTGGAAAGCAGATAGTGCCTTCGCGTAATCGCCATTCCTGAAGTAGGCGTTGGCGAGAGCACTCTGATTCAGCATGTCACGGGGATTGATGGCAACCGCTTTTGCATACACGCGTACGAATTCCTGTTCCTGTTCGCTTCTGCTGTAAGCATCTCCCAAATTGCGTAATGCCGTGTCCGAAAAAGGTGCCAATTCGACCGCTCGTTTTAATTCCGCCAAAGATTTTTCCTTATTTTTCTCATTTTCGTAAACCTCGCTTAATAAGGTGTGTGCATCCGGCGAAAGATCGTCGAGTTGTATGGCCTGCTGGGCAGCATCCATAGCGTGTTGCAGAGACTTGGGGTTCTTGGCGATTCGAAACTGCGACAAATAACATCCAGCCAGTCCCATGTGGGCGAGCGACAAAGTGGGCTCGATATTGATTGCGTCCTGATAAGCACTTATTGCCGCCTCTAGGTCTTTGGAATTCCGCTGGTTCACCTCCATGTACTGGGCTTTGAGGTAAAGATCGTAGGCTCGATTGCTGTCCGCTGGCCTCATACCAGCACGAAAACTCCCCTCTGTGCCGATAAGCCTCAACTGTTTCGCGGCGAATTCATATATCTGATTCCCGAGTTCCAAAAGCTCGTCACGGTTCCCGGTGAACTCGGCTGTCCCGACTACCTTGGAATTCATGGCGTCGTATACCGACATGACAACACTAAGGTTGCGATCCTTCTCCTCCAGTTTTCCCTCGACCAGTTGATTCACGCCAAGCCTGCGGGCAATGGCTGCCCGACTCTGATCTTTTCCTAGAACCTCTTTTCTGGTATCGGTGCTCGTCGGAATGAGGAATCCGAACCCCCGGTATTGCTCTAAACGGTTTGTCAGGCCGTCCGATAAGCCTTCGGCTATATAACCGACCGAAGCTGGGTCTCCGACATACTGAAAAGGCAAGACTGCCGCAGATGGAAATTCGGTAACCCGCTCCCCTCTGTCCGTAGTTAGTTTCTGAAATGGGGGCGGGAACAGGATTTCGCGAAAATGGAACACCAGAAACCCACTGACGGACAGCACTAGCGTCAGAAACAAAGCCCCGGCATAGAGTCGCTTCCTCTTTGCTTGTGGCTTAGCGTCACCGGAAGGCAAAGGCTCACGCTTCATCGTGACCGAAATAACTTCATTCTTCGAAGAATCCCGCTTCAGTCTCAGAAGGTCGTTTCGCAAGTCAGCGACATGCTGGTAACGAAGCTCCCGATCCTTCTCCAATGCTTTGCAAATGACCTCCCTGAGACCGGGCGGGAAATCTGGGGGAAGTCGATCCGGGAAGGCCGGATCGCGATTCATGATGGCTTCGCAAATGACTGCTGAGCTTTCACCCTTGAAAGGCAGTTGTCCTGTTGACATCTCGTAAAGCACTACGCCAAAGGAGAACAGATCCGTCCGTCGATCCAGTGGCTTCGCTCTGACTTGTTCCGGCGACATGTATGCCACCGTCCCGAGCATCGTTCCGGGAGACGTGAGATCGTCATCTTCCGCTGTGGCTGATACAGTCTCGGCGTTGGCGTTCCCGAGCGCCTCATCTCTAGCACGAGTGACCTTTGCAAGCCCGAAGTCCAGAATCTTGGCGTGTCCACTCTTTGTGACGAATATGTTGGCGGGCTTAATGTCACGATGGACGACGCCTTTATTGTGCGCAGCCTCAAGAGCGTCGGCAATTTCAACCCCCAGAGCGAAGAGCCCGTCTTTCGGAAGGGGGCGACCGGCGATGCGATGCTTGAGTGTCATGCCCTCCAAATACTCCATGACGATGAAGGTTTGATTCTCGTGCCTTCCGATCTCATGGATCGTGCAGATGTTCGCATGGCTTAAAGCCGAAGCAGCACGGGCCTCTCGGCGAAGCCGCTCCAGCGCCACAGGGTCTTTCGCGACCTTATCAGGAAGAAATTTCAGGGCTACCAATCGTCCGAGTTCGGTGTCCTCAGCCTTATAGATGACCCCCATCCCGCCGCTTTCGAGCTTTTCTAGGATGCGATAGTGCGAGATGGTTTGGCCGATCATGGGGGCGCTCAGGGTGCAATGGTAGGCGTGCTGTGAGGACTGAGTCAACGAAGGGGTGCCTCAGAAACTGTTTGGTTGTTCAAGTGACCGGGAGCCATCGCGAACGGGAGTCTTGGAGCCGCTTTGGCCTTGTTACGCAATCCGAACAACTATCACCCCAGCCATTGCCTTGCAGACTCGCCAGCGTTTAGACTGCTGGACAGTTTTGGGTCTCAGTTCCTAATTGTCCCCCATCTAACACTAAGGAGGTGAACCGTGGACTTGTTTCCCCTTAGGGACCCGTCCGCAGTTTCCGCTTGGACTCGCGGTTTTGAGAGACTGGCCGTCGTGGGTCTTTCTGGTTTGTCATTGATCTTGGGCTGGGACCTATTCCGGCGAGGGGTGGTAAACGCTCAAAGTGCAGACCTCAAAGGCCACGGCTGGTCGGTACGGTTGCAACGAGTTGGCCCCGGTATTTTCTTCGCGCTGTTTGCGACAGTCGCCTTTGTGTCCGCCATTTCTCATCCTCTCGAAATAACTTCTGGAAAAAAGACCGAACGAGAATCAAAGACAAACGGAACTGACGTATCCACTGTCACCACAGAGGATCAAACTATTACCAATGCGGCAAGAGCAGGAACGTCAACCGACCGGGACGCCATCGCTGCCATAAACACCTTTCACTTGATTCTTCTTCCCCGCGTATCCAAGGGTCTCGACACCAGCGAGACGGCAGCGATAAGCAAGGCTGACCGCACTCTGGATTCCTACAAGAAGGCTCTAATGTTTCAACATTTCGGACAGATGAGCGTTCAATTTTATTCGATCCATGACAAGGTTCCTTCCGACCCATCAATACTGCGAAAGCAACCTGCCGACTTCCAAGATAAATATTCAGAAATTGAGGGCTGGGATAAAGATACATTTCTGAGGAGTCGCTGATGCAACGATTGTTTGTCCTATTTCTTCTTCTCGCAACCCCGATCCTCGATGCTCAGACATCTCAGCCGCCAAGCCAATTGATGTCTCCGGCGCAAATCACTGCATTGTGGAACTGGTACGCTCAAAGCGGCGACAGGCTCATATCCGACATACGGCCGAAGTTCCGCCGAGTCCTAGACGCTCAAGACAAGGCGCTTGAATCTAGTCTTGAATACGAGGTCATCATCACCGGAAACACGAATGCCTTCGCGTCTCCGAAGGGGCGCACAATACTCACTGCAAGCTTCGTACAAGTGATCGATTCCATGGCAACGGTTATGGCGGCGGCTCAAACGTTTGATAAACCGGAATGCTTGGGGGAATATGTGCAGTATTTGGGCGACGGCACGCGGAATAACAGTTGGCTTGTCGCGCATGGGCAACAAGCCAAGACGGTCGCAATGTCATTCGCCTATTGGCAGCTTCGACCTGATGTTTGTGGCGGTCTCAGTGAGGCAAAGTTTCGCGCTAATCAGAAAGCCGATGATCTTCGCGAACTCATGGTCTACGCCAGTCTCGTCTACTTGATCGGCCACGAATTCTCCCACCACAAGTACCACGACAACGTTTTCAAAATGGTCAAACCCGAGGACAGGCGTTTAGATGCCGCAAGGGGAAGGGATGTGAGTCGCGAAGTGACATCCTCTGAGCAGAGTGCAAAAGAACAAAGGGCTGACCTGTTCGCTTTTCACAAAATGATAGAGATGGAGTATCCGCCCATTGCTGCAATGCCAGTTCTTGTATTTTTCTTGGGGTTCGAAGGATTCTCCCCCGAACAATCCCCCGATGCGGATCATCCATCGGCGGTGGTCAGATTTAGCGATATGATCGACGCAACGGAGAAAGATTTGGAGTTCATGAAATTGATTAGACAGCACCATTTGGAGCCGCAATGGCACGCTTTTACTGCACTCGCAACACAATTGCAGACTTCAAAGTAGCCTGTCCCCCAATAGTCGTGGCGCGGGCAGTGGGATCGTTGCGATCAAGAACCCCCAGGAAATGGCGAAATCCCTTGCTTTCAGACTTTCCCACACCCTCGCCCCCGGTGGTCAACAAGGGTACTCACGCAGCAGTCGCAAGTTAATGAAACCAATGAGCGGGAATTCGCGCTCGGTGGTGGTCAGCCCGGTATACCTTTTGATTCGCGCGTGTCGGACTCTACTCGAAGCATGGATTGTGGCTATCAATTGTGATCAGTTTGTCGCTGGCAGGTTGCAAAGGTAGCGAGAACTCTTGCTCCTTGCCATTGGACTGTGGATCGCAAACAATGCTGATCTTTATCGATCCCGTCTGCTGCGGGATTGCGGTCGAAGTGATATCGAAGCGCAACACACCTTGAGGGTCAGCACCGATCCGCTGGGCAGCTAGCAATGATTCTGAAGGTTTTTCCCCCAATCCAACAGCGGACACCCGAATTTCCCCCACTCCTTGAGCGTGCCTCCCAAACGTTCCGCTAACGTGTATTCCATCTTTCCCCAATGAATAAGTCAGTGTTCTCGACTTTGCGCTTGGATCGCACGACTCGTCGCCAGAAAACAGAGGGCTGACACCTGCAAGAACGATTGCAGCGGCAAACCAAATTCCGGACGCCCACGCTAAATAGCGCTTAGACTTCAATGCCGCTCTTCCTTTTTCGAGCATGTCTGGCAAGCTCTGCCAGTTTGCATCTTCCGGTTCCACACACCTTAGAATAACCGCGAGGGCGAGCGACAGCCCTGTTGCCGCGATTGCGAGAAAGAAAAGGATGGCCCCGACTCCGCACAGTTTCTTCAAGGCTGTATTCGAAAATGCCGCACCGAGCGTCCCAACGACTGTGATGATCGTAAAGAGCCATTTTGCGAATTCATCGTAGGATGCAATGCGAGCGGCTGGCAATGCGAGTTCACGCTGCTTCTTGAGCAGGTCTACCTCATCGTCCGATAGAGGGCAGTGTGCCTCGTCGTGCTCGATCCCGCAGCGGCAGCTTTCGCAGCGGGCCTCCAGCGAGTTCCGCAGCTCGTCGAGCAGTTCGTCGCGCTCGGCGATGCCGCTCCGATGCGCCGAGGGCAATAGCGATTCAGCATCCTTGATCGCTTGCTGCGCGAACCGCCACAGCGGGTCGGCGGCTACGCCGTCCGGCTTCCCGAACTCCAGGATGGCGCTCAATTCCATGGCGACCTCCCGGATCTCGATCAGCTTGCCGCGCAGCAGGTCGTCCACCTGGGCGACCGCAGCGTCGCGTGTTTTGCTCTTTCTCGGTGTCATTGGTTTTGCCTCCCTCCAAATAGCTTTCCTTTCGGCAAGTTCACTCCAGAACCAGACCCGCATCTCTCATTCCCTCGGCCAGTCCCCACGCATAACTCGCCTCGACGACCATGGAAGCTCCGAGCCATTGCCACGACTCGGACTGAATGTGTTCGTCGAACCAAGTTTTCGCCGCAGAAGTGAGCGGCGTGAAAACGAACACACTGAAGGCGTTCGCGATGAGAACGTCCGGTGTTTTCGTTGCCTCCTTTGGGTTCGTCATGCTTTCCCTCCATGTCCTACGCAGTCCTCGCACAGGACGCGACCTTCGACTTCCTCGAAGCTGATGTCGGTGTGCTCTTCACATCTCGCCGCCCCGCACTCGGCGCAGATTGCGTCCGGTTCGGCGTTCTCTCGGCACTGCCGCGAATCGCGTCCGCCAGCCACAAACCAGGTCTTGCTGCAGCGCACGGTGTCGCGCTTCGTCAATGGCAGGCCGAGCGCCTCGGCAATCTCGTTTTGAAGTTCTGCGGCGGACTCGTCCAGGGCGTTGTCGATAAGGCCCTCGCCGATGACGGTGTGAGCGCGACGCAGCAACTCCATCAACCTTTCGTTTTCCATGTGATTCCCTTCATGCTGCCTGCTCGACAACCTCCGCCTTTGCTAACGGGATGATGTCGCCCTTCTCCGGAAGAAGAACGCGACCGGCGAGCTTCATGAGTTCGAGCCGCTTCTCGCCGTCCTTCTCCTGCCTGCCAATCCAACTGATCGCATTCGAGAGCCGCCATACGTCGTTGCCCGCAGGTAGCATCTCAACGTCCGCCGACTTGTAGGCGTCGATGACCTGTTGCGCCTGCCCGACGCCCAGCGCGTCCTTGAGCAGCTTCATGGCGGCCTGCGGATCGACGGCCTTCTTCGCGGTGACAGAAAGCAGTTCCATGCGCCGCTTCAGTCCTTCGCGATTCAGTTGAACGTTGATGATGTCCTCCAGCGCCGAGACGGTCGTGCGGGTGTCGAGTTCGTACGTCCGCTGCGAGAACACGACGTTCTCGTCGAGTCTGCGGCCGAGGTGAATCTGCCGCATGTCCTCGGTGAAAATCGCCAGGTTGTCGCACCAGATTCGGAGAGCGCCGACGCGCAGGCTCAGCGCACCGTTGCCGAAGTCCGAGTTTTCCAGCGACAGGACGAACGCGATCACTTCGCCCGGTATCGCCGCATCGAAGACCTCCGGGAGAATGGCTTGGATTGCGACCTTGGTGTCGCTGACGATGCCCTTGTACGGAAGCGCGCCGAGCCGCTGCACGCCGGTGACGAACGCCTCGATGATGGGGCGCGAGTCCAGACGGCGATAGGAGTCCGACAGGAAGCCGCGAACCTCGCCGTTCAGCGTGCGGACGAGATGCCGCTTCGCGTCGCGGTGCTGGAAGATTTCCGACAGGTTGTGCGCGATCAGGGCGCGGCCCCAGTCGGTCGCGGTCAGCGAGTCGAGGAACTTGACCGGGAGGTTGGCGCCCTCGGCGATCTGGCCGAGCGCGAAGCGGTGCACGCCGAACTCCGCGTTGTTCAGCGCGACCTTGAGTCCGCCGTTGCCGGAGAATTGGAGCGCGTTCGCCTTGACGATGTAGTCGGCGGGTTGGTGCGACATGACGTGCTCGATCACCTGCCCCGCGTTCTGGCGGCCGTCCTCGATTAGGCGGTTCAACTTGGTGATTGCCTCGTTCTTGTTCACGGTCAGCATTGTGTTCCCTCTTTTTTCTGCCCGACTTGGGAGCGGGCGGTTGTGTTGCGCTACGGCCATCACGAGTAGGCCAATTTGTCGCTTGGACAAAGGACTGACCAGCACGCCGGGCAAACCCCCGAATAGACCAGTTCTCGATCACCGCTGCTCAGGTATGGAAGCGCGTGCTGCACGAAAACGCCGTGCCTCAACTGGAGATCGAGAGCGTCGCGACTTAGGCGGCCGACGTACCACGTCGCACAACACACGCACTGAATGAGTTCTAGGTGATCTAGGTGATCTCGCACGAGTTGCTTTCTTTGCCGCTCTTCGCGACCGCATCGCCCTGTGTTGGGCTGAAAGCACCGTGGCCGGATCGTCTCGGTTCGGTTGCCGGAGTCCCGTTCGGGACTCACTCTCGATGCTGTAGTAATTCTATTCCGGCAAGGCTAGGAAGTCCAGGCAAGTCCTGCAACTGCTATGACTTGCGGGCTTCGCACCCCCGTAAACTGATGATTAGGTGGGCAATGGACGACCGCAAAACGCGGAAGTTTTTTCGCGGTTCTGCTCGGCTGGATGCGGCGAACACCCGTCCTTGAAATGAAACTTCGTTTGCTGTTAAAAAACCGATTGCACTCAGCGACCCTGAAATAGGCGAACAAACAGCGCACACTTGCGCTAACGCCTGTGGGTGTTGAAAAAGTCACGTCGATTAGCGAGATGAGATTCAGCAGAAGCATGGTAGAAGAAGGCATTCGCCCATGCTCTGTTTGATTCTGATCGTCGGAGGCCTGCTGATCATGATGGGGCAACACGACCGCTCCGAAGTGCTGTTCTATTACTTCCGCCTGGAAGATCAGGTTCCTGAAACCCACCTGTTGCGGCTAATCGAGAAGCACATCAGTTTTGAGTGGGTGCGCGAGCGATTGAGAGACAGCTACAGCGAGATCGGTCGCCCCTCGATCGATCCCGAACTTCTTCTGCGCATTCTTCTGATCGGCTATCTCTACGGCATTACCAGCGAGCGCAAACTAGTCGAGGAACTGCGGATGCATCTGGCGTGGCGCTGGTTTACCGGTCTGGGCTTCGATCAAGAGATCCCGCATCATTCCACGTTCTCGAAGAATCGGCACGGCCGTTTTCAAGAATCAAAACTGTTCGAGCAGTTGTTTGAAGAGATCGTGGCGCGCTGTCTGGAGGCCGGACTGGTGCAAGGAGACAACCTGTCGGTGGATGGCAGTTTCGTGGAGGCCAACGCCAACAAGGGGAGCCGGATTCCCCGCGAGCAACTCGCGGAGGCGGCGCAGGTAAAGCAAACCGTGCGCCAGTACCTGGTGGAACTGGAGCAGCAGAATCCAACCGAAGAACCGGTGCACGAACAGGAGCAAGTGTCGACCACCGACCCCGACTCGACTTATGCGACCAAGGGTGGAACTCCGGCTCGGCTGGGTTACTACGACAACTATCTGGTGGACAATCACAAAACGAAGTGGTCCGACTATGCCATCCGGTTTCTATTCGGAGGGATGATTACCGCCGGAGCGGGCGTTATCGCGAAAAAGTTTGGCCCCGGTATCGGCGGACTGTTCCTGGCGTTCCCGGCGATCTTTCCCGCATCTGCGACACTGATTGAGAAGAATGCAAGAGAAAAGAAGCGACAGGCAGGTTTGAAAGGAAAAAGACGTGGTCGGATGGAGGCTGCCGTTGATGCGGCGGGAGCGGCAATCGGAACTCTCGGTCTTTTGGCTTTTGCTGCGCTGATTTGGCGCTCTATGCCGGGACACCGCCCCTGGATAGTTCTCCTGTCAGCAACCGTCATCTGGTTGGCTGTTTCGGTGATGGCCTGGAAGATTAGAAAAGTTCAAAAGTGGTTTTAGTCTGGCGTCTCCAGTATTTGGCCGTCACGGCTGGCATTAATTCCGACAGCACCGAAAGGTTACAGCGTGTCGCTGACAATGCGCTCGGCATCTTCCCGCAGAGTCATTTATGTTGCGATCGCTTCGAATCTCGCAATCGCGGCATGCAAATATGTGGCGGCCAGCGTCACCGGAAGCGCCGCCATGTGGGCGGAAGCATTCCACTCCACAGCGGATTCGGGCAACGAGTTGCTCCTCCTGTGGGGGATACGGCGCAGTGCGCGCCCGCCCGATTCACTGCATCCGTTCGGACATGGGAAAGTGCTCTACTTCTATTCGCTGCTCGTGGCCGTTTACATTTTCGGTATTTGCGGAGTTCTGGCCGTGCGGCAGGGCGTTGTTCGTTTCCGGCAGCCGGAGGAATTTACGCATGCCGGCTGGAACTACATCGTTCTGGCCGCCGCATTTGCCCTCGACTTCTATTCATGGCGTATCTCGTATAAGGAACTTCTCGCAAGAAAAGACCCTGACGAAAGCACGTGGCAGGAAATTATCGGCAGCAAAGACCCGACGGTGTTCACCATTTTTCTTGAAGACTCCGCCGGCATGGCTGGCACGGCTCTGGCATTCCTCGGCATTTTCTTCGCGCACGTGCTTGGTCAACCTTATTTCGATGCTTTGGCTTCGATCTTCATCGGAATCTTGCTTGCCGGAGTCGCGGCTCTATTGGGACGCGAAAGCGGAGCCCTCCTGGTGGGGGAGCGGACCAATCGTTCAAGAATCCGCCGTATACGGGCCATCATTTGTGCCGACCGCTCAGTTGACAACGTCGGAGACCTTTTGACCATGCAGTTGGGTCCCGATCAGGTGCTCCTGAACGTGGATATCAGGTTCAACCGCGGCCTGGGCGTACAGGAATTGGAATTGGCAATCGACCGCATCGAGAAGAACATTCGCCAGTCTGATCCGACCGTGCAGCGGATCTTCATCGAAGTGGACTCACTCAGAACGGCCTCGTCACGAACGCTTCCGGCGGCGGGACCACCGGCATCATCCAACCGCGGGGAAGCGAATAGCAACTAACTGGCACACTGGACAATTGACGGCTGGATAGTTGTTCTGAGTGCATGCAAATGGGAACTCTGGCCGCCAAGTCAAAACCCGCTCTTTCCCAATCGGGCTGGCGGGGCGGGAGCAATCGCGCCCCTGAAGGTATCCTCAAAATCTTTTTTAAAAAGCTCGGCCCAGGGCTCATAACCGGTGCGTCCGACGATGATCCCAGCGGAATCGGAACCTATTCTCAAGTGGGAGCGCAGTTCGGATACGCCCTCCTCTGGACGATGCTATTGACCTACCCGCTGATGGCTGCCATTCAGGAGATCAGTGCCCGCATCGGCAGAGTCACTGGCGTTGGTATCGCAGCGAACTTACGAAAATATTATCCCAGGCCGCTTCTGTACGCCGTTCTTTTCGTGGTCTCGGTTGCGAACGTTTTCAATCTGGGAGCCGATATCGGGGCGATGGGTTCTGCCGCCCAGCTCGTTCTGCCTGGAAACAGCGGCCTCTATATTGTGATATTTGGCATTGGTTCGCTCGCCGGAGTGCTGCTGGTTCCATATTCGACCTATGCGAAATACCTGAAGTGGCTCACCCTGTCTCTGTTCGCGTATGTGGGCGTCGTCTTCTTTGCCCACGTGCATGGGGCCGCAGTCGTCCGCTCGACTCTCTTACCCCACATCGAGCTGACCAAAGATTATTTGACCGCTCTGGTTGCCGTTCTCGGCACAACCATCAGTCCCTATCTCTTTTTCTGGCAAGCCTCGCAGGAAGTCGAAGAGGTGACGCAGAATGAAGGAGAGAAACCACTGAAAGCGGCGCCTTCGCAAGCTCCGAAGCAACTGGACCGCATCCGCATCGATACGTATGTCGGCATGGCCTTCTCGAACATCGTGGCATTCTTCATCATTTTGACGGCTGCTGCGACGTTACATACCGGCGGGATCACTGAAATTTCAACTTCGGCACAAGCCGCCAAGGCGTTAGAGCCGCTGGCCGGACGCTTTGCCTTTCTCCTTTTTGTATGCGGCATTGTTGGCACCGGCCTGCTGGCGGTTCCCGTCTTGGCGGCATCCGCCTGCTATGGAATCGGTGAAGCATGCCGCTGGAGAACCAGCCTTGAGCGTAAACCCCGACAAGCGATCCGATTCTACGCAGCCATTACAGTAGCGACCTTAATCGGCCTGTCGTTGAACTTCCTGCATATCGATCCTGTAAAGGCACTTTTCTGGGCCGCGATTCTCAACGGCCTCGTCGCCGCGCCCTTAATGGCAGTGATCATGTTTATGGCCTCCAACAGAAAAGTCATGGGGCCGCTGGTCATACCGCAATATCTCAGAGTGGTGGGTTGGCTTGCCACCGCAGTAATGCTGTGCGCGTCGATCGGTGTGTTTGCTACATGGAAATGAAGAATTAAATGAGCGCCCCGCAGTATCGAACCAGGAACCCACTCCGATGTCGCGCGTCCTATGCCTGCAAGACTATCCTCCGTCGCCACAAAGAGGGCAAACTGACGGCCACCCTGCCTACTTGTGAACTGGCCGAAGAAAGTCGCGTACACCCTGGTACGCGTGAAAGGCTTAAAAAGTTGGGAAGGGAGATTAAACATCGAGTCCGATTCCACAGGCACTCTATTGAAAGCTTCTTTACCTCTGGAGGCTGCTTAGTCGATCAAAACAAAATCTCCGCCGATAATGGCCGCTTCTATTGCTGTGACCAAACCCTCGGCTGCCTTAGTCTTCGCGACATAAGCTCGTGCGCCAATGCTCTTGGCTTCCTCAACAAAATGTTTATCAGCATTCGAAGACAATATTACGATTGCCGTCTCGGGGAGCTCGGTCTTTATTTTGCGGGCTGCATCCATGCCGTTAAGAATTGGCATGCTCACATTTAGTACGACGACATCTGGTTTCAAACGACGCGCGTCTTCGATAGCCTTAGCGCCGTCAGGGGCTTCGCCGCACACCTTGAAGTGGGGTTGCCGTTCCAAAATTCTCCGCACGTGTTTTCGGATAACCGGATGGTCGTCTGCGATTAGGATGCGCAGCGCTCGACTCCTTCGTTCGATTTGGCTATCGGCCACAGACATGCCGAAAAACTAAGCCAAAACCCTTGCCCGGCCCATACAGCTGTATAGGTATTGAGCACCAATTAATCGTTGAGAGCGCAGGCACTTGCATTCACGCAGCTTTGGAAGGCATTCGCTGGAAAGCTTTCCCCGCGCTCAAACAGATACAGACCATTCCGTGTTCGCTTGGTGGCGCGAAACGGGCGAGAAGTGCGAACTCAACACGGGACAGGTCCGTCCAACGCCGCACGACGCTCAATCGCGGCGCGATTGAATGTCGCGAACGCCCCTACCCTTGACGTATTCCAACCGAGAGAATGGGCCGTATGGCGCAACTTGGCGCAACCCATCGTCTCACATATACCGACTCCCTAACCGCCTGTCGGTTACCATCTGCCCAACTCAAGCGGGGTTCCCTATTCGTGCAGGGCGAGATCATGGAACGATGGAAGCAACTATGCGAGGAAGCGGCAGTTGAGCAAGACCCCAAGAAGCTCATAAAATTGGTGTCGGAGATTAACAATCTGCTAGAAGAGAAGGAACGTCGCTTGGGTATCGTGCCGCCGACGGCTCAATGAGAACTTCGGATCCTTTTTGCGGGTGGCATTTGTTCGCGTTTTAGAGGACGTATTTCTGCTTCCAGAAATTCAACTTTCGCTTTCAACTTCTCTATTTCATCGAGTAGGCGCACAGGCGCAGCTTCTTCCCATTCACTCAATTCCTCAACGAACGCAACCACCGGGCTTGTATGAAGTAACATCCCCATTAAAGCAACCATGGCGCGGGGAGTGACGCATTTTCGTCAAGGAAATGGGAACTGATCTCACGTTGAATAGGCGCACGTTGGCGCTTGTTTGGCCGACGGGCATCGGATACTTTTGTCCGATGCTCTCTCCATCCGCGTCGCGCCGTCCTTGGCAAGAAATCGCCGCCGAGCTTAGCAAGGAGGGAAACCTCCAAAAGGTGCTGTCCCTGATGAACGAATTAGGGGAGGCATTCGTCGAACACTATCCCGTCCTTTCTTCCCATCCGATAGATGAGGGACAGAAAAAAACATCGCCTAATTTCTCCTTGTCTGCTCTGCGAGCGGCTCATAATTCAAGGATTATTAGCGGAAAACCGCGACCACACTCATTGAACTTTTGTGGGACAATTCTCAGTTGTGAAATCGCCTGTGGGTGTAGAAAGAGTCAACCACCCGTGCGGATTACTTCGGTTCTTTGACTCTGGCCTTGCTTCGGGTGATCCTCGAAGCGAGGTGTCACGGTGGCGGAAACAAGGCCAAAGCCTGATTTTTGGTGGATCGGATCACTGATTCTCGTGGCTATCTCTCTGCTCGGCTTTGGGTACATGCTTTGGCAGTACTATGGAGCGGGGCGATAACGTAGTGTAGTGCCTTTTGGTTCAGTGAAAATCAGCCGGTCAAGCGCCTTCCTATACGACAGTGTTTGCGGGTCTCGATTTCGTTCGGCGATCAACTGAAATGCGCGGTTGAAGTGTAGTGCACCCCTGCAAACTAGACACAAGGGGCCATGTTTGAAGTAAGGGTTTGGGCAAGGAACTGAGCACGGGATTCGTGCGGCGTTCTACCCCGGAGTCCGCGATGCGGACGGTCGTGATTGTACTCCTCGATCCAACGAGCGATGCTCTGCTGAGCCTGATCGAAAGTCTGGTACTCGTTGAGCCACACCTCCTCTTCTTTTAAGCTGCGATGAAACCGTTCGATGTAACTATTGCCTTCGGGATGGTTGTAAGCCGTGCGCCGATGTGTGATGCCCAGCCGATTCAGCGTTTCGACATAACGTGCCGACGTAAACTGCGTGCCGTTGTCAGTCGTCAAAGTCAAACCCGTTCCACGAGAACCGAAAGGCAGAACCTCGAGCACGGCACGGTTGAGCGCCGCCAAAGCTTCTTCGGTGCGGCAGCGCAAACTCAAGTCCCAGCCGACGATCTCGCGGGTGCAGCAGTCGATCACCGAAACCAGATACGCCCAACCCACACTCGGTCCGGCCCAGACCTTGGTCATGTCCGACTGCCAGACGTGATTCGGATGCGGTGCTTCCACCTTGCCCCAGTCCTTGCGACGCGAGACTCGGAAGCGGCGTTGGCGCACCAACAGTCCGCGTTCTCGCATCACGCGCAGCGCCCGCTTGCCATTGACCACGAGCCCGTGATGCCGCCCCAGCCACCAGACCACGCGACGATATCCGTAGGCCGGCTTCTCGCCGCAGGCCAGAACGATCTCCTGATCGTGCAAGCGATGGGCACGGCTGCTGCGCGGGCGGGCCTGATAGTAGAGGCTGGACCGGCTGATCTGCAGCGTCTCGGCCACCAGCTTGGTTTCATTTCCTCGGGCCACTAATTCCCGTCCCGACGAATGGGCTTGCCCGCAGCTCACTCGCCCAGCACGTTTTTTAAGATCTCGATCTGCAGATGCGATCGACCCAAAGCCCGCTCCAGTTGCTTGATCCGTTTGTCCTGCTCCACATCGGGCCGCGCGGCTGCGCTTCTCCCCCCAAGCGCAGCCTTGGCTCCTTCTTCCACTTCATCTTTCAGCGATAGTAAAGCGTGGGACCAATCTCATACTTGCGGCAGGTCTCGGCGACGTTGCCGCTCTTCAATCCTTCCAACACAATCTGCCACTTCTCTTCCGGGGTTCTTTGAACTTTCGGCTTTCTCGGCATTCTCGCCTCCTGGCGGAGGCCCCAAGCCTAACTAACTTCTCTGTCCAGTTCTAGCGGGGTGCACTACACGTCAGTTGGAAATGCACAGTTTGAGACTCGCCCTTTGATGATCCGGAACCTACTCGTCCACTGTCTGACTTCCTCGAAGCCGACTTGCGGCCAGCGTCAAGGTCCGCGATCAAGAGTCGCATCCGCTCCGCCCACAATCTGCGTTCATGCCTGTATCGAGCTGTGCAGATCGGGGCCGAAGTCGTGGCATCGCGCCCGTCGAACAAACCGTCTGCGACCCTCACTTCGTCTTTTTCACCAATCCCATCAATCGATTCTTATTGATCTTCAACACCACGCCCGAGTTCCGGTCCGCGACCTCACTAACCTTGTACTCCGCGGCCGTCCCGAGCACCTGTGCGGTCTCGGAGGGCGTCAGCTTGTAGTCCTCATTGAGCCACTTCGCCATTCCTTCTGTCGCGCCCTTCAGCGCATCGTCCAGCGACGCCGATAACCCCATCGTAATGATGTGCGTTGAAGTCTCAATCCGCCGGTCGAACAGATGCGTTTCTTGGATCACATCCACCGAGAACTCGACGTCCATCGAAGTCTCGAGCGCGTTGCCATTCAGCTCTCCATCACCCTGCTCCGCATGCGCATCACCCAGGTACAACAGCGCTCCAGGGTTCACGACGGGCAAATACACGGTCGCGCCCTCGCCAATCTCATTGAAGTCCATGTTGCCGCCCCATCCGCCTGAATCGCCCGTCGGCGGCGGCGCCTGCGTTGGCCTCACTGCTGTCGCGATACATCCCAGCATCGGCTTCAGTGGAACGGTATAATTCGCCAAGTCCGTTCCCGCACCTTCCGGATACGCCACACCCTTGGCAACGTCAATGTGCCATCGAATGGTCTTGCCGCCGTCTTTCATCATCACCGCAAGGTCACTGTTCATCGCGCTCTCATCTACACTGTCATCACTGACCGCGTAGTCACGGTTCGGCCGCAACTTCAGGATGTGTACCACCAGCGTGTCGCCCGGCTGAGCGCCCTCGATGTAGAAGGGCCCTGTTTGCGGATTGCCGCCAAGCACGCGTCTCACGCCTTTCTCGTCCGTGCCGCCGGCATCCACAGTCGTGGTGTGCACGGTGTCCCCCGGCGCGATCGTCAGCACCGCCTTATTCCCCGGCGAAAACTGCCGATAGAACACTGTTGGCGTGAACTCATGGCGCCTCGGTACCCCATGTTGCAGTGGCATCGCACGTCGTGCCGTGAACGTGTACTTAATCGGATGATCCATGTCCTTGGGGTCGGTCTCTGTCGCGCTCCCTGTGATGACACCATCTTTTATCGTCGCATTTACGTCGGAAGTCGTGCCGTCGTCGCTCGTGGCCAGCAGATGAATTGCGGCACCGCTCACCGTCCCCTTCGTCAGCTTGTCACCTGTATATGTACCGCTCAACTTATCGCCATCCTGCTTCAGATCCATTCGCAGATATGTCGTGGTCCCAAAGAGGTCTGCGGACATGACCCAGTTTCCGCTCGCATCCGTTTCCGGCCCAACCTGCTGCCCGAGCGCAAGTCCTGACAAAATGCAGGCACACTGCATCACGAGCGCAATTACCTTTTGTCGCATTGTGAATCTCCTCTTTGGCAGGATTGGAAGACAAAATCGAAGGGCTCGCGCAGAAACAACCACGGATCCAAAATCGCGGCAAGCGCGAGCGCGATTCGTAGAGAAACGACGAACTTGTAGTAATCACCGTACTCTATTTGCGGCAAAGTGGTTTCTATATTCCCGAAATCCGCGAGTGAGCACGCTGCCTATTAGGAGCATGGGCGTGCAATCCGCAGTTTCCAGATGCTGAGAACCGAACGAATGCGATCCAACGGGCCAAGCGCTGACGCTCCCACCAGAGCTGGACCACCTCTGCGCGCTACGTTAAGGCAGAAGTGCCTTATGCGCCGTCAACCCGCCCGCTGGGAGGAATCGAAATAGGCTCTTACTGGAATCTCCAACTTCCCAGAAGCCGACTTCTGGCCACCTTCATATCTCGCTGGCCGAAACCACCAATCGATCCAGTGTCGGGCTCGGATAACTTCCGCGTAGACCGTGATCAAGGCGCAATCCGTAGTCCCTGGCGCAGGTGCTAGTCTGACATCAGGAACCAATGAACAACCGCGACATCCAGGCGGCTTGGAAATATCACGATGGTACGAAACACTCCTACTGGAGTATTCGTAATAATCCTCACTCCCTGGACTGGGCAAACCGGCCTCAGCCTTTCAAAATCTATCCGAAGCCGGAGCCGTTTTCGCTCCCGCGAGACGTGTCACAAACGGGGGTTGCCGCGCTCTCCGCGCTCTCAGAGGCGTTGTCCTCTTCGCCGGCCGATTCGGTACCTGACCTCCAAGATCTGGCGCGCATCCTCTATTTCTCGGCGGGGATTACGAAACACCGCAAATCTCCGGGTGGAGAAATCTATTTTCGCGCCGCTGCCTGCACCGGAGCTCTCTATGAGATTGAGCTTTACGTCGTGACTGGGGATCTAGCGGGACTGGATGCCGGCGTATATCACTTCAATCCGGCGGATGTTTCGCTACGGCTTCTGCGAAAAGGTGATTTTCGTGGAAACCTGGCTCAGGCGACAGCTCTGGAACCGTCGGTGGTTGGCGCGCCCGTGACCATCATTTGCAC
>JBAWBE010000144.1:0-6349 GCA_049589635.1 Terriglobales bacterium
CGTTTGGAGAGCCCCCGCCGTAGTTGGGAAGGTGGCCGAGGTTGTCGTGCCGGCAGCGTAAATATTGTCGGACGAATCGATCGCCACGTTAACCAGCGACTCGCCGCCCATCCCGAGGTAAGTGAAATAGTTGATCTGCGGGTCGATGACGAGTTCGCGGGAATGATCGTAAGCGCCGACCGTGAATCCGATCTTGTTGCCTGCGAGCACACGGAAGCCCCCCGCGACGGCGGTGTCGTTCGACGAATGGGCCGCTCCCTCATTTTGGCTCGCTGGCTGATAAATGCGCGGAGCGCGGAAACGCAGGTCGCCATCGGCAGTCGAAAGTACGACGTCGCCCGCGTCAACATGCGCCGATGCTCCCTTGAAGCTCATAGCGATCTGGTTTGGATCGGCGCCCGGAGCAACGCGGAAATCATACTCAAGCTGCCGCTGATTGCCGTAATAGACGAGGTCCACGCCGGGATAAACACGCTGATATTCGACCCGCGCAAATTGCGAAACGCCGCTATGCCACTTCCGCGGATCGTTTCCGATGAAATAATTGCTCTTGCCCGGAAGCAACTCCGCGCCCTGAACGCGCGCCCTGGAACTTACACCCTCGAGATGCATGCGGACGACCGTCGATCTTGTCGGCTCTCCTTTGGCGACGTGGTGCTGGAGCGAAAGCACAGCCTCGTCGGCGGTCAGGAACAAGCCATAGCCAACGCCGCGCGCCAGGAACTTAACGCGGCTGTCGGTCTGCCCGACATTGGGCTCGAAAAATAGCGGGAAGGATAAGGACGACGCAGAAACCGGATGTGCAGCTTGACGCGCACCGGAGTTGGCGACGGGCGATAGTTCGAACCCGCGGGGGGCCAAAGCACTCGATCCCAAATCACCGGAGCCCAATTCAGAAGCCCGCAAATGAGACGTCCCCGCCGAGGCCGATGCAGCGCCTGATCCCGGCGCTGCGAAATGGAACGCTATGCCAGCCACGGTTAATATGACCACGGCCAACAATGCCGCCCTCATCGCCCAAAAACCTGTTTCCGTGCCGCGATACTCCGCTCTCATCTGTCCCACTGATCCTCCTGCCAACGCATGGTAATTCCGATTCACCGAACTCCTCCGATTTCCCAATCGCAGGGTGAGAATGAGGAAGGCACACAACACCGCCATGGCTCAACGCCCCTGGGAAGCGGATGCGCACCCGTCACCAAAAACTGGGATTAAAGCAATTAAATACTTTTACATCCAAGAGATACGCTGTCAAGCGGGCGGACAACGTTGCGTCGGTTAAATGAGAAGCGTGGGAAGGGAAGAATGGTTGTAAAGGAAGTTGCCGGGCCTAGATTTCCACAGAATTTCCGCCCGCCAACGGTTCATTTACGGTTTAGTTCATCCATTTCCCGCTTCAGTCGCGAGTAGCGCCGCATGATCGTCGCGATATAGACGATGTGGATGATCCAGGTGGCAGCATAAGCCGCGAAGAGGTAGGGGTTGGAGGTCATCGCGTACTCCTTGACCGCACGCCGGGCTCGTCCATCAGTGAACGCATCGCATGAGCCTGATCGATCTCGCGTTGCAGGACTTCGAGTCGGAACCGCGACCAGCAGACCAGAAATGCGAAGCAGGAAAATGCCAGCCAGTTCAACAGGAGCACGTGCAGCATGCGCGGATCGATCGAGCCTCCGTTGCCCATTACCGGCTGAGGATGCTGGGTGCGGAAAAACCAGATCGAAAAATAAACGAACGGAACGCACAGCGCACCCAGTATTGCCAACGCGGCGGCGAGCACCGGAGTTTGTCCGCTCGCGGAAAACTTCCGCAGAAAAAGATAGCTCACATAAATGAGCCAAAGCACCAGCGTCGACGTCAGGCGCATATCCCATGTCCACCAGATGCCCCAAACTGGCCGCGCCCAAATTGGCCCGGTCACGAGTACAACTGTGCAGAAAACGACTCCGACCTCAGCCGTCACGAGCGCGAGAATATCGGCCGTCGGGCAGCGCTTGATCAGGTAATAGACCGACGCGCCCAGATTGATAAAGAAGAGAAGAAAAGCCGTCCATGCCGAAGGCACGTGATAATAAAAAATTCGCTGCACCATGCCCATCGTCTGCTCTGTCGGGGCGCCGTTCGGGCTAAGCGCCATATACATCGCATAGCTCAGCAGAATGCCGGTGAGAATCACGAGAATGGGGAAGAGGTATTTCATGGTTCAACTCTAAGCTTCGAGCCGCAACCCGGAAGCTTGGAGCAAGTAAAAGCAATATGACCGAAACGGTTCACTCGAAGTCCGTGGCTCGAACCTCGCGACTTTACTCCGCGTTGAGCACCAATTCGAACAACAGCAAACACCCCGTAGTAAACACCAGATCGTAGGTGCCAAGCAACACAATCCAGAAGCGCGCGTTGTATTCGCCCGTAAGAATCGCCGTCGTCGCCTGCACCATCGCCAGAATCGCTGGAATCGAAATCGGAAATAACAGCAGCGGCAGCATGATCTCTCGGCTGCGGGTGCGGATCGACATCGCCGCAAAGAACGTGCCGTTCACCACCAGCGCCCACGTGCCAAACATTGCCACCAGCGGCAACTGCCATGCCGGGCCAAGCGCGCGCAGCCGATAGAAGATGATAAAAAGCGGCGTCATCAGCGCTTCCAGCACAACCACGAAAATGAAATTCCCCAGCGTCTTCGCCAGGAACAGCGCGGTCGCCGGTGCCGGCGAAACGCGGTAGGCGTCCAGTACCTGGTTGCGTAACTCGCGTGCCCAGGTTTGGTTGAGCGCGACCACGGCGGCAAAAAGAAACGCCACCCACACAAGGCCGCCCGCGATCTGGCGCGACTCTTCCGCGCTCGGATCAAATGAAAAGCTGAATACCACGACCACGAGCAACGAAAAGAACAGCATGGAATTGATGGCGTCTTTCGAGCGCCATTCCAGGCGAAGGTCTTTCACAAGCGTGGCGCGCGTGATACCGGAGGGTGGCGCAATGGGGACTGAATGCTGTTCGCCCGCAGATGCCGCGTCCGCAGAAGCCGCGCCTAGAGACGTCGCGCCCGATCCTCTGCCGCCTGAGCCCGTGCTCATCGTGCAACCTCTGTGAAGTCAGCCGCGCGGCCGACAATCTTCCCGGCATCCATCCAGATGAACTCGTCGGCTGAGTCCTCTAATAAAGACGCCTGGTGCGTGACTACGAAAATGGTCTTCCCCTGATCGCGAAGTCCCGCGAGCAGCCGAACCATATCGCGCGCGGATCGAAGATCGACATTCGAGAACGGCTCATCAAGCAGCAGAATCTTCGGATCATTGAGCAGCGCCCGCGCCAGCGACATGCGCTGCCGCATCCCCTGCGAATATTGACCGACAGGGCGCGAGAGATCCGGGTCGAGACCGACGGCGCGAATCACATCCGCGCAGCGATCGCCTGCCGCCTTTCTGTCGGCAACCCCATCCCCTAACCCGTAAAGTTGCTCGAAGTAGGCGAGGTTTTCCATGCCGCTCATCTCGTCATAGAGCAGCGACGGATGCGCCATATACCCAACCTCGCGGCAGATGTCGTGAAATCTCGTGGTCCCAAGAATCGTAACCGAGCCGCTAGAAGGATGGTTAAGCCCGGCAAGCGTACGTAGCAGAGTGGTTTTCCCTGCGCCGTTGTCGCCGAGAATGGCGTAGAGCTTGCCCGCGGCAAATTCGGCGGTAACTCCGCGCAAAGCTGCAAAGCGGCCGAACTGCTTGATCAGATTAGTGACGCGGATGACGGCAACGTTGTCAGTCAATGGCTAGGATTCTAAACCGGCAATCGCGCCGAACTCTAGTTCGATGTGGCGCCCACGCGCGGAACCTGATTCTCCGTCATGCTCTTCGTGGGCTCAGCGGCGGGCGTTCCCGGCGCTCCCTGCTTTGGCGCATATTTCGATGCGCACTTGGCCTGCAATTGCTTGGCATGGAAAACGCCATCGCGCCCAAAGTTGCCGTCGGCGAGCGCTTGCGAGTCATCCTTAAAAGTATCCGGTGGCGCCTCGGTTCCCGTGTATGAAACCGGCAGCGTGAGTTCGTTCTCCTTCAGCATGAAGTCGACCCGCGTTCCCGATCGCTTGATCGATCCCGGCACAACATTTCCAGCCACGCGCAGACGCTTGGAATACGCCTGGTTGCCCATGCCGTTCAGTTCTTTAATCGTGACGTAGTAACTCTTGCTGTCCTGCACGCCGGTGTAAGCAAGGTAGCCGAGGGAGCACAAAATAAGAACTGTGACTCCGCCAAACTTCAAATACTTGCTGGTTTCGCTCGACATAGCCGTACCTCGCCCGTACCAAAACTATACCAACTCGAGGGCTTGGGCAACTAATCGCGAGTTCCGGTAGCCAGAGTTCTAAGTGCGCCGCACCAAAGTCGCGCTCGGCCCGCAAACTCTACGCTACCCGCCCAGAAGATGAGGCTTGCCGATTTGATGATATGGTTTGACGCTCCAGAACCAAACGCACCGAATTGAGCGCCGCGACGCTGTCGCTGCTTTGCGCGTAGCAAGCGATGTAACCATCCGGCCGCACCAGCGTGATTCCTTTGTCCGCGGACAATCGCAGCTCCATGATTTCTTCGAACGATGCCACCAGTTGCCGCGCGGCATCTTTTGCCGATGAATCCTCGTCATTGACCATCAGAAGAAACCGGCTCCGGATGCCCTTGCCGCCACGCAGCGAATCATCAAAATACCGTTTGCCCGGTCCCTCGATAATCGGGCTTCCGCTATAGGCGATCCCAAGTTCGGAGAGGCGTTGTACGAAGGCATGCTGGAATGGCGCTAGGCGTGACACCATCGGGATAACCGCATTGCGCAGCACCTGCGCAAGTTTGTTCGGAGTTCCCAAAGCTTTCGTCAGGAAATCGGTCGTCTCGATAAGATTCTTGATCACAGGAATACGTTCCGCACTATAGCTGTCGAGCAGTTCTTCGTTGCCGTGGCCCCGCAGAAAGAGATCAAGCTTCCAAACAAGATTCCATACATCCTGTAGCCCGGTATTCATGCCTTGCCCGCCGAATGGGCTGTGAATGTGCGCAGCATCGCCCGCGATGAAAAAGCGTCCCACGCGGAGATGCGAGACATGCCGGTGGTGGATGCGAAAATAGGTGCTCCAGTTCAGCGACCGCGCCTCGATTCCGCGGGGTGCGCGCTCGGCGAGTACCTTCCGCACCAGATCGAGCGATGGAGCGTCCCCTTCAGGGTGTGCGACCGTCGCCACTATCCGTCGGCGAACTGCGCTGATCGGGAAAATAGCGACCGGTCCCAGTTCGCTCGGGCACAGCAGCAGTTCGTCCGCTGGCAACGAATCGTTCGTTTCGATATCTGCCAGCATGAATAAATCTGCGTATTGCTCGCCCGCAAACGGTATGTTCAGCAGATGCCGCACCGCGCTGTGTGCGCCATCGCACCCAACCACGAAGGATGCCCTGAGCTTGATTGTCTTGCCGTTGTGATCGAGCGTCACACTGACGCCGTCAGCTTGATCGTGGGAACCTCCGTCAGCCAAAGCTCGGTCGCCCGAAACTGGCTCCGCCGAAATAAATTTTGTTTCGTATTCGACATCCCCACCTTTGCGTCGCAACTCCTCGACAAGCAGTTGCTCAGTCACATTCTGCGGAACCATGGCGACGAACTGGTAGGGACTCTCCTCGGGCGTGAATTGCATTTGGGCCAGCCGGCGCTCATGAGTCATGATCGCGACTCTCGTGACACGGTTCGCCTTTTCAAGAAAAGGAGCGACAATCCCCGCCATGTCGAAGACTTCAAGCGTTCGCGGAAAAATCGCGAGCGCTTTCGAATGCTCCGATTGCGTCGAGTGCTCCTCAACCAGTCGCCAGCGCAAGCCCCGGCGAGCGCATTCATTTGCGAGAAATAGGCCAACCGGCCCGGCGCCAACGATCAAGACATCGGTATCAACTCGGGCGTTACTCATGACTCCATCCTCATCTACTATCCCCGTCCTCATTCCTCGTTTTCCGATCCCGCTCGCTTACTTATTTCAACTCGTGCTTATTTCGACTCGTGGTAGATCACGCAGATTCACCAAAGCCGGTAGGTTTTTTCAAGCGTCATCCCAAAATTCTCAGGTCATCGCTGTATTGGAAGTAAGAAATTTTCATTCCGAAGCAAAGCCACGAATCGCCCTCCGCCGCGTGTCATCAAAAACTATAATAACCAAAAGTCCAAGAGAGGTTGCGATGAGAATTTTCCTGGCGGGATCTAGTGGAGCCATCGGGAGACGGCTGCTTCCGATCCTGGTTGCGGCGGGCCATCATGTAACTGGAACGACTCGATCGTCGGCGAAAACGAAATCAATTCGCGGCGCCGGAGGAGAACC
>JBAWBE010000145.1:0-4655 GCA_049589635.1 Terriglobales bacterium
GTGCCGCGGGCGATGCGACCCGGTAATGGCCGGCCATGGCGAGTTCGAGACCGCCGCCAAATGCTTGGCCGTGAATCGCCATGACTATCGGCTTGGCGCTGTCTTCAATTTGGCGCAGAAGAGGCAACAGGCTTCCGCGCCGTCCGGTGGCCACCATCTTGCCGAATTCCTTAATATCCGCGCCCGCGACAAAGGTGCGCCCGGAGCCGATTATGACGGCCGCCTTGATGGCGGAGTCGCTATTTATCCCATCGTTCATCTCAGCGATGGCCGCCGCGATCCCTTCGGGAACGCCGGGGCTGAGAGCGTTCACTGGCGGATTATCGATCGTGATTACTGCGATGTCGTTTTCTTTGGAGACCTTCACCAGGCTGTTCATTGAACGCTCCCGTTCATTTGATCGGCGAACTTGTGATCGGCGAACCGGCTGTTACCGGCCCAGCTTTATATTTTTCCCGCGTATTTTTCCCGCAACTCTCGTTTCAGAACTTTTCCGGTCGCGGTCTTAGGCAAGCTGTCGCAAAACTCAATCGATTGTGGACATTTGTAGTGGGCGAGGCGTGCGCGGCAAAACTCAATCAATTCCACCTCGCCGAGCTTCGATCCCGGCTTCGCCACGACCACCGCCTTCGGGACTTCACCCCACTTCTGGTCGGCCACCGGGATGACTGCGGCTTCGAAAACATCGGGGTGCGCAACCAGGACTTTCTCAACGTCGAGGGACGAAATGTTTTCGCCGCCACTCACGATGATGTCTTTCTTGCGATCCACGATGCGGATGTAGCCGTTCTCCTCGATGACTGCCATGTCGCCGGTGTGGAACCATCCGCCGCGCATGGCTTGGGCTGTAGCTTCGGGCTGTTGCCAGTAACCGGCCATCACTCCGTCGCTGCGGGCGATGATTTCTCCCATGGTGACTCCATCGCGCGGAATGTCCTTGTCTTCGTCGTCGACTACGCGCAGTTCATGCCCAGGGTAGGCATAACCGGTCATCGCCTGGAGCGTATTCCGCTCCTCGCCAGTGAAGTGCATGTCGGGTTTCATCTCGGCGGTGGCCAGGGAGGGCGAACACTCGGTTAGACCGTAGCCCGAATAGCACTTGAATCCCAAAACGCGCTCGGCCTCGCGTATTAGAGTTGGCGAAGACGCGGCGCCACCGATTACCGACCACTCCACGCTACTCAGGTCGTATTTGGAACGGGTGGGCGAGTTCACGAGCACGGTGGCCATAATCGGAACCAAACTTAGCGCCGTCACTTTCTCTTTTTCGACCAGACGAAATACTTCTTCCGGAAGGAAGCGCGGAAGCATGATGTGAGTTCCGCCGACGCACGTGATCGTATGAGCGGCTCCCCACCCATTGGCATGAAATAAAGGAATCGTGTGCATCAGCACATTTTCATAGCGGGTGTGGTGGTAGACGGCGAGGTTCATCGCATGCAGGTATACGTTGCGGTGCGTGAGCATCACGCCTTTTGGACGAGCGCTGGTGCCGCTCGTGTAGAAAATCTCGGCGATCGAGTTTTCGTCGAACTCCATCACGTCCCGGCGGAGAGGCTTGGCGGAGGCCAGCATCTGCTCGTAGGTTGGAGCGGAGAGCCAATCTGCTTGCGGAGCTCCATCGAGTTGATGAAATGACCTGACGGTGTGCAGGTCACGTCGGAAGGAATCAACGAGCGCGGCGAACTCTTGCTCCAGGAACAGTACGGTCGCTCCAGAATGATTCAGAATGTAAGTAAGCTCGGGCGCGGCGAGGCGAATGTTGAGAGGAAGCAGAATGCAGCCGGCTTCGAGAACTCCGAAGTAGGCTTCGAGAAGGCGGTGGCAATTCAGGCTGAGGAAGGCTACACGATCGCCGGGCTTCACTCCGGTGGCGTGCAAGGCTCCCGCAAAACGCCACACGCGATCGGCGAATTCGGCGTAGGTGAAGCGCAAATCCTGGCACACGACCGCCGTCTTGCGAGGATACTGTTCTTCGGAGTAGCGAAGGAAGCGCACCGGGGTCAGGGGGATATTCATAAATACTTTCTTTCTACCAGGCCGTCTGGCCTCCATCGACCACCAGCACGTGGCCGGTCACGTATGCGGAAGCGTCCGAAGCGAGAAACACGACTGCGCCTTTGAGGTCATGATCGCTGCCGAAACGGCCGAGCGGAATCTTCTCTAGTAAGGAATCTTTACGATGCTCGATGATCCATCCTGACATGTGCGTTGGGAACCATCCGGGCGCGATGGCGTTGACTTGAATGTTGTGCCCCGCCCACTTACATGCCAGGTCCCTGGTGAAGGCGATTACGCCCCCTTTGCTGGCGTGGTAACCGATCGCCTGCAACTCGGGTGATGCTCCGCTTAACCCTGCCACCGATGCGATGTTAATGATTTTGCCTGATGCCTGCGCGGCCATGGCTTTGGCCACGGCCTGGCAAAACAGGAATGTGCCGGTAAGGTTGGTGGAGAGAACTTTGTCCCACTGCTTCAGCGTCATCTCTTCCATGGGTGCTCCCCATGAGACGCCGGCGTTGTTGATGAGAATATCGACGCGGCCCAACTTCGCGAGGGTCTCTTCCACAACGTGATGGATCGCGGTTTTGTCTTTGACATCGCAACCCAGGGCGAGCACCTCGACGCCTTGATTGCGTAGCGCTCCCGCCGCCTGCTCGCAACGCTCCTGGTTGCGGGCGCAAAGAACGAGATTCGCTCCCATCTCCGCCAGTCCTTCGGCCATCTGGAGACCAAGACCCATTGAGCCACCCGAAACGATGGCAACGCGTCCGGTCAAGTCGAGAAGTCGTTTGACGTTCACTTTTAAACGCTCACCGTGAAAACGGCCTTTTCTGAATCGCGCAACCCACAAAAGTGATAGCTAATATCATATTAGAGTAACTAACGTCAACGGACTCGTGAGTCAATTTCCACAATGCCACGCGCGAAGAGCGGCGCGCCCCGAAGCTTGCGCTACTCGGCGATCCGCAGCACGACGCGTCCCGACACTTCGCCACGGCCCAATTCCGCCAGTACATCCTGGACGTCGGTGAGCGGGCGCGTGCTCACCTGGCAATGCACGGTGCCTGCCGCACCCATCGCCAGAACTTCTCGCAGATCTTCGCGCGTTCCGACTGAAGAAGCTTTGATCTGAATCTCGCCGGCGGCCATCATGATTGGTGGAAATGCGATATCCTGCGCGGGCAATCCGACCACGAGTAATGTGCCGGTCGGGCGGACACATCCGAATGCCGTGTCGTAGGCGGACTTAGCCGCCGAGGCAACGAGAGCAACGTGCTCTCCGCCCAGGGCGCGGACTTCCTTGACTACCTTCGTGGTTGCCGCGTTGAGCGTTCGCGTGGCGCCGAGTGATTTTGCCAGGGCGAGCTTTTCTTCGGAAATATCGATCGCGGTAACTTCGGCGCCCGCTGCCCGTCCGATCTGCACGGCAATATGTCCGAGTCCACCAATGCCGAAAACCGCGAGCCGCTGCCCGGCGCGAAGCCTGGCCTGCTTGAGTGCGCGATGGACAGTGACTCCGGCACAAAGCAGCGGAGCGGCCTGCTCGGATGAAAGCGCGTCAGGAATTTTCAGTACGTGGCTGGCCGGAGCTTTGACAAACTGCGCATATCCTCCGTCCACCATGACGCCCGTGATGCGCTGCTTTGTGCAAAGATTCTCGTTGCCCTCCAGGCAAAACTCACATTGGCCGCAGGTCCAATGCACCCACGGCACACCGACGCGTTCCCCGACTTCGACATCCTGTACCGCTGCGCCTCGCTCTACTACGCGGCCCACAATTTCGTGTCCAAGAATCAGCGGCTTTTTGACGATGCGCGCAAATTGTTGCCAGTCGCCCTCGGCCACGTGCAAATCGGAGTGGCAGACGCCACAGACTTCGACCTCGATGAGGACTTCTTCCGCGTCGACAGTCGGCTTGTCCACCTCCTCGAGCCTAAGAGGCGTTTTGAACTCGTGCAGAACAGCGGCCTTCATCGAATTCTCCTTTTGGGTGGGCAAGGGCGCACAAGTTGAGGAACTATAAATTTTTCGGAGACGCTAGGGTTGAATGCCGCGCAAGAAAAACTCGACGGCGCTCCGCACTCGCTCCGAGAGTTTGTGTGGCCCGGTCAGATCCACTGCCCACTGGCGTACAACCGTGTTATAGAGCCCTTCCATAAATTCGGCCAGGTGCACGACCGGAAAAGCGCGGGTCACCTCGCCTCGCTTCTGCCCCTGGGTCAGAATTTCGCGCAGTAATTTAACGGCGGCTTCTTCGTGGCCGCGCAATTCCGCGGATCGCACCGCATCCATTGCTCCCGACAACACGACAGCCTGCCACAGCTGCCGATCACCTTCTACTTCGCGCGCCATCGTTACGTAAAGACGACGAAGACGCTCGCTTGTCCGGGCCTTACTCGAAAGCTCCGAACGCAACCTGTCGCAGATACAGGCATACCCGCGTTCTCCGACCTCGCGCAGAACCGCATCCTTGCTGGGAAAATATCGGAAAAAAGTGGGCTGGCTGATTTCGAGCACCTCCACAATGTCGTCGATCCGTGTGGCCTCGTATCCCTGCTTGCGGAACAGTTTGATCGAGGTATCGATGATCTGCTGCCGCAAGCGCGCTTTCTTTCGTTCCCGAAGTCCGACCTCAGAAGCGTGTCCAAAAG
>JBAWBE010000146.1:0-2094 GCA_049589635.1 Terriglobales bacterium
GCCATGACACTCATTGGCCGAAGCGTCGGGTCGAGTCCCGGCGCGTCAGCCTCAAAGGCCGTCGGGGCTCAGAAATCATGGCCGTTGCTACCGAAAACTTCGCATCCATCGCCTCGCCCGATCTAGCAGCGACCGCAACATATCTGTTGATCGCATCGGGAACGCTGCATCCAGTGTCTGAAGTTCGTGCGGCGTGAGCGTTAGGGAAAGCGCCACCGCGTTTTCCTTTACGTGCGCCGCCGACCCAGCTTCGGGAATGGCGATAACCCTACTGCTGCGGATGGCCCAGGCCAACGCCACCGCAGGCGCAGAGCAGTTATGAGCTGCACCAATCAGTATTAGCGTCGGGTCGCTTACCAAGCGGTCGCCGCCCAGCGGCGAATAGGCCATCACTGGCATACCGCGTTCCTCGCACCACGGCAGCAAATCATTTTCAATACTGCGACTGGTAAGGTTGTAACGGACCTGATTGGTGGCGCACCGAGTGCCTTCCGGCACACGGAAAAGATCTTCCATGTCGCTGACTTTGAAGTTGGACACGCCCCAGGCGCGTATCTTCCCCGCCGCACGCAGACTTTCGAACGCCGCCACAACGGTTGGAAGGTCGGTGTCTCGACTGCGCCAGTGCAGCAGATAGAGATCCAGATAATCAGTGCCGAGACGGGCAAGGCTGCCTTCGCAGGCACGCGCTATGCCGTCTTCCGTTGTATGATTGGGCAGCACTTTGGAGACCAGGAATAGGTGGTCACGTTGACCGGCAATCACCCGGCCAATCAATTCCTCTGAACGGCCGTCGCTATACATCTCCGCCGTGTCGATCAACGTCATCCCAAGCGAAAGGCCCGTGCGAAGTGCGTCTTCTTCAGCAGCTTCCGGATGTCTTCCCTGCGCGAGATGCCAGGATCCTTGACCGAGCGCCGGGACGATGGTGCCGTCATGGAACTTCACTGTCCGCCCTACATCGTTTAAAGCCACGACAGTACCCACGGATTGGGCAAATAACGACCTTAAAATCATCGTGCTGACAGTCGGGAGCGCCATGCCGAGAGCAGCACAGAGTCGATTGAATTCACGCCGGTTCAGCATCTCAAACCCAACTCATTCGCAATTTTATCAGTTGACGGATCGTCGAGGTACCTATTCGGCACCGTTAAGCAGATCTCGCTCCTCCTCGGTTATTTTTTGCGATTTTCTTCGCCGGGGCCCAGACCCTTTCGAAAAACGAGACGCAGTGCAAAAAAATCCCACTCGACAGAGCTGCGGCGGCTTGAGTTCCCCCGATCTCGTCCTGACTGGCTCTTTAAATGATTTGGTAACCGCGCTTTAAGCTTCTGGACGTGATCGGCCCGACTATTCGGAAAGGAATTGCCTGCACAATTCGCGTATGTTGGAACGACGGCGATTGCCCCGCACGCGCATCTTTGCGCCCGCGATAGTTATCCCCAGCCGACTCTCGCTTGCCTGCGATTGCGTCGTTCGCGACGTTACGTCGTTCGGGGCTCGTCTGGAGTTTTCTAGCGTGGCCGTGCTTCCGAACGCTTTTGACCTAACATTCGATTCCGCTCGGACTTTGCGAGCTTGTCAGATCGTTTGGCGAACGACAAACGAAATGGGCGTCAGTTTCACTTCCTCGGGCGGTCTAAAGGCATAGAGGCAGCCCGAGCGCCTTCGACGATAAGTGCAATTCGTCGTCAAGCGAACGCACCAGCAAAGGCTGGAAAGTTGAGGCTCCTCAATTAACCTCCGATCCTGATCCCGAGAACCTGCGGCCCGTCTGGCCTCCCCGAACGTCGCCGAAAACTCCCGATTGAGATTGCGTCGCCCCCTTGTGACCGCGGGCGCTGCAGCGCGCATTGCCGCAGTCGGTGCGAATTGCCCAGTTCGGGCAAAAGCGCGTTCGGCCGCACAGCACAGTCTACGGTATGATGTGCTCGATCTCGACGCCTGGATTGACACACTCGGGGCTGATGCGGAACCTATGCGTAAACTCACCGAGGATCAGTGTATTCGGCGGCCTGGTCAGGCGTAAGCTAGGCGATCTTATGTTTTGGGGGCCGCACGTTCGGCGGGTATCTGCTTCGCCATCGCTTGTTG
>JBAWBE010000147.1:0-13791 GCA_049589635.1 Terriglobales bacterium
GCGTAGGATTTTTCGCGCTCGACCTTCAGCAGAATTTCGAAAGCCGCGGCCCGGGCTGGAGAGACGGCCATCGCGACTACTCTCCCAGTCGATCGCCGGGCTTCGGCCGATATCCATTGATGAATTCCTGTGCCGACATGCGCCGCTTGCCATCGAGTTGAACTTCGATCAGATTGAGAGCCGTCTCCTGCCCGCATCCGACCAAGAGACGCGCACCCACCGCAATTGACCCCGGCAGCAATCTGTCAGCATTCTGCACCGGCTCGGCGCGCTGCACCTGCATGTTCTTACCTTTAAAAGTTGTAAATGCTCCCGGCCACGGACGGAATCCGCGGATGCGATTGAACAATTCATAAGCCGAACGCGAAAAATCCATACGGCCATCTTCTTTCTTTAGAATCGGCGCGAGAGTCGCGCGCGAATGATCCTGTGGACTCGGCTTCACAATCCTGCTTTCAAGGCCGCGTAAAGTTTCTATCATCAACTCCGCGCCGGCAGACGCGAGCTTGGGCGCCAGCGTCTCCGCTGTGTCGTCCGGCAAAATCGCCATCTCGCTCTGCATAAGTATGTCGCCGGTGTCGAGCCCCGCATCAATCCGCATGGTTGTGACGCCGGTGATCGACTCGCCATTAGCGATCGCCCACTGAATCGGCGCAGCCCCACGGTACTTGGGGAGCAGCGATGCATGTAAATTCAAATTTCCGTGTTGTGGCAAATCGATCATCCATTGCGGAATGATGCGGCCATAGCCGACAACGATGATCGCATCTGGATGCAAAGCCTCCAGCTGCGCACGAAATTCGGCGTTGTTCTTGATCGCGGCAGGCTGCACAACCGGAATGCCGAGCCGAATCGCAGCATCCTTCACCGGAGAGGCAGCCAACTCCATTCCCCGCCCCCGCGGACGATCCGGCTGCGTCACCACCAGCGGCACGGAATGGCCGCCCGCAACCAGCGCCTCCAGCGTCGGAACCGCGAATTGTGGCGTGCCGCAGAAAACCAGAATCATAAGGCAGTTCTCGGATCTCGGTCGTCAGTTCTCAGTGTAAAACGTGAGGCGGCGAGGGGACTTCGGATCTGTTCTGATTCGGAGAGAGGTTGGAAACTTCATCGTGTTCTGCAACGATTTAACCGACGAACGACGAACGACGAACGACGACCGACGACTGAGAACTGCCTTCCTACCATTCTCCCGCCTTCACCATCTTTTTTATCTTGCGCTTGATGAGGTCGCGCTTCAGCGCGCTGATGTGCGAGATGTAGAGCTTCCCGTTCAGGTGATCGGTCTCATGCAGGAACGCCCGCGCCAACAGGTCTTCCCCTGTATGCTCGAAGATTTTTCCGGTAGCATCCTGCGCCCGCACGGTTACGATTTTTGCGCGCGACACATCTTCGCGAAATTCCGGAATGCTCAGGCAGCCTTCACTTCCGCGCTGGCGCCCCTCTTTGCCGATGATCTCCGGATTGATCAGCACGAGCTTCGCGTCGGGATCTTCTTTAAAAGTTACGTCTACCACCGCGATTCGTTTAGAAATACCAATCTGTGGCGCAGCCAATCCGACGCCACGCGCCGCATACATGGATTCGAACATGTCTTCAAGCAGCCTCTTGAGTTCATCGTCGAAAACAGTCACATCGGCCGCCCGCTTTTCAAGCACCGGATCGCCGAATTTTACGATTGGATAAATCATCTCTTAATGTTGCTGGCTCCCATTCGCGGCCATCTTAGTAATGTTTCAATTGCTCCAGGTAGCCTAGGAAATTTCGCTTGGTTTCCTTCAACGAATCGCCGCCGAACTTGTCGAGCGCGCAGCGCGCCAGTGTCAGCGCCACCATTGCCTCTCCGGCCACGCCAGCAGCAGGCACCACGCATACATCCGAGCGTTCATACGCGGCCTTGACCGGCTCCCGCGTCGTGAAATCCACGGACTGTAGCGGACGCCTCAGGGTCGAAATTGGTTTCAAGTATCCGCGCACGCGAATCTCCTGCCCATTGGAAACGCCGCCTTCGATTCCTCCCGCGTTGTTGCGCGTGCGCGTGAAGCCCGAAAACCCGGAATCGCGCTGGTATCCAATCTCATCGTGCACCGCTGATCCCGGCGAATGTGCCGCTTGAATCCCGCTTCCAATTTCGACTGCTTTCACCGCGTGCAACGACATGACCGCCGCGGCGAGAAGCCCGTCCAGCCGCTCATCCCATTGCACGTAGCTGCCCAGCCCGGGCGGAACGTTGCGCGCGACGACCTCAAATACTCCGCCGACGGAATCGCCGGTGCGCAGAACGTTGTCGACTTGTTCTTTCATGCGCTGCTCGGCATCAGCGTCGGCGCAAGCGAGCAGCACCTCTTCTTTATTCCTCCGGGCTAGCGCCTCAATCTGCTCCCACGTAATTTCGCGATCCGCAATCGACACCGCTCCGACCGCGATCACATGACTCAACACCTCAACGCCGAGCTCGCGCAGCAGCAGCTTGGCAAGCGCGCCAATCGCAACCCGCGCGGCGGACTCGCGCGCCGACGCCCGCTCCAGAACATAACGCGCTTCCGTGAAATCGTACTTCAAAGCTCCCGCCAGATCGGCATGACCAGGGCGCGGCGATGCCACGCGCTTGTGCTTCTCTGGATCGCCCGACTCCACCGGCAGCGATTCTTTCCAATTCTGCCAGTCGCGATTTTGCAGTAGCACCGCGATCGGCGAGCCGATCGTCTTGCCATGATGAACGCCTGACAAAAAATGCGCGGTGTCCGTTTCGATCTTCATGCGCCCGCCGCGTCCATACCCTTGCTGGCGGCGCCAGAGTTCGCGATCCACAAATGACTGATCCACGGCGAGTCCGGCCGGCAGCCCGGAAATAAATGCCACCAGCGCTTCGCCGTGCGATTCTCCGGATGTGAAGTAGCGGAGCATGTGAAACAGGCATTGTAAATGAACCACCGGCGAAGAGCGCCGTTTCATAGTGGACAACGAGGCAAACTTCTGAGCGATACGGGTACAATAGCCGAAGATTTGCCGGCAAACCCGTGCCGAAGTCCAAGCCCATCGCGGACTTCGGCAATTGCGTGAGGTACGACGTGGCGTTAGCCACAACAATTGAATCGATTCCCGCGGTAAAGCCAGCTCGCCTGCGCTGTGTGATCGCGGACGATCACGAATTGGTGCGTTATGGCGTACGGCGCCTGCTTGAGGACACCAACGATTTCGTAGTCGTAGGCGAAGCCGGCGACGCGGCGCAGGCGTTGAAGTGTGCGCTCGAACATCGCCCCGACCTGGTGCTGCTCGAAATCGGCATGCCCGGTATGTCGTCGTTTGAGGCGGCGCGCCTGATCGGAGAGCATTGCCCCAGTGCCCGCATCGTCTACCTCACGATGCGCGAAGACAAGGAATATGTGCGGCAGGCGATGCACTCCGGCGCGAGCGGCTACCTTCTGAAAGACGCTCCCATGCCACTTTTGTTGGGAGCGTTGCGGGAGGTGGGCCGCGGCGAGCGCGCCTGGAGTCAACGAATTGTTCACTTGTTGCGGCCGCAGGCTCCCCGGCGCGAGGCCACAGCGCAAGTGGCAATGCGCCGAAGCAATTTAACGGCGCGTGAGCAGGAAGTGATGCGGTTGCTCGCCGAAGGGCGCACGGTGCGGCAGGCGGCGGCCGAACTAGGAGTCAGCGGCAAGACTGTTGAAGCGCATAAGTTCAACCTGATGCGCAAACTGGACATCCACAACAAGGCTCAACTCG
This sequence comes from Terriglobales bacterium, assembly GCA_049589635.1. Lineage (GTDB taxonomy): Bacteria > Acidobacteriota > Terriglobia > Terriglobales > Acidobacteriaceae > Acidiflorens. The sequence continues at coordinate 3,730 of JBAWBE010000147.1, forward strand.
TGACGGCGGCGATTCGAAGAAAGATTCTTCCAGCGCCGGTTCCCATGTAATTCCCTGGTAATTCTATCGCGCGGATCCGTTCATCTCAGATCGCTCTTGCTTTGTCTGAGAACTTCGCTACCCATCCTTCAGCGCCAATGCCGCGAGTGTCGCCAGGTCGGGGACTTCAAGATCGGGCCGGCCCTTTGCGAGTCGCACCGCGCCGACTCCGGACCGGGCAGATTTGCGGTTGACCCATACCGTCGAAATTCCCAGCGATTGCGCGGGAAGAACATCGTGATAAATGCTTTGCCCAAGGTGCAGCAGATTTTCCGGCCGAATAGCGAGCGCGTTCAGAGCCATCTCAAAATTATTGAGCGAAGGCTTGTAGCTTCTCGCCTGCTCCGCAGTAATCACGGCATCGAACTCCACTTCGAGATGCTTTCGCGTCTCCGCAAATAGATCGTCATCGATGTTTGAGATCACAGCGAGTCGGTAGCGCGTCTTGAGTTGGCGCAGCGCGGCAACCGTATCCGAGAACGGCGGCCATGACGCCACCGATTCAGACAGGGACTTGATGTCGACAGGAGTGGGAATGAAGCCCAGCCGCGCAGCAAAGGCCCGCGCCACCGATTGCAGCACGTCGCGGTAGCTCTGATATGCGCCGCTCTCGGCCCCGGCTTCGAATTCGCCGTAGAGTTCGAGAATCGTCGCATCGGGCAGCGTCTTTCCGTGGCGGCCTAGCACGGCGCGTAGTGTCGGCAGAATTCCCGCCTCCCATTCGATGAGCGTGCCGTAGCAATCGAAGCTGATGGTGGTGAATCGCGAGAAGTCCACGAAGGTCGCTAAGTCGAGGTCGTCAGTCGTCGGGGATCGTGAGCTTGCCAACGACCACCGACCGCCGACGGTTTCCCTATACCTTCTGCTCGCTGAACAAATCCGGAGCCGGTGCGTCCGTGTGCTCAGTAGAGGCGGGAGTCGATGGCGCAGCCGCAGGCTCCTCACCATGGGCTTTAGCCGCTGCCTTTTCGCCCTGCTCAAATTTTCGCGCATCGAGCAGCGGACGTCCCAGCGACGCGTTGTAGCTCGTCCAAGGGCCTTCCGCTCCGAGTTCACGCTCGAAGTGCGCCCGCATCGATTCCATCTTTGAATCGAGATCGTCCAGATAGTGCAGCATGAGCGCTTCCGGAAACATCGGCAGTTTCGGCGAGCCAAAATCATATTGCCCATGATGGCTGATGATCATGTGCTCGAGCAGCGTCTTCAATTCCCCAGGAAAATCCGGGAACTTGGCCAGTTTCGCCTGCAGCATTTCAAGTTCAATAATCATGTGCCCGAGAAGTTGCCCGCGCGTCGTGTAAGAAAACGAGCGGTTATACGTCAGCTCGTGAATCTTTCCGATGTCGTGCAGGAAAGCCCCGGTCAGCAGCAGGTCCCGATTGATCTGCGGATAATTCCGGCACATCAGATCGCAGGAACGGCAGAGCGACACAACGTGATCGAGCAATCCGCCGATGTAGGCATGATGGAGTGTCTTCGCGGCGGGCGCATTGCGGTAACGCTCGGCGATCTCGGGATCCGACATGAATGACTCGACCAGCGACTTTAAATGTTGATTCTGAAAGGTGCCGACAAAATCCGCCAGTGTACGCCACAGCTCGCCGATATCTTTAGTCGTTTTCGGAAGGTAGTCGGTGTAATCGATCTCGGTTTCGCCCATACGCCGCAGCTTGTGAATCGTAAGCTGAAAACGGTTTTTGTATTTATTGACCAGGCCCTTGATTTTGAGGAAGTCATCCTGCTCGAAGGCGTCGATAAATTCTTCGACGTTGTCCCACATCTTGGCTTCGATCTGTCCAGTGCGATCGGCCAAAGTAAGCGCCAAGTAGGGCTCGCCGTTCTTCTTCGGTTTGACCTGCTTCGATGCCACCACGAAAGAGGAGGTGATGACCTTGTTTTCCTGGAGATGACACTCGCAGATAAAAAATTCTTTCATGAGCCTCCGCCAATCGCTTGCCGCCAGATAAACGCGCCGGCGAATAGAGAACAAACAAACACGCGCTGAATTAGTGCGCAGCAGCCGTCGGCGAGGGGGTCGCCTTCGGGCTGCTATCCCTCACAGCAGCCTACCTTAAAACACGCCGAGCTTCTTATGCTTCTTTTTTGCGTCCTTATCGTCTGGGTCTTTGCTAGCGGTCTCGACCGGCTGCGTCTGCCTGGCACTCGCGCCCGTGTCAAGGTATCCAGACTTAACGTCGATGTACGCGTCTTCACGCAACGTGGTCAGATAAGCGCGCAGCGCGGGCTGTAGCCTCTCCATGTACAGGGCATCCTGAATGCGCGGCTCGACTTCTTTCATCGTCGGAATGCCAGCCATCTGGTGTTCGGTGACCTTCGCAATGAAGTAGCCCTGCTTGGTCCGAATCACATCCGTGACTTCGCCGACCTTCAACGCAAATATCTTGTCGTCCAGCTCTTTTGCGAGCGTGCCACGCTTGAAGTAGTTCAGGTCCCCGCCTTCTTTCGCCGAGGGGCCGTCGGACTGCTTCTTTGCCATGTCCGCAAAGTCTCCACCCTTGCGAATCTGCGCGAGGACGTCGTCGGCCTTTGCTTTCGCAGCCGCCAGCGCGGCTTCGTTCTCTGCTTCCGTCGGAGGTTCAGGTTTGCCGTTAAGCCCGGCAGGTTTCACCGGTGGCTTGGGCGTAATCAGAATCTCGCTCAGCCGCACCTGCTCGGGATGCTCCAGCTCCGCCTTGTGCTCGTTATAAAACTTCACCTCATCCTCTTTGTTCATCGCTAGCTTCGAGCCAACTTCCTGGCCGATCACGCGCTGGGTAATGATCTGGTTGCGCATGTTCTCCTTGAATTCCTCATAGGACGCGCCCTGCGCTTGCGCCGCCTTCTCAAGGTCCTCCATGGTTTCCAGGTTCATCTGCTTACGCATCTCGTCGAGCTTCTTGATCAGCTCGGTGTCGCCCGTGATGCCCAAGTCCTTGCCCTTTTGCAGCAGTAGTTGCTGGTCGATCAGGTCGCGCAGAACGTCCTTTTGCTTGTCGGCAAAAATCCGATCCGCGTCGCTCGGTTCTTGCTGCTGAACTTCCTGTTTAAGCTGGTCGCGGCTACGCACATATTCCGAGCGCGTAATGATGCCATTGTTAACGCGAGCAACAATCTCCTCGACCACCGTATCCGCGGTGACGACGATAGGAAGCAAGATTGCAAACGCAGCCGATAGCAGGGTCAGTCTAGTTCTGTTCATTGAGGCTCTCTTGAAAACCTGGGGTTACCGCAGCTTGTGCTAAACCAGAGGTTGTTTTTCTAGCATTTTACGCCCGAATTGGCGCGGGGACAAAATCGAAGGAGGTCGTCAGTCGGCGGTCGCCAGTCGTTCTCGGCGTTTTGGGTGGGCGCGATCCGCCACCCAGGTCATTAGAGTGTGTGGGTTCCCGACGACCGACGACTAACGACTAACGACCACCAGTCTAAGACCAAAGCCTACGCCGCCCGCGTCAGCACCAGCGCCATCACGTCATTGTGCTTCGGCGTGGTGTGAACAAAGGATTGAACGTCTTCAAGAATGCGCTGCGACAAATCTTTGGCCGATGCGTGTCCAGCCTCCATGGCAGTCTTTACGCCGCCCAGACCAAATTCGGAGTCTTTGCTCTCCGCCTCGACTACGCCGCGAGAAACGACGGCAATCGAAGACTGCGATCCCATGCCGACGACGCGCGCGTCGGTCGGAGCCAGCGAGAATAGCCCCAACGGCAGGCCGGTGGCATGCAGTTCGGCCACTCCCGTTTCGTCGCGCAACAGGCCGGGCGTATGACCGGCATTTACGTAGCACACCGTCCCCAGTTCCTCGTTGTAGCAACCGGCGAAGGCGGGGCAACTGCGAACACCTCCGGCTGCACGCATAATTTCCAGATTGAGGCGCCGCGACAATTCGATCATCGCTTCCGGCTCGTTCAGCTCCGGCTCGGAAAATATCTGCTCACCTGACTTCAGGAAACAATTGTGCGCCGCTTCCAGAATCGGGACGCTCGTTTCGCGCTTCCCGGCCACGTCGAGCATTCCAAAAAGAAAACGGGTAGGGCTGACGCGCAAAAACGCGTGCACATCTCCCCCGATTTGGGGAGAGAAAAAGGCGATCGCCATATCGGCGCCCTGGAGTGGAGGCGGTTCCGTGTGAACGATCTGCGCCGGCTCCCCGGGAGCCGAGTTGAACAGTTTTGAAAGCAATGCCCTCATCAGGAGCCGAAGTTAGCACAATCCCGGTGAACGAGCAATGAGACAGAAGGGCTAAACAAGGCCTTTTTGAGGAACGTGAAATTTTAGTGCGATTCCATGGCCAAAGGTGTGCAAGAGATTTGTCTGTGATCGCTGATCTAACACGCCAGTTCCCCCAAAAAGGGCGCCCGGGGCCTATAGGCCTCAGAAAACCTGCAATGCCGGGGCGTGGTTTCTGTCACGGTGTGGCTTTACAACAATTTTGACATCCTGGTCGAGCGCCACAAGGAAGCGCAGCAGGCGTTCCACGGAGAACTGCCGGAACTCACCGCGCAGCATCTTCGAAACATCGGGCTGGCGGACTCCGAATAAGGCGGCGGCTTCCACCTGTTTGAGGCCGCGAGCTTTTAAGATAGTGTTAATCTTGAATACCAGCTGCGCCTTGACCAAGTGTTCTTCTGCATTGGGCACACCAATGTCCTTGAAGACATTGGGGCTCCCATTCTTATAACCCCTCTTCTGGTTCACAACTTTTTCTCCCTGGCGATCTCTTCGGCCTGACGCAGTCGCTGCTTGATTAATTCGATTTCACGGCGCGGTGTTTCCCGCCCGGTCTTCGATTTCTTCTGGAAGGCGTGAAGGACATATACGCCGCCCGCGTACCTCAACGTGTACACGGCGCGGAATGTGTCCCCGCGATGGTTCCTAATGATTTCTACGACTCCGGCTCCGCCAAAACCAGTCAGCACCTTCGAATCCTGATGCTTGGCACCACGCTGGGCAACATACAATGCATAGCCCATATGGTCCTGTACAGCATCGGGGAATTCTCGCAAGTCTTTGAGGCTCGTTCCGACCCAAGTTACCGGTTTTAGAAACGGTTCATCGGTCATGGGCAGGCATTAAATATAGTGAAATCACTATATTTTGTCAAGCACGGGATGAGAACCATGGGTGGTTTATTAAGAACGAGCCCGCTCCCTGCGACATCGCCCTACTTCCCGTACCGGTCCCCCAGCCACCGCGCCATTTCGTCGCGAAGCTGGTGGTAGTCGGAATGTATGCTTCCCCGCAGCGCGGCCTCAGTTCCGCTGCCCTGCGACAGGCGCTGAAGAATCTGCTGAATATCGCCGATGCCGTACGTGTCGCGAATAAACTCCGCGGATGCCAACGATTCGGCGTATGCCGTGCTCGCCTCGGGCGCCGAAAAATTCATGAAGCTGCCTTCCAGCATGTTGTAGGGAATTTCCGCTCCGGCGCCAAAGAGTTGTGCGAGCGCATGCCCGTTGGACGCGCTCGATTTGCCCTCTTCCATCTGCGCGATGCCTTCGTTCAACCACGTCGGGCAGCGGTTGCTCGACATTTGTCCGATGAAGGAGTGCGTTAGCTCATGCTTGAGCACGTGCGCCAGGTCCGACGTTACGCTCTGCATGCCATTGACCGGGATGCGCAGCTTCCCGTCGTTGATCGCGCCACTCCATGAAGGCGCCCGGGTTACGTCGAAGAACGTCTGCTGCGTGTAAAGCGTAACTACAATCGTGTCGTGCGGCGAGTAGCCAAGGTCGCGCACCAGGTCGTCGTAGTCGGCATCGAGCGTGGCCAGCAGTTCGCGCCGGAAGTTCTCACTCGTCTGTTTGCCCTCGAAGTGCAGATTGAAGTGGCTGCTCTCGCGCTGCGAAAAAGAAGACTCGGCACTCGATTCGCGCTCGGCGCGCTCCAGATACTGTTTGATGATTGGGTCGGGACGCAGCGCCAACGCCTTTTTCCATGACCGGATCGCATCGGCCGTATGATCGCTGGCAAATTGCACAAAGCCGAGCATGCCCTGCGCATCCGGCGAGTCCGGCGCAACCCGCGCCGCGTGTTCCGCATAGGTTAGTGCCAGCGCCGACTGCCCTGTACGCATCAGGCTGGCGGCGTAATAGATCAGCAGAGTCGGGCTCTCAGGCTGCAATCGCAGTGCCGTCTCGTAGTACTTCTTTGCCTGCGGAAAGTTGCCGTGATCCGATTCGTACTTTCCCGCCAGAAAGTATCCGGTGGCAGTGAGTTCAGGGTTCCCCGCCCGGTCGAGCGCGGCCAGCGCTTCGGCGTCGACTTTTCCCTCGCGAACGATTTTTTCGTTGAGGTCGGACTCGTGACTGAAGGTTGTAGCAGGCGCAAAGTCCGGCATTTCCGCAGCAGCCGTCCCGTGCCCCGCGGTAACTGGAGCCGCGCCGCCCGCATCAATCCTTTCAACGGACGATTTCGGAATGGCGTAAGTGTCTTCGCCCACGTCATACTCGACGCGGTCTTTATTTTTGTCTTCTCGAACTTGATCGGCCCAGATGGTACGTCCGTTTTTCAAATGAATGACGTCGGCGGGCGCGGAAAGCGCGGCCAGAAGCACTAGAATGGGACACATCACTCGCATTCTTGCTGATTCTAACAACCGGGGCGGAGGGCTTTGTAGGTGACCAAGGTGCTGATTCAGCGTTGGCGCAAGTCCAACCTGCGGACGTCCACCCCGCGCGGCTCTAACTCGCGAACGTCCAATCCTCGGACGTCCAACCCGCGCAGCTCTAACCCACGAACGTCGAACCCGATCTTGCCGCTGGCGTCGCTGATGGCCGGGCTTTTGCTCCTCACAATTGCCTCCCCCCCAGCCTCGGCGCAGGCGCCTGCCGACCATTGCCCGAAGACGGCGGCCGATCTCTACACTCGCCTGCGCACCGTCGGTTTGGATACGAGCCGGGTCTTCCATGTGCGCGACGCCTCAATTCATCGGCCCAGCCTCGACCTGACCTTCGACGACGGAACCCTTGCGTTCACGGAAGACATCTGCGGCCGCACGACCGGCGCTTTCTTTGTTGGCGACGGCGAGATCCTCCTCCAGCCTCCCAACCGGGTCGAGCGCGCTTCGCTCTCCCTGTTCACGGGTATGGCGATTCTCGAAGAGCAATTCAGCTCGGGATATCTTCGCTTCAACGACGACACCGCCGAGCTGCTCCAGCCGTTCTTATCGCCCGCTTCCGATAGCAGCGACTTTCTCAAACAATGGCAACAAGACATGCCCAAGCTGGCCGAGTTCGACGGCACCCGCCTTCTCCTCGACTTCAGTCATTTTCTGCCACCCAGGACCTCGGATAGCCGGGAGCGAAAATTTCCGCCCTTGCTCCACGCGCATCTCTTGGGCAAAAAGCTTGGAGGATTTGAAGTCTTTTGGGATGCCGCGATCGGAGAGCCCTTGTGGGCTGGAAAGGCGCAGGTCAGTGATGGCGAGGAATTCTTCGATATCTGGACTTCATTTGTGCCGCCCGCGCCGAGCGGTGCGGCCGCGCCCACGCCTCGCGTCAATGAGGTCGCCATCTCCAACTTTAAAATTCGGGCATCGGTCGATCCTCCCACCCAGCTCAAAGCGTATGCCGATCTGGATATTCGCGTTCGCAACGGCGGCCAGCGCACTCTGCTGTTTGAACTTTCGCGCTATCTGAAAATCGATTCCGTCGAGGAAAGCGGCCGTGTGGTTGACTTCATCCAGAATCCAGCGATCGAAGGAACGCAGCTCCGCCGCAAGGGCAACGATCTGGTGGCAATCGTTTTTCCCGCGGAACTGAAAAGCGGGCAAGACTTAAAACTCAGCTTTCACTACGCTGGTGACGTCTTGTCGGATGCCGGGAGTGGATTGTTATATGTCGGCGAGCGCGGCACCTGGTATCCGAACTTCGGCCTCAACCATGCTCAGTTCGACATGACCTTCCACTACCCCGCAGGCTGGACGCTGTTGGCCACCGGGAAACAGACCTCGCGCGCTGCCGCCGATTTGCCAACGGACGAAGCAAGTGGCGAGAGAACCTCCCATTGGATTTCCGAACGCCCGATTCCAGTAGCTGGGTTTAACCTCGGCAGGTACTCCCACGCGGAGGCAAAAGCGGGCAACACGCTCGTCGAAGCCTATGGCACAAAAGGAGTCGAGAGATCGTTTCCCAAGCCGCAGCCGGAGGTAACCCCGCCGCCCGTCCTCACCCGTCCTCACACCAAATCGGTGGCGCCGATTATTGTGCCGACCCAGCCGTCGGCGCCCTCGCCCGCGCGCGATCTCCAGGACGTAGCTGATCGCGCAGCGAGGGCAATCGAAACCTTTTCTCGATGGTTCGGCCCGTATCCTTTCGGCTCGCTCGCCCTGACGCAAATGCCTGGAGATTTGAGCCAGGGCTGGCCCGGTCTTGTCTTTCTTTCAAGCACTGCATTCCTGAATGCGCAGGAGCAGCGAGACCTGCATCTCGATCCGGTGACGCGAGAATTGAATGTTCAGGTTCTCGTCCATGAAACGGCGCATCAGTGGTGGGGCGATCTCGTGCTCTGGAAGAGTTATCGCGATCAGTGGCTCGCCGAGGGTCTCGCGAACTATGCCTCGCTCCTGATGCTCGAGCAGAAGGATCCCGCGCAATTCCGGGAAGTGATGGAAAAGTATCGTAAGGACCTGCTCAGCAAAAACAAAGATGACGAGTGGTTGCGCGACGCCGGCCCCGTAACCCTGGGCCAGCGCCTGATTTCGTCGCACTTTCCCGGCGGCTACGAGGCCATCACCTACGAACGCGGAACCTGGTTATTCCATATGCTGCGCTGCATGCTGCGCGATTCCGAAATGGCTTCCCATTCCCGGAAGGCGCCGGCAAATCCCGACGAACCCTTTTTCCGCGCTCTTCGCAAGGCCCGCGATCGTTATGCCGGTAAGAGCATGAGCACGCATGACTTGATCGAAATTTTCGAAGAGGAACTGCCGCGCCCACTTTGGTATAGCAATCATCGCAACCTGACCTGGTTCGTAGACGGCTGGATCAACGGTACCGCACTGCCTGAACTGGCAACCCGCGAAATTCGCATCACCGCGAAGGATGGCGCAACCGCCGTTTCTGGCCTGATCCTGCAAAAAGATGCGCCCGACAATCTCATTACGGCGGTCCCAGTCTACGGAGTCGTTGCCGGTAACTCCTTGGTATTTCTGGGCGAAGTGTTGGCCGATGGGCCGGAGACGCTATTCCATTTCAATGCCCCCGCAGGCGTTCACAAAGTTGTGATCGATCCGAATCAGACGATTCTTACCTCACCCAAATAGCCACGTTTCTCAGTGCGAACGTTTGGTTAGCTGCCATCTTTCCTACGAAGTTTCGCGCAATCTCCAGAATCACGTTTCGCACAACGACTAGGCCTTTCGATTGCAACCAAAGATAGCGAACGAAATGAGAAATAGAGGACAGTATGACCCTTCGGCCGTATCCCCCCGCCAGTCAGCGTACACCGGAGCTTATCCGTCAGCGTAGCCACCAGCAAACCGCGGCGTCCCATTGGCCACGCCTCGTTCTTCTGGTCGAAGACGAACCTTTCGTCCGGGAAGCGACCCGCAGCATCCTCGAGAGCGCGGGCTTTGAAGTCTTGTCGGCCGCGGACGCGGACGCCGCCATCAAGATCTACCACGAATCCACTCAACCCATCGATCTGGTGATGACCGACATGATTCTGCCGGGCCGCACCGGTCGCCAGCTGGGTGAAGACTTGCGCCAACGCTCTCCGAACCTGAAAGTGCTCGTAACCTCCGGCTACAGCCACGCGGAGTATGCAGCCGACGAGCCGCAGTCGCGAACCTATTTCCTGGCGAAGCCGTATTCGAGGCGCGGCCTCGTCGCCAAAATAGAAGAGATCTTCATCCCGCCATCGGATGTGTTGCCGTTGCGCCGGGCCGCCGGGCAGGCAGGCTAGCGAAAACTCCAGCGACCCGACATCTCTCACCCATATATAATTCCGGCTTTCGGAGGGCTCATGAACCTCGAAGGTCGAGTCGCGCTCGTCACCGGAGCCTCGCAAGGCATCGGCCACGCC
>JBAWBE010000148.1:0-25938 GCA_049589635.1 Terriglobales bacterium
CCCTTCACCAGTGTCCTCCCGAAGCCGCTCATCCCCGTGGGAGACAGGACGGTCATTGAAATCATCATCGATCAATTCCTCCCCTACGGGCTGGATCGGTTCCACCTTTCGGTCAACTACAAGTCCAAGATCCTCAAATCCTTTTTTGAAGAGCTTGCCCCAAGCTACTCCGTGGCGTACTTGGAGGAAAAAGAACCGCGCGGTACGGCCGGCAGTCTCCGGGAGCTTTATTCGCCGACGCCAGACCATTTGATCGTCACCAATTGTGACATCGTGATCCAGGCAGATTACGCTGACCTTGTAACATTTCACGCGGACAACAAGTACGACCTCACCTTGGTCGCATCGCTCAAGGACTATCACATTCCGTACGGAGTATGTGAATTGGAAAAGGGCGGTAATCTAGGCCGCATCACAGAAAAGCCGCTGTACAGCTTTCTCGTGAACACCGGCATGTATGTGGTGCGTCGCGACCGTCTCGATCTGATTCCAGAAAATGCGCGGTGCGATATGACTGATTTTATTGCGCGAATCAAAGAGTCGGGCGGCCGCATTGGCGTCTTTCCGATCGGGGAGAATGCCTGGGTCGACACCGGAGAATGGACGGAATATCGTAAAGCGATCGAGAATCTCAGTCACCTTGGAAGCCGTTCGATTCAAAAGTAAGACTTGAAATTGGTGGTTTTTCCGCGATGTCGCCATCGAATGAGCGCTCTGGAAGGCTCACTTAGAGGTTCAAGAGAGGGGTTGGGAATCTGAGTCTGTCGAACTGCTTCCCAGGAGCAACGGTATGTTAGATGGGAAACGACTCATAGCGGTGATCCCGGCACGGGGTGGTAGCAAATCGGTACCCGGGAAGAACGTCCACTCGCTTGGAGGAAAGCCGCTGCTCGCATGGTCGATTGAAGTTGCGCAACAGGTGAGCGAGATCGACCGCATCATCGTCTCAACGGATGACGCCCAGATTGCTTCCGTAGGCCGCGAGTTTGGCGCGGAGGTGTATGCGCGCCCTCCGCATCTTGCTACCGACGAAGCGCTCGTGATTGACGCCCTTAAGGAACTTCTGCAGACATTGCAAGCAGAGGGTGAGACCGCGGAATGGATGATCCTGCTCGAAGCGACTTGTCCGTTGCGGACGCCAGAGGATGTGCGGGACTGTCTGAAACTTGTCGCACAAGGAGGGTATGATTCAGTCGCGACTTTCAAGGAGGCTGAATTAAATCCACACCGGGCGTGGCGGCTGGTGAACGGATTACCGGAAGTGTTCATTCCTGGTGCGGTGCCATGGTTGCCGCGGCAGAAGCTACCCAAGGCTTACCAGTTGAACGGCGCGGTATATGTGTTTCGTGCGAGTTTGCTCGCGCAAGAAGCCAAGTCTCTATTAGTCGGAAAGCTGGGCGCGGTGTTGATGCCTCGCGAGCGATCACAGGACATCGATGACAGCATTGATTTCATGATCGTTGAAGCATTATTGAAGAAATCGAATTTATGAATAGATCATTACAGCAGTTACTCACATTAAAAGGTAGAACGGCGGTAGTTACTGGTGGCGCAGGCTATTTGGGCACCGCTATCAGCGAGACGCTCGCCGAACTGGGCGCCAATCTGGTGCTCGCCAGCCGGGATAAGGCAAAGTGCGAGAAGAAATGCGAGGAGATAGTCCAGCTAACCGGCGGTTCGATCAAGGCGGTTGCGCTGCAGCTCGACGTGATGAAGAAAGGCGCTGCTGCGGAATTCTTTGCCCGTGTGCATGAGCACTTCCCGGCCATCGACATTCTCGTGAACAATGCGTGGTCGGGCAAGAAGAATTCCTGGGAGTCCATCACCGAAGAAGACTGGGAATATGACATCAACATGAGTCTAAACTCCGTCTTTCGTATGACTAAGGCGGCGTTTCCCGACCTCAAAGCGACCCGGGGAGTGATCCTTAATATTGGCTCTCTATACAGTCATCTTGCACCTGACTATCGAATGTACGATGGAAAGGAATTTGCAAACCCGCCGAGTTACGGGGCAGCGAAAGCTGGTGTGATCCAGTTCACAAAGTATCTGGCCAGCTTTTTGTCGCCCCATGGCATTCGCGTGAATGCCGTAAGTCCAGGGGCGTATCCTCATCCGCCGACTCAAGCACACAAGGAATTCATGCAACGCCTGGCCTCCAAGAATCCGATGAACAGGATTGGCCATCCCGACGATCTGAAGGGAGCGGTTGCGTTGCTGTGCTCCGATGCCGGGAGCTACATCACGGGACAGGACATTCACGTCGATGGCGGATGGGGAGTTTGGTGAAATCTTTTGGGATCATCGGAGTCAGCGAGGGGAATGGTCACCCGTTTTCCTACGGATCCATTATTAATGGGTACGACCCGGACGCGCTGGCGGCATCTGGTTGGCCGGGCATTTATGACTACGTTCGGCGGCGTCATGCGTCAGAATTTGGACTGGGGGCCTGGAAGATCACGCACGCATGGACTCAGGATCCGGAAATCACGAAGAGGTTATGTGCTGCGTGTCGCATTCCCCATGAGGTAGCCGACTATCGCGAATTTCTGGGGAAAGTGGATGCGGTGATCATCGCCCGCGATGATTATGAGACTCATGCTCAAATGGCGCTGCCGTTTCTCGAGGCTGGTCTTCCGGTATTCGTCGACAAGCCGCTGAGCGTCGAAGTATCCGAATTGCGGGCCTTAAAGCCGTTTCTTGAAAGTGGTCAACTAATGTCCTGTTCGGGCATGCGTTATTGCCGCGAATTGGATGAGGCTAGAGCCGATCTGGCGGCTTATGGCCGGTTGAAGTTGATCCGGGGAGCAATTGTCTTGTCCTGGGAGAAATATGGTGTCCATTTGCTGGAGGCGATTTTGGCGATGCGGCTTGCGCGTCCGGTCTCGGTGCGGATGCTGCCGGTCGAGCATGCCTCCGCCGTGGTGCGCCTGGATGACGGAGTGCTGATTCAGATCGATGCCTTGGGCGAATGTGCGCGGACCTTTCACGTTGACGTCTTTGGAACGTTGCGGACGGGAACGTTCGACATTACCGACAATTTCTCGATGTTCCGCCGAATGCTTTGGCAGTTTGCGGACTCCGTAGAGACGGGGCGGCCGGCTATACCGCCCCAGCAGACCCTCGAAATCATGCGTGTGCTCATCGCGGGTCGCATGGCCCGCGCAGAAAACAGGGAAGTTCTTCTCAATGAAATCCAGTTATAAGACTCTTTTTGAATTAACAGGAAAGACCGCCATTGTCACCGGTGCGGTAGGCATTCTCGGCCAGCGGTTTTGCCGGGGTCTTGCTGAATTCGGTGCACAAGTAGTGGTGGCAGATCTGGATCCGGATCGATGCACCGCCTTCGCGTCAGAACTGGAGAGTGATTACGGTTCGCCGTCCGTTGGCATCGCATGCGATGTCGCCGATCCCGCGTCTGTTGGCAAGATGGTAGACCAGGTGATCAAACGTTTTGGCGCCATCCATGTCCTCCACAATAATGCCGCTTCCAAGTCAGCCGATCTGGACGCATTTTTTGCCAGTACAGAAGAATATTCGCTGTCCGAATGGCGCAAGATCATGTCCGTTAATGTAGACGGCTTGTTCCTGGTTGCCCAAGCGGTCGGCCGGCAGATGCAAAAGCAGGGAACTGGTGGAAGCATCATTCAGACCTCGTCAATTTATGGCCTTGTGTCGTCAGACAAGCGGATCTATGAAGGATCGTTCTATCTCGGCCGCCAGATCAGCAACCCCGCAGTGTATTCAACTTCCAAGGCAGCGGTCGTTGGACTGACTCGTTACCTGGCGGCGAATTGGGGTGATGCGCGGATCCGAGTGAACGCCCTGGTTCCGGCGGGGGTGGAGAGCGGACAAAACGACACGTTCAAGGCACGCTATTCGGCTCGTGTGCCGCTCGGACGCATGGCGCAAGCAGATGAAATGGTGGGCGCGCTGGTCTATCTGGCTTCGGACGCATCCAGTTATGTTACTGGCCATTGTCTCGTGGTTGATGGGGGGTTGAGCGCTTGGTAAGTCCAAATATGAGTCTCAACGTTCTCTTGAGTTCCGAACGCCGGATCCCCGTAACTATGGCGCTCGCGTTCCTGCCTTGGATTGCCGCGGTGCTATTTACCGCAGGAGCCTGGGGTGCGGTGAACTTCTTAGGGTACGTGGTGATCATTTTTGCGGCCGGCTACAGTATCGTCAACGTGGCGCTGCCTGCCTCCGCCCGAACCCAAGCAATATTTCTCGCGCCCGCGCTCGGCATTCTGGCGATCTCGGGCCTGACCGCATTCTGGCTGAGGCTGGGACTTCCGCTTACCTGGACCCTTGCACTTTGGCTCGCACTGATGGCATCCGGTGCGGTGAGCCTCTGGAGCGATCGCGCTCTCTGGGCGAAAAGCTTCGTCGGCTACGGCGGTGCGCTGGTCGTACTTTCAGTGCTGATCTGCGCAGTGTTCTTCCTTCCAGGAGCTCGTAACGACGCCGTCGTCCGTCGCGACGGGAGCTTCAATTGGATTTACGTGGACACGCAATACTTCGACTCGGTTGCTGCGAGCATCAAAAACAGCGACGGCCCTCCGAAAACACCCGGCACATCGACTGAAGAACTCCGTTACCATTTTGGACCCTATGCACCTGCTGCGGCCATTTCCCGCCTTGACGGACTCGAACTGGGCGATGCCTTCGCCCGCGTCACGCGTGGCGCATCGCTCTGGGCATTGGTCCTCTCGTGCTTCGGATTGGGCACGCTCCTATCGCTCAAGGCCAATGGCACAAAATTCGGCGCAGTGATGTCTGTTGCAGGCCTTTTCTTCTACGGGTCGCTGCTGTCCCTATTCACCAATGAGCTGAACGGGTCCAGCTATGTGACTGGCGCAATCCTTTTCGTGATTCCCACAGTGGCCGTACCGGCCGATGGAGGGCCATTCAGCCATCTGATCCTCGGACATTCAATGCTGCACGGCTTAGGAGCCGTCACAGCGATCATGGGTGTATGCCTGATTCGGAGGGAGCAGGGAATATTCCCAAGCTGGCGGGAACTCATGTTGGTGGCGCTGCCTGCTTTCGTTGTCTCAGTGAACTCGGTGGCTGCCCTCTACTGCTTGGGCATAGTAGGCATTCTCTTGTATTGGGGTCGGCTCGGAGAGGCGCGTTCATGGCTCTCGATCATGCTGATGTTCGGCCTGTTTCTTGAAGCTTGGCACATTATGGGTTATAGCCATTCCCCCGACATGACGGGTGCGACTATCAATAGGCATCCCGAAACGTACTGGTGGTGGGTTGTAATGTGTTTCACGGTTGGCTTGGGATTCCGAATCGTGGGCTTCCGTTGGATCTCACAGCCCTTGCGTGATCCTCTTTCCGCCTTGGTCATCGCCACTACTCTTGGTCTGCTGTTGTTTAACCTTTCGATCCAACTTGATAGCAACGAGCGTTACGGAATGTATTATCTCGATTCGATGTTCAGCATACTTGCCTTCTCCCAACTTACGTCTGACTGGTGGCGCGGCACCGAACGCGCCCGGTGGATTACGGAGTGGCTTCGGTTAACGGGCAAGGCTGTATTCTTCTTCATCACTTATGCTTTGTTGATGCGAGTACTCGATCGCCTAACTCATAGCGACGCATGGATATCTTACAATCGCGCACAAATGGTCTCGCTCATCGTATCCGGTTTAGTAATAGCTGGAGCGTTGGCACTTATGAAGTGGAGTCCCCGTTCTTCAATGGTTGTCTCCGCGACGCTCATGGGCGTGCTAATGATCGGCTTTCTGGCTTGGATTACTCCCTGGCTCAATTTCGGTATGGGACGGATGAAGATGGACGTAACCATTTCGCCTGGCGAGGTCAAAGGCCTGAAGCGCCTCGGTGAGCTCGCGGGTCGGGACGAGCGGTTTGCGACGAACAAACATGACGTGGATAGCCTCGCGAACAAGAGCGGCCGCTCCTACGCGTATGCTGCGCTCTCCGAGCGTCCGGTGCTTCTCGAGGGATATTTCGATCACACCCGGATAGACAGCCCGGCTTTCAACGCTTTGCTCCACGACAATGATCTGATCTTCACTACAACCGACGCCGAAACGGTGCGAAACCTTGCCAAGACCTGGAACGTTCTCTGGCTTGTCGCCCGTCCGGGCACGGACATTGCCCTGCCCAAGCCCTTACCCCCATGGCTGGTTCAGCAGCAAAACTGTGGCGACCTCAGGATCTACAGGATCGAGTAGCCCGTTGCCAGGGCGGTAATTCTCTCATGCCAACATACGCGGAACCCTTCGTGTCGGCAGAACGCATTCGTGCCGGTCGCTCGGCGTTCGCCAGCACCGATTTGCCGAACATGGACTTTATGCGCGCCGTCGCCGTGCTGCTCGTCTTATTCGGGCATTTAACCTATTTTCTCGGACTGACGGACTGGGGGCCTCTGAGAATAATCTTTGCCGGGATCATGGGCGTGCAGATCTTTTTCGTCCATACCTGCTTTGTGCTAATGCTCTCTCTCGAAAGGCAGTGGAAGAATCAGACAGCGGCTGAACTCTTTGGCTCGTTCATGGTGCGCCGTATTTTTCGCATCTTTCCGTTAAGCATTTTCGTCATTTGCCTTGTAGTCGCCTTCCGGCTGCCGATGGCTGAATTGCACAGCGGGCAGTTTGTGGCGATGCCGCTTCATCCCGCGCTGGTCGTTTTAAATCTGCTGCTTGTTCAGAGTCCCCGGGATTCAATACTTGGCCCTACTTGGAGCTTGCCCTATGAGATGGCCATGTATCTCTTCCTACCGTGCCTGTTTCTTTTGCTATATCCGAATAAGTTGTGCTGGAGGCTTATGGCCGGCTGGTTGTTGTCGGTTCTCGCTGGTCTTGCCTTCCTGGCGTACGTTGGAGGAGACGGCAACAAATTCCTGCTGTATGTTCCCTGTTTTTTGCCAGGTGTAATCGCCTATCAATTGCAGCGAACGCCGCGTCGGCAACTTCCCGCTATTGTCTGGCCCGGAGTGGTCATCGGTGTAGTATTGCTGTACCTGTGGACTCAAAACTTGGCTCGCAACTCATGGATTGGAGGCTGGATCGCATGTTTGGCACTTGGCGCGTCCGCACCATTCTTCGCGCAGATCTCGGCGCCCTGGCTTACCGAACCCAGTCGTCTCATCGCGAAATACTCATACGGCATTTACTTGACCCATTTCTTCTGCATCTGGCTTATGTTCGATCGGCTGCACCACGTTCTTCCGCGCGCCGCCAGGCTTCCTATGTTCGCGGCGCTGGTGGTTTCGCTGCCGGTCGCGCTTTACCACTTTCTGGAGGAGCCGCTGATCCAGTTGGGGAAGCGGGTCGCGAAGAAGCTTGAGCGAGGAAGAGGAACATGTCACGCTTGAGCTCTTGGACAAATCTTTCAGGAGCATTGAGGAGAAACATACATGTCATTACATGACTCGCTACAAGTGATTCCAAGCTCCACTGGCGCGACTGCGACGCCTGAAAGGCGGGCCCAAGGCAAGGTGATTGTGGTACTGCCTTCATACAATGAGGGACTGAATCTAGGTCCTCTCTTCGCTGGCATCGACGCCTGCATGGGCAACACCCGGCTGCGTTATGAAATAGTTTTGGTGGACGACGGAAGTTCGGATATAACCGCTGACGTGCTTGACGAGTGCAGAGGGAAATATCCCCTCACCGTCGTTCAACATCCGCGAAACCGAGGATTGGCAGAGACCGTTCGCGATGGGTTACTGGAGGCTTTGAAACGCGCTGAGGACGCGGATGTAATTGTGACGATGGACGCCGATGGGACGCACATCCCGAGCGTTATTTTGGAGATGATGACGCTGATTGACGGTGGCTGCGACGTCGTTGTCGCTTCTCGTTTCCGACCCGGGGCCACGGTTTGTGGCGTGCCCCCCTACCGGCAAGTGCTAAGCGTCGGCGCTTCCTGGCTGTGCCGCGTCTTGTTTCCGACGCGCGGAGTTCGCGACTTTACCTGCGGCTATCGAGCTGTTCGGGCCAATGTGCTACGACAGGCATTGCAGATGTACGGGGACCAGCTTTTCGATGAGCAGGGTTTTTCATGCACGATGGACCTATTGCTGAAGCTTCGCCGCATGAAGATTGTCTTCGGGGAAACGCCGATCAATTTGCGGTACGACTTGAAGGAAGGCGAGAGTAAGATGCATGTAAGTTCAACCATCCAACGTACATTGGTTCTTATGTTACGGCGCAGGATGGGTTTCTGAACGCCTCCGCCCCCAAGGGAGGGGAGCGTGTTTGCTCGGGGATACTCCCGATCCACTGCATCCGCAGGCGCTGTGATTTGGATTAAAAAATTTCTTTAACATTGATAGGCGTGAGTCTGGGTGTGTAGACGTGACATATTCGTTTCAAAAACCGGACGAGCATAACACCTCGGTCGTTACTGGCCCCACTTGGGCGCATGTGGCGGTGCTCATCGTTGTCGCAATGGCGCTTACTTATCCTTGCATACGGCGAGGTTTGCCTCTCGGACACAGCACGAACACCCACATCCTTTATCAGCACTATTTCAACGTGCAGATTGCGCAGGGCGACTGGTACCCGCGGTGGATAATCAGCATGAATCGCGGTCTAGGAAGCGGGGTGTTCTTCGCCCAGTATCCGCTTCCATATTACGTGCCGTGGGGTATTGGCAAGATCATCCCGAATCACTGGGGTTCCTACGAGGAAACTCGCACCCAGGGACTCGCCCTGGCACTGGCGGCGATTCTGGCAGGTCTGTTTACTTATGCGTGGTGCGCAACATTCACCGACCGTCTCACTGCCATGTTGGCAGCAGTCATATACCTGACTTTGCCTTATTTTCTGACCATCGATCTCTACCTGCGTGCTGCGATAGGGGAATTCTGGGCCTTGTCGTTTCTGCCGCTGACGTTTTATTTCATTGAGCGGATGGCCGCGGGTTCACGCCGTGCGGTGCCCGGTTTGGCGGTGGCATTCGCGCTGGTGATCGTCTCGCACCTCTTCACGGCTGTCCTGCTGGCTCCGGTACTACTTGTTTACGCGGTCTGGCGTGTCGCGCCCGCACGGCGCGTCTTGTCGGCCTGTCAGGTGCTTGCTGCGTTCCTTCTCGCGACGGGCTTGGCAGGGGTGTACACCCTCCCATTTTTGGCTCAACGCCGGTTTTTCCATCCGGAAAACTTTTTGCTGACGCAGGGTGCAAACGCTTCTCCCCTCAGCCAGATGTTCTCCTTCAATGCTTCCACTTTTCCAAACACTGTCGGGGCTCCCGGTTGGCTGCACTTGGGCATGGCTGCGCGGCTCATCGGGCTTGCGACCGCAGTATTCATCGGCGTCGTCTGGTTCCGCTCGCGCCGGGAGCGGCCGAAGTGGTTGCATTTGGTTGTGGGCATCATTGCCATTGCCGCCTTGCTGCGCGCCGCCCTGGCTGGCTACGTACTATCCACCGGGGATGTTCCCGGGGCCCTGCCGCTTTCGCCGTACCTAATCGAGCAGCGCGCGGAGATTTTTCTATACAGCTTCCTGACCTTCGAGGCAGCAGTGATGTGCTACTGGTCAATTCGAAATTCCCGCCACAATAAGCTAGCCGATTTCCTGATGGTTCTCGCGCTGGCGAGTTATGTCATGATGACGAGCTGGAGCCTGATGGTCTGGAAAGCTGTGCCCCTCCTTTGGAACATTCAGTTCCCTTGGCGTTTGAATGCGTTGCTAGCGGCCGCGACAACCGGTCTTGCCGCGCTCGCGATTTCTGGCCTGCGAACGGTGTCGCTGCGGCGCGGTTTGGCAAGCGCGCTGGTAGCCCTCGGGATATGGGGAGTGGTGGCCGCACAGACCGCGCGGATGGGAAACACCGTTTCTGCCTTTCGCTCAACGGAGTCGTACCAGTTCCGCGATGAAATGGACTCCGCACGCGAGATATATATGCAGGTCGATCCCAAGCAAGCTCTCTTGGTTAAACCTCCTGACGA
This sequence comes from Terriglobales bacterium, assembly GCA_049589635.1. Lineage (GTDB taxonomy): Bacteria > Acidobacteriota > Terriglobia > Terriglobales > Acidobacteriaceae > Acidiflorens. The sequence goes on from JBAWBE010000148.1 coordinate 9,932, forward strand.
CGAGAAAGTTCATGTGACGGTGGAGAGAGGCTCAGGGGTCGCGTCGGTGACGGCAGTCCTGCCGCGGTCGATTCAGATCGAGGCCCGCTGCGAAACCGATTGCACCCTCCAAGTCGGACAGTTCTACTATCCTGCGTGGCGAGCGCGAACCGTTCCAGTTGGCAAGGTAGAGTTGTACGCAGGGTCAGCGGGCGGACTGATGGAGCTTTTGCTTCCGGCAGGTCAGTCCCACCTCATTTTGGAAGTGCCGCGCAGCTTACCGGAGCGCTTGGGTGCATGGCTTAGTTTGGCTTGCCTGGTCCTTCTGATGGTTATTGCCATCAGAGGTACGCCCTTTCTCCAGCTATCGCCGAGAGCTCCCTGACGGGAAGCTATGCAGGTCGCAGTTGCGCGCAATAAGTCTCTCAGGAGCCGCTAGGGAAATGGTTACTCAATCTGGTTTGCGATTTGGGCTGCACTCGCAGCAGGCCTGGTCTCCAATGTGTCATGGTTAGGCGGTCTCTCCGGGTCATCACGGTTTTCGGCACGCGGCCAGAGGCCATCAAACTGGCTCCCGTGGTCAGGGAGTTATGTGCTCGCCCAGATGTTTTTCAGTCAAGTGTTTGCGTAACGGGACAGCATCGGGAAATGGTCGAGCAGGTTATAGACCTCTTCTCAATTCGCCCTGATTTTGATCTGAAGTTGATGCAGCACGGGCAGAGGTTAGCAGCGTTTGCCGCGCGCGCTTTGGCGGAACTGGATGTGTTGTTCCGCGACGAAAGGCCGGACATCGTCGTTGTGCAAGGGGACACAACGACCACTTTGGTGGCATCGCTGGCGGCTTTCTACAATCGTGCCAAGGTGGCGCACGTGGAAGCTGGATTGCGATCATTCGACAAACACGCGCCTTTCCCGGAAGAAATCAATCGCACTCTTACGTCACGGGTCGCTGACTTCCACTTTGCCCCCACGGAGCGATCCGGTAAGAACCTCCTTCGCGAGGGCGTGCAGCCAGATAAGATCTTCGTTACCGGGAACACCATTGTTGACGCTTTGCAGGACATCACCGCCCGCCTGGATTCCGGGCAGCTACAGCCATTACTAGGTGGACGTTTCCCGAAACTGCCTGCAAGGTTCATCCTGGTAACAGCGCATCGAAGAGAGAATCAGGGCCAGGGGCTACGCGACATTTTCTTAGCCATCCGCGATCTCGCCAGCCTCGCACCGGATTGTGATTTCATCTTCCCCGTCCATCTAAACCCGGAAGTCCAGGCTCCGGCGCACGAAATGCTTGGCAACCTGCCCCGCGTGCATTTGCTGCCCCCCATCGACTATGTCTCATTCGTGTGGCTGATGAAACACTGCACCAGTATTCTTACCGATTCGGGTGGTATTCAGGAAGAAGCCCCGTCTTTGAGAAAGCGGGTTGTGGTGATGCGCGATGTCACGGAACGTCCCGAAGCCGTCGAATCGGGTTGGGCGCAATTGGTGGGAACGGACAGGGACCGCATAATCCCCGCCGTCCTGGATACGCTTATGCCGTCCCAGGAAGTCGAGCGCGCGCCAAGTCCCTTCGGCGATGGCACGGCTGCGAGCAAGATTGCTGACATTCTCGCTGCCCAGCAGACTAGCGCAGGACGCGTATGAGCCGTAACGTAACCATTGTGATGTACCACTACGTGCGCGACCTCGAGCATTCGCGGTTTCCTGCGATCAAGGGCCTTTCGGTCGAGGGGTTTGGCCGGCAACTCGATTACATCCAGGCGCGCTACACGCCCATTACGGTCGAGGATCTGATAAGAGCGTTATCACCTGCCCAAAAAGAATTGCCGAAGGACTCCGTCCTATTGACGTTTGACGATGGGTATATCGATCACTTTACGAATGTCTTCCCGATGCTGGACGCGCGTGGCATCCAAGGCTGTTTCTTTCCTTCGGCCCAGACGGTCGCGGAGGACGTGGTATTGGACGTCAACAAAATCCAATTTGTTCTCGCCTCCGTCCCCGACGCCGGGATTCTGCTCGACCAGGTTTTCTCCTCGCTGGCGGAATTTCGTTCGGAGCATGCGCTCAAGACCAAGGAAGCCTATCTTTCGGCACTGATGGGGAAGAATCGCTACGATTCTAGCGAAGTGACCATACTCAAGCGCCTCCTTCAACGGGAACTGCCCGGGCCGGTCCGGGGGGAAATCGTGAGGCGCCTGTTCGTCGAGCACGTTACCGCCGACGAGGCTGCTTTCGCCTGCGAATTATACATGTCAGCGGACCAGATCGCGTGCCTGCGGCGCCATGGAATGCACATCGGCGGCCATGGATATAGTCACGCCTGGTTGAATCATGTTTCTCCAGAAGCGCAGGTCGTTGAAATCGATCGCTCTCGGGATTTCCTTCAGAAATTGGGAGTAGGACAAAAGGAGTGGACCATGTGCTATCCCTATGGTGGATTCAACGATTCACTCCTTCAAATACTGCGGGACCGTCACTGTCGGCTGGGATTTACCGCGGAAGCCCGTGTTGCCGATCTGGACATCGATAATCCATTGACGCTCCCGCGTGTGGACACCAACGACTTGCCCAGCTAGCCCTCTCGAAAACAAATGGCATGAAGAACATGATGCAAATCTTGCGGGATCTCACACCGCTTAATCGGGCTGTTTGTTCCCACGGTTACGATCAGGCGGTGGACTACCTTCGCGAGGAGCTTCCGTTTCGAGTAATCTCCGTGCCGAGTTCCCGCCAGCACAACGGATGGGTCATTCCTCCTTCCTGGGATGTCGAAGAAGCGAGAATCGTCAAAGATGGCCGCACAATTTATGACGGTAGTGTCCATCCTCTTTGTCTGATTGCGCTCTCGCAGAGCTTTTGCGGCACGGTAAGCTTGGATGAACTCCGACGGCATCTCCATTATGATCATCGCCATGAAGATTCAATCCCTTTTCATTACCGGCAGCAATTCAGAAGCTGGGAAAGAGATTGGGGATTCTGCATCCCGAAGCGGCTCTTCGATCAGCTTACCCCGGGCGACTACGAAGTCGTGATCCGCACAAGAGAAGCTCCGGGCACGCTAAAGATTCTCGAATATAAGCACCGAGGATCGCTCGATTTTACGATCGCACTTGGCGGCAATCTGGATCACGCAGGGGTGGCAAATGATGGGCTGGCCGGCTGTGTCGTCGGCATTGAGGCCTTGCGCCGCCTGCAGGGTCGAAAAACCAGGTTTACATATTCACTTATCCTTTCACCGGGCATCATTGGTTCGGAGTTCTATCTTTCCGGACTGAGCCAGTCGGAACGTAGCCAGATCTTAGAGGGCATCTTCCTGGAAATGCTTGGATCGGCGACCCCTCTTGCACTCCAGGAATCTCGACGAAGCCATGTCAATACCTTCCATGCCATCAAGGCCGGCCTCGACCAGATGGGTCTTCACTATCGCACCGGTCCGTTCGATAGCATCATCGTGAACGACGAGTATGTCTGGGAGAATTACGGGATCCCAATGGTATCTTTCTCGCGATTTCCATATCCCGAGTACCATTCGAGCCATGACAGTGTGGAGATAATCCAGGAAGCCTCGCTTAATCAGGCAGTCGAGGTCCTGATCCGAGCTGTGGATCGGCTGGAAGCCTCGCCCCTGGTCATAAAGAAGTTCGAGGGCAACATCTGCCTCTCTAATCCACAATATGACCTCTACGTTGACTATGGTCAGGTTGCCTTGGGTGATTCGCCGTCCGATCACCAGCGGCGGATGCGATGCCTCATGGACTTCCTGCCCGCTTTGGATCGCCCAACCAGCGTCAAGACCATCGCCGATCACGTCGGATTGCCGGAAGAGGCGACTCTTGAGTACCTTCAGCGGTGGGCCGCCAAAGGACTGATTGACCTGGTTTGACCAACCCGATTGTTTTGTGAACGCTCATGGGTTTCGCCAACGGAGTTACGGTCTTGCCGCATACGTTAAGGGCGAACTGGAGATCATGTTTTGACTAATCGGGTTCGGATTGCGGAACACGACCGCCTGCTTCAGCCGCCAGATGGAGAACTCGCGGGTGACTTGGGGCGGTCCGAGGGCGCGGAGAAGGGGCGAATTATGGGACTAAAGGTCCTCTTCTGCTCCGAACTCCGGATATTCCCATCGATGGGGCTCGTGTTCCTGCCATGGATAGCGGCGGTGCTTTATACCGCCGGGTGGTGGGCCGCCCTTAATTTTCTCGGGTACGCAGTTGTAGTCTTCGCGATCGGCTACTGCATCGTCAGTATGGCGCTGCCTGCTTCTGCCCGAACCCCGGTCATTTTTCTCGCTCCAGCGCTCGGCATCCTGGCGGTCTCGGCTCTTACCGCGTTCTGGCTCAGGCTGGGGCAGGCACTGATTTGGGCCCCCGCTCTTTGGCTTGGACTGATGGCGGTTGGAGCACTCTGCCTCTGGCGAGATCGTGCCTCTTGGGCGAGAAGCACTGTTCCCTATGGCTTGATGCTGGCCATCTTTTCCGCCCTGATCTGCGCGGTGTGTTTCCTTCCATCGGCTTCGAACGACCTCGTCCAGCGCCGCGACGGGAGCTTCAACTGGAAATACATAGATACGCAATACTTCCACGCAATGGCTGCGAGCATCAAGAGGGGCGAGAGTCCACCTAAAACTCCCGGAACAGTCACTGCCGAACTTCTTTACCACTTTGGACCCTATGCACCGGCCGCTGCCATTTCCAGCCTCGACAAACTCGACCTTGGGGACGCCGTGGCCCGCGTGACGCGCGGCGCTTCGATTTGGGCGCTTGTGCTCTCATGCTTTGGACTGGGCACGCTCCTGTCACTGAAGGCGACCGGCGCAAAATTTGGGGCCATAATGTCCGTCGCCGGACTTTTCTTCTACGGTCCGCTGCTCTTGCTGATCCCCTTTGACGGTCCACCCTACAGTTCAGGCAATCTGATCGGATCTTTATTCTTCAAGACAACCAGCGAACGGATGCTCGCCGCGGGAATTCCCTACGATCATCTGCTGAGCGGACATTCTGTGCTCCATGGTCTGGGTGCTATCACGGCAGTCATGGGCCTGTGTCTGGCTGAAAAGGCGCGGGATTCGGCAATTACCTCGCGAGGCGTCACTTTGCTGGCGCTACCAGCACTTGTGGTTCCGGTGCACCCGGTTGCTGCCTTGTATTGCCTCGGGGTAACGGGCATTCTCTTGTTCTGGGGGCGTGTCAGGGAGATGCAGTCGTGGCTGCCGCTCGTGCTCATGTCAGGCCTGTTTCTCGGAGCTTGGAAGATTATGGGTTACAGCCAATCCCCGGACGCGGCGCAAGTGATGCTCAAAGAGCACGCAAGTACGCAATGGTGGATGCTTTTAATGTGGTTCTTGACTGCGCTAGGATTTCGCATTGTGGCCTTCCGCTGGATCTCACAATCCTGGAAGGAGCCTCTTTCTGTCCTGTTCATGGCTAGCGTCGTGGGGCTTCTCGCGTTCACTCTCCTGCTCAGCCTCAAAGACGCCAACGAGAAATACGGCATTTATTTTTTGCAATGCATGTTCAGCATTTTTGCCTTTTCCCGGATGACTTCCGGATGGTGGCACGATGCCGAACGTCTCCAAATAGTCGCTGATTGGCTCAGACTTGCAATAAAGGGGATGATCCTGCTTGTCGCCTGCGGTTTCTTGATCGGCGTTGTCGCTTATGCAACTCACAGCAAGACAGGAATCAACTACTTCCTCCCGAAGTTCCTGCTGGCCTCGTTATCGCTCGCACTCCTGGCCACCATATCCGCGCTGATGAAGCACAACCGCCGTTTTTCGAGGCTCGGTTCGGCGGCTCTCATGATCGTGCTGATGTCGGGATTTCTGGCTTGGTCATCGGACTGGGTCAAATATGCAAGGGGATTGGTTCATACTGACATAACTTTTTCAGCTGGCGAAGTTCGTGGGCTGCGGCGTCTCGGCGAATTCATGGCGCCAGGAGATGTGTTCGCGACCAACAAACATGATCTGAATATGACAGAGGACGGACGCGGGCGCTCCTATGGCTACTCTGCGCTGTCCGAGCGTCCTGTACTTCTCGAGGGTTACTTGGCGCGAAACGAGATAGTGCTCCCGTGGTTTAGAACGCTGCTTTACGATAACGACTTGCTCTTCAGTACCACGGATCCGGAAACGTTGCGCGATATTGCCAGGAAATGGCACGTCCGATACCTTGTTGCCCGCCCCGGCACCGACATAGCTCTCGCTAGGCCACTGCCCCAGTGGGTAATAGAGCAACAAAACTGCGGCGACCTCAAAATTTACCAAATTAATTGAGCTGCGAGAGAGTTGAGCTAAAGATAACAAATATGAACCCAGATTTCCGTTTTGAACTGTTCGCCCACATCCAGAGGGGTTTGAACCCTATTGCAGCCCTGCGCAGGGCTGCATCCTGGTCCGCTGGGGCGGTGAAGTACGTTAGCCGAAGGAGACGGGCATAACGACGCGGCCAAACCTCGACACAAAGATCCCCTACCGGGGCGATATTGATGGCTTGCGCGCAATCGCAGTGCTCTCTGTGATTGCATATCATCTATCGCCCCATCGGATCAGGGGCGGTTTCGTTGGTGTAGATATATTTTTTGTAATTTCCGGATTCTTGATTTCTTCCATTATTTATCAGGAGCTGGACTCGAGGAACTTCAGTATTGTTGGATTCTATGTGCGGCGGATCCGAAGAATCTACCCCGCGTTGTTTGTTGTTCTCGTTTTCGTTTGTTTGGCCGGTTGGTTCATCCTATTACCGTCAGAATTTGTCTTACTTGGCAAACAGATTATCGGCGGAAGCGCTTTTGTCGCGAACTTCGTGCTGTGGCAGCAGTCCGGATATTTTGCGCAAGAGGCGACACAACAGCCCCTTTTACATCTTTGGTCGCTCGGAGTCGAAGAACAGTTCTACCTTGCTTTCCCAGTTATATGCTTGATTTTTCACCGGTCCAAATCCCGCTGGAGCCTAACGGCAGCTTTTCTCGTCATTGCATTGGCGTCGATGGCTATTAATATTGCCTGTGTTACAAGATACAGCGACGCTACGTTCTTTCTACCATTTTCCAGGCTTTGGGAGCTATTCCTAGGGGCCGGACTCTCTCTCATCCGGGCGCGCAACCGCCACGTGCGATGGGTAAGCCTTCACACTCCGTTATTTCGGGACTGCATCGGGTTTCTGGGCATCGCGATGCTTGCTGGAGCAATTCTTGGCATCAATCAAAACGACAGGTTTCCGGGCTGGTGGGCACTTCTGCCAACCATTGGGACGGGGTTGCTTATTGCCGCAGGTCCGTCTTCATGGATGAATCGCAGCGTCCTTTCGCGCGATCTCTTCGTTTTTGTTGGGCTTATCAGTTATCCGCTCTACTTGTGGCATTGGCCGATTTTATCGTTCATCGAAAGTGCCAATCGAAATGGTATGTTGAATCTCCCAAAGCTCCTTCGGCATTCCATTGTGCTCATTGCCTCCTTCGCCTTAGCCTACTTCACTTACCGCCTTATCGAATTGCCGATTCGCCAGGTGAAGCAAAAAGGACAACGGCGAAAAGGCGCGCTACGGCTGGTCGGCTGCGTAGCTATGACGGGAGTATTCGGACTTCTCGTTGTGGCGACGGGCGGATTTCCCACCAGATTGCCAGCGGCAGTTGTCGCGCTCGACCATGACTTCCGGGTCCAGGAGGCTGAAGCCATGCGCACTGGTACCTGCTTTCTTCCCCCAGACCGTTCGGCATCGTCGTTCAGCGACAATTGTCTGGATCCAGCTTCGGGGTATGCAGCCCAGCAATTGGTCTTTGTTTGGGGAGATTCTCATGCGGCCGATCTCGTTCCAGGATTACGTGCATTGCAAACTCGGGCGGGGGTTCGGCTGGCGCAATACACGGCATCCTCGTGTGAACCCATACTTGGGCGATGGGAGCCTTGGCGGCCTCTCTGCCGTTCAATCAATGATGCGGTCATGAACCGCATTAGGATCATCAAGCCTGACGTCGTTGTCATGTCTGCTGACTGGACAATTTGGGACATGAACCATGATCCTGCCTTTACCGCTAAACTTCAGAAAACCATTGAGTTGGTTAGAGCTACGGGTGTTCATAGGGTCGTTGTGGTTGGTTCCGCACCATTTTGGTCGGATAGCGTGCCGGAGCTGCTCGTGCGGGAGGTTCGTCGCCGCTCGACCGCCTCTGTTCCACATCGCTTGTCGCGGCGCTATCTCGGGGATCACGATGATGCCATGCTGATGGCTACTGCAGAGAGGGGTGGGGCAGTCTTTATCTCAATCTTTGATCAACTCTGCGATCAATCCAGTTGCTTGGTTAGCACAGGCGATCAATGGAGCGACATGCTGACATATGACAATGCACACTTTACGGAACACGGCTCCAGGATTGTTGCCGAACTCCTTTGGCCAAGCATCATTCCCACTAGTCAGGTACCAAGTTCCCCCAGATCGGAAACGGTGGCGAGTGCCGAAAGCCCGAGTGCACGCAGGTGACCCAAGTTGCCTATCTGCCATGCGGAGCAGGCCGGTGGAGATCCGGTTCTCATCGTCGTCAATGCGCTATGCAAAGTTCGCAGTTGCCGCGGCTACGACGGATAGCGGCTTAGGCAACACTTCGAGGAATCCGCAATGAACATTCTAGTCACAGGTGGTGCGGGCTACATTGGATCAACGCTCGTGCCTCTGCTCCTGTCCGAAAGCCACCGGGTCCGGGTCCTCGACACCCTCTTGCATGGCGGCGAACCGCTACTGGGGGTTTGGTCTCATCCCTGTTTTGAATTCGTTCGTGGTGATGTATGTGATAGACAAACGCTGCACGCCGCAGTGACCGGAGTTGATGCAGTTGTCCATCTTGCCGCGATCGTCGGCGATCCTGCCTGTTCCCGCCAGCCGGATCTCGCCCGTGCTGTCAATCTTGAGGCATCGCTCGCGCTTATCGAGGAAAGTCAGCGGGCCGGGGTAACTCGATTTCTCTTTGCCTCCACATGCAGTAACTATGGACGAATGAAGGATGCCGAAAAATACGTTGACGAAGAAACGGAACTGAGTCCCGTATCCCTCTATGCGGAGACCAAGGTGGCCGTGGAGCGGGCATTGTTGCAAAGTGGACGCAGCGAGAAATGGTGTCCCACGCCAATGCGGTTCGCCACCATTTTTGGCGTTTCGCCGCGCATGCGATTCGATCTGACGGTGAATGAATTTACCATGGAGATGCTAACCAAGAAGCACCTCATAGTATTTGGTGAGCAATTCTGGCGACCTTATATTCATGTGCGCGACGCGGCCCGCGCGATTCAACTCGTCCTCAATTCACCGGAGGCTAAGGTCGCCGGTAACGTGTTCAATGCGGGCGCAACCGATCAGAATTTTCAGAAACAACAACTCGTCGACATGATTCGACCGCATGTACCCGATGCCATTGTCGAGTTCGTGCACAAAACAGAAGATCCGCGGGACTACCGAGTGTCGTTCACTCGCATTACCGACCAGCTCGGTTTCAAAATTACGCGCACGGTTGCTCAAGGGATCGAGGAAGTGGCTCAACTTGTGGGCAACAGTGTTATCGGCAACTTCGGCGACGGGAGATACCGGAATTGAGCACGAAAGAAAAACTTGCGCCAGGTGCGCCTCCCGCCGCGGATGTCATACCCTTGATCGTCCCTGAGATTCGCGGGAACGAGTGGAAGTACATTAAAGAATGCCTTGATACCAACTGGGTTTCGTCGGTCGGAAGCTATGTCGACCGCTTCGAGAAAATGGTGGCAGACCGCGCGGGCACGAAATACGCGATCGCCACCGTCAACGGCACGGCGGCCCTTCACATTGCCCTCATATTGGCTGGCGTGGAGGCAGATGACGAGGTGCTTGTTTCGTCGCTTACCTTCATTGCTCCCGCCAACGCGATTCGGTATTTGGGAGCTTGGCCTGTTTTCATCGATGCGGAGCCCAGGTACTGGCAGATCGATCCGGGGGGAGTGAACGATTTTCTCGAAAAAGGCTGTCGCTGGGACGGTCAGATATTGCGCAACCGGCGGACGGGGCGGCGCGTGAAGGCTGTGCTGCCGGTCCACATCCTCGGCCACCCCGCCGACTTGGATCCCATCCTGTCGGTTGCGGCGAAACATGCATTGCCGGTGATCGAGGATGCCACCGAGGGATTGAGCGCGCGCTATCGCGGCAAGAGCGTGGGCGGTGTTGGGGACGTGGGCTGCTTCAGTTTTAACGGAAACAAGATCATCACCACCGGCGGTGGAGGCATGCTCGTCACCAACAATGCCGAGTGGGCCGCGCGAGCCAAATACCTCACCACGCAGGCGAAAGACGATCCGATCGAATATATACACAATGCCGTTGGCTACAATTACCGGCTGACGAATCCCCTCGCAGCCATGGGTTGCGCCCAGATGGAGCAGCTCGACACGTTTGTGGAAGCGAAGCGACAGATCGCAAAACGGTACCAGGAGTCGCTGGCCGCGCTCCCGGGGATCCATCTGCCGGAAGAGGCGGATTGGGCATCCAGCACCTTTTGGATGTACACGGTACTGATCGATGATAAAGAATCACGCATCAACTCGCGGGAGCTTCTCCGCGAGCTGGCCACCCAGAAAATCCAGGCACGTCCGCTCTGGCAGCCGATTCATCGCTCACTGGCTCATGACGCTTCCGGTAGCCCATCCTGCCCGAATTCCGAAGCACTGAATCGTCAAGCGATCAGCCTGCCATGTTCGGTGGGCCTAACTCCTTCCGACCAGGACAGAGTGATCGACGTCTTGACGAGTGTTCTTGGCCACAGGAGCCTACCGGGCGGAGCGAGATGACCCAAGGCTGGCAGCATTCGACCTCGTCATCTTCGCCGCCGCTCCCGACTGCGATGGACTTGCACGATCTTTTTCGCTCGCCAAACGGGAGCTTGCTTGAGGTGTTCGCACAGATGCAATTGCATCTCTATCGCCATGATGCGAGCCTGCAGGACTATTTTATGACGCTTCACTCCGAGACGTTTGCGGGCCCGCGTGCGTCTTTACGCAATCGACAGTCAGTTAGCCGGTACATTGAAGGGGCTATTCACGTCGCCGACCGGATCAGCCGGTTTCGTCCGCGCAGCAGAATCAAGGCAGACGTGCTCTTTTGTCCAATGCCCTATTTTGACCGGAGGACCGAGAATCAGTTTCTGGTGCGGACTCTTCTGGCGCTTGCTCAAACCGATGCGACAATCCTCTGTCTGCTCCCAGTTGGTGCACCTTGTCGGGATGAATTGAACGCCCGGCTGGCGGCTGCAGGACGCGCTGGCCAGATCACGTTCATTGACCCGGCCGCCCCTCTGAATCCGCTGGAGGCCCGTTCGCGCTCCGAAGTCGCGCGGTTGCGGGGACGCGCGGCCTTTGACGAAACGGTACAGATTCTCGAACCGTATCAACTCAGCCCCGGCCTCGAAGTCAAAGCCAATTTCGAACATGTAGCTTTCTTTGGCGAATCATGGGAGCGTCTCGCGCCCTGGGTGGAATTTGATGCACTGGTTGCCCGCTGCCACTGGCATGTGCTTTGCAGTTCCGTCTGTCGCACGGCGTTAGAGCGAGGGAAGCCGGTCGTCACCTTTCAGCAGGGCGTGATTACCCATACCTTGGAAGCTCCGATCACAGCATCGAGGTATGTCGCGTTTGGTCCATCTTCCGCATCTTTCATGGCGAAGCTCAATCGTGGGTTTTCGAAGGCGGTCGGAATGCCGGAATCACCGGTTGAATACATCAGCGGAGGGAGTCTTTATGACATCATAACCGCGCTTCCCGACCAGTTCGATCGCCAGACGTTACTCATGGTGGATGAGCCGACGGATCGCGGGCAAAGCAGATTCTACAGCCTGGAAAGCCAAAGCCAGGCACTGCTGGATCTCGCAGAAAGACTCTTGGCCGCGGGGTCGCCGCTGCGACGTCTTATTATCCGGCCCCACCCGTTCTGGAGCAATCTGGACTTTGCAGCCTGTCAACGCCTCATCCGCGAACACCCGGACCGTTGCGAGTTGTCGCATCCCGCATGGTCGCTCGAGGACGATCTGCGCCGTTCATCCGTCGTGGTGGGAATATTCAGCGGCGTACTTACGGTTGCCTCGGCCTGTGGTCTGCCAGCCGTTTTTCTGCAAACCGAAGACGGGTATGCCACCGGCGACTTAGCGTGCTTCTCGCCCACCCAGATGCTGCAGCCTGACGCCGCGTTCAGCGCAATTTCAAGAATGTTGAGCGACCGGCACGCATACGCGGAGGCACGGACGGAGGCGCTCCACAACGCGCGTGAATATTATGCGAACGGGACCAACCTGGATCTCACGCGCGCGTTCTTTGAGCGTCTGCTTCGAACTGGGCCCGCGGCGAGCTTACAGGGAGCATAAGTCGAAATGAGATTCGCTTTCATCAGTACGATGCTGGGGTCACCGTGGGGTGCAAGCGAGGAACTCTGGAGCCAAGCAGCAGTTCAGCTCAGGGGGGGGGGACATGAGGTTCAGGCATTCGTGGCGTACTGGCCCTGCCTATCGGAAAAAGTCACGGATCTGCGGGTAAAGGGCGTTGCGGTTGAGACCTATTCTTCGTACCACGCTGGAAACCTACGCTATTTCTGGGACCGGCTGTCTCTCAGCTACCGCAGACTGTATAGGCGATTGAAGCGCTTCCGCCCCGATTTGGTCGTCATTTCGCAAGGCGACATCACCGGCGGATTTGATTGGGCAAGGGTCTGCAAAGAGGCCGCGATACCTTACTCGATCATGGTCCACAGCAATAGCGAGTCTTGGTGGTTCCGGGAACAATTTGATGAAGCCGTGGCAGTGTACAGCGGCGCCCGTAGAATCTTTTGCGTGTCTCGCAGCAATCTGGATCTACTGCGCCTACAGGTGGGTGAGTCGCTGCCCAACGGAGAAGTAGTATGGAACCCGTTCAATCTTTCCAGGGAGCCAGCCCCGGCATGGCCGGACGAGAGTGACGGGATGCGGCTGGCATGCGTGTCCCGAATCGAGTTGGGACATAAGGGACAGGACTTGCTGCTCCAAGCGCTGGCGCGGACTGAATGGCGAAACCGTCCTTTCGAACTGAATCTATTCGGAACCGGCCCCGATGAAAAAGTATTGCGCCGCTTAAGCTCTCATCTCCAGTTGAAGAGCGTGCACTTTCATGGTCATGTAAACGATGTCAGGGGCATTTGGGAACAGAACCATCTGCTCGTGCTTCCTTCACGGTATGAAGGGGTGCCGCTCTCCGTGGTCGAAGCCATGTGGTGTGCCCGGCCGGCGGTCGTGACTGATGTGGGGCGCACCGAGGAGCTATGTTTGGATAACGAAACTGGATTCGTCGCGCCGGCGGCCACTGTATCGTCATTCGGCAACGCCCTGGAACGAGCCTGGGAGCGGCGCAAGGACTGGCCGTACATTGGCCAGGCCGCGCGAGCGCGAGCCGAAAAGCTGGTACCGAAGGACCCGGTCGGAGAATTCTGCGAGCGATTGAAAACCTTCGCCTGAAACCATACCACCTTGTTTACACGAGCGACTGACTCGCTGGCTTTGAGATCTTAGAATGCCAGTAGAGGCGGTTGAACAAATCATGGGATCGCTAGTTTCCCTAACCTTCGACGACGGGCTGAGATGCCAGTTTGAACGTGCCCTCCCCATTCTGAATCAGCACGGCCTGCGAGGCACGTTTTTCTTGGTTGCCAACCCCGAGCCAATCCTGATAGACGGTTTGTCGCATCCTGATTGGAGTAAGACCGACTGGAGCGAGAAGGACATCCAGCTCTTCAAAAGCATGATTCAGGAGGGACACGAAATTGGCGCACACAGCGTACACCACAGGCGTCAATTCATAGACAAGGATCCGAAGTTCGAAGCTGAAGGAGCGAAACAATGGATTGAGGAGCGAGTGGGGGTAGAAATCGAATCCTACTGCTATCCGTTCAGTCATTGTACCGGTTCCATCAAGAAAGCCGTGATCAATGCGGGTTACAAGCAGGCACGTTGGGGTGCGAATGAACCTTATTATCCGCTCCAAGGCCCAATAGACCATTTCAAGGTGGACTGTCGTCACATCGGCAGGTATGGTCCTGAAAACGTCGATGGATGGCTGCGACCTGATTGCTGGCATGTTCTGATGTTCCACGGTATTGGAACTTTGGACGACGGGTGGTCGCCGATTTCTGAAGCCGAGTTCGCAAGACAAATGGCAACACTAGCTAAACATCATGAATCAGGCGCCGTGAAAGTTGTTACTTTTAAAGAGGGGGCGCAGCATCTTAATCGCGGCGGTTCCGCTCGGAAATACACTAAGTTTCCATGGTTCTGAGGCCACTTTTCCGCAGACGACTTAGAACCTGCGTGCCGCAGACTTCATCTGCAGACACTATTAAGATAAGTCGGATTCATGAATATTCTTTGCTATAACGCCCTTTACAAATGCCCGTAATAAACGAACAGTGAAAACCGACCAACCATGATTGATCCTCTAGCACGGTACTATCATTCTCCAGAACGATTCGCCCGCTTCGCGTGCAAAGAACCTCTCTCCGCGAACGACGGGTACTTTCGGTTTGGAGAAAGAGCGACTTACTACGGAAAATGTTGGGGCGAGCAACCAGCGGAATCGCCGAAGGGGTTTCGGCGCGATTTAGGGAGCGATTTCGAGATCAAGGATGGAATAACTTACCTGCCATTCGACCCGTCCGCCGTGATCGATAACCTGCGCTTGGAGATGTATGTAAGCAACTGGCGGCTTGAGGACCCGCTCTCGGCTCTCGCGGAGATCTACTACTTCATTCGCCCAATTCTCCCCGTCGGCATACGAAGCCATTTCCAAAAGTGGTACTTGAGAGGATGGAGGAACATTCCATTCCCGCATTGGCCAGTGGACAGTTCTGTAGATGAATTATTTCAACGGTTGCTGCGGCTCTCGATTAAGTCGAGTGGCGTTGAAAGAATTCCTTTCATCTGGTTCTGGCCAAATCGGGCTCCCAGTTGCTCGATCATGACCCACGATGTCGAAACAACGATAGGGCGTGAGTTCTGTTCGACTTTGATGGATATCGACGATGCGTTTGGCATTAAAGCTTCATTTCAGATTATTCCAGAAGAACGTTACGCCGTGGAACGCGGATTCCTGTCTTCGATTCGCGATCGCGGATTTGAGGTAGTGGTTCACGATCTAAATCACGATGGACACTTGTTTCGGACGCGAAAGCAATTCCTGGAACGTGCAGTCAAAATCAATGCCTACGGCAAGCAATATGGCGCCGATGGTTTCCGCGCAGGAATACTTTACCGAAAGCAAATGTGGTATGACGCGCTCGATTTCGCCTACGACATGTCGGTCCCAAACGTCGCGCACCTTGATCCGCAACGCGGCGGATGCTGCACCGTCATGCCCTATTTCATTGGCAACATTCTGGAATTACCGGTGACAACGACGCAGGACTACACCCTGTTTAACATCTTTAATGATTATTCGATTGACCTCTGGAAACGGCAGATCGACCTAATCATGGAGAAACACGGGTTGATGAGCTTCGTCGTGCATCCGGATTACATCATCAAGCCACGAGAGCGAAGCGTGTATGAGCAACTACTGAAGCACTTGCGTGAGCTGAAGAAGGAGAAGGGCGTGTGGCAAGCAATGCCCGGGGAAGTTAATCGCTGGTGGAGACAACGAGATCAAATGACGTTGATAGAGAATCAGGAGGGTTGGCACATCGAGGGTGAGGGTAGCGAGCGAGCGTGCGTGGCCTACGCGAGTGAGCGGGATGGTCGGCTTAGTTTTTCTCTCGAAACAGCAAATCTGTTGAGTTGATCGACTTCTTGCAGGCAGCGTGATTTGCGGAGTATGAAAGAGCAGTCTTGAGCACGAGAGGTATGCAATGGATCGAGTTAGTTTAGGGGTTGGTATGAATTCAGAGACGGAATCTCACAGTGCGGACACTCCTCGAGGTAAGAGCGTGAGCGGGCCTACGCACAGACAAGTCGAAGTTGCAGTCATCGGCGCAGGGCCCTATGGCCTGTCGGCGGGGACT
>JBAWBE010000149.1:0-16226 GCA_049589635.1 Terriglobales bacterium
GACCATCGCCGTGCCGGACGGCGCGTCTTTTTTTTGCGCGTGGTGCCGCTCAAAAATTTGGCCTGAGTAATCGAAGTTCACGGCCGCGGCGGCGGCCTGGATGATCTCGAAAAACAGGTTCACGCCAATAGAAAAATTTGATCCGTAGAGCAGGCCGCTAGTCGCGGCCAGTGCAAGTTCACGCAGGCGCGGGAGGTGGTCGTACCATCCGGTAGTGCCGATGACGATGCCCTTGCGGGCTCGGATGCAGGCCTCGGCGTTGGCGACGACGGCCGCAGGCGTGGTGAAGTCGATGACCGCGTTAAACGGCGCGAGGAAGGCTGGTGTAAGCGCGCCGGCATTCGCGTTATCAGCTCCGCAGAGGACCTCGACGCGGTGACGGCGCTCGCGCGCCAGGTCTGCGATTTGAGAACCGGTTTTGCCGCGGCCTAGGATTAGAAGCTGCATGGAGATCCTGTTCACCACCGAGACGCCGAGCACGCCGAGAAAAATCTGGAATCAAATAGTTTTATCGATATCTTTGGTTTTCTCGGCGTCTCACCGGTGAAACGATTTTACGCGAACACTTCCGGATCTGCCTCCGCGAAGAAAGCATGGTGCAACCGGCGGATCACCTCGGTAGCATCGTCTTCTTCGATCACAAACGTCAGATTAATTTCCGATGCGCCCTGCGAGATCATGCGGATCTTCACGTCTTCGAGCAGGCTGAAAACTTTGGCGGCGATGCCCGGCGTTTCGCGCAGGTTCACGCCGACGAGGCAGACTATGGCTTTGCGTCCTTCGTACTTCACGTCGGCCAGCTTGGCCAAGTCCGCGGCCAGCGCCGGGATCGATTCGTTTGTCTCGGCCGTAACGGAAACGCTGACTTCAGACGTGGAGACGACATCGACGGCGATATTGTGCTGGTCGAAAAGCTCGAAGATGGATTTCAGATATCCGTGAACGAGGAGGCGGCGCGGCGCGGCAACTTCGACGAGCGTGATTTTTTTCTTCAGCGCGATTGCCTTGAAAATATTCTTGCAGCGCGGAGCCCGCGCCGTGACCTTGGTGCCTTCGCAGGTCGGGTTCTGTGAGTTCAGAACGTAGACGGGAATATTCTGCTGAATTGCGGGGAGCACGGTTGCGGGGTGCAAAACTTTCGCGCCGAAATAGGCCAACTCAGCGGCCTCATCGAAGCTGATTACTTTGATCCGGCGGGCGTCGGGGCAGAGGCGCGGATCGGTCGTCATCATGCCATCGACATCGGTCCAGATTTCGATGCGCTGCGCGCCGAGGCCGGCACCGAATATGGCAGCCGAAAAATCCGATCCGCCGCGGCCGATGGTGGTCGTAATGCCCGCGCGGTTCGAGCCAATGAATCCGCCCATGACAGGGACGCTGCCCGCCTCGACGAGCGGCGCGACTTTTTTCTTGAGGCGCTCGTTGGTCTCTTCAAATTGCGGGACGGCCTTGGTAAACGCGCTGTCGGTGAGCAGGCACTGCCGCGAATCGACGTGCACTCCGGGCAGACCACGAGCGATAAACGCGGCAGCTACGATTTTGCTCGATAGCATTTCGCCGAACGACGCAACATAATCGTAAGTACGCGGAGTGATCTCGCCGACGGCGCCAATACCGCGCAGAAGTTCATCGAGATCCTCGAAATCGGCGCCGAGATCGCTATGAAATTCCGTGAAGAGCGCGGTGCCAAGAAGTTCTCCGGCAGTCTCATAGTGACGCTCGCGAAGCGCGCGCGCCATTTTCAGTGCCGTCTTGCGATCGCCGCTGCCCGCAGCTTTTCCCATGGCCAGCAGGGAATCGGTGACCTTGGCCATCGCGCTGACCACAACCACCGGGCGGTCGGCGAGTCGCCCTTGAACGATCTGGGCGACGCGGTCGATGGCTTTGGCATCCTGAACGGAAGTCCCGCCAAACTTCATGACGATCATGCGCGGGAATCCTTCTGTTGCCAGGAACCGAACTCACCACAGAGACACTGAGGCACAGAGAAAAAACAATTGCTTTGGTTTTCTCTGTGACTCTGTGTCCCTGTGATGAAAGAATTCGTCATTCCAGATAGCCTTTGGCCTTCAGCAACTCGGCATTGAGTAGAGCCGCGCCGGCTGCGCCGCGAATGGTGTTGTGTGAGAGGATCGTGAATTTCCAGTCGAGGACTTTGCAGGGGCGCAGTCGGCCGACGGCGGTCGTCATGCCTCCGCCGAGATCTACATCGAAGCGCGGCTGTGGACGATCGGGCGCGGTCAGATAGATAACTGGTTTTTCCGGTGCGCTGGGGAGTCGTAGTTTCTGCGGCTCGGCAGAAAATTCATTCCAGGCGGCGATGATCTCTTCTGGCTTGGCTTTCTTCTTTAAGCGAATCGACACTGACTCGGTGTGGCCGTCTTCCACCGCGACGCGATTGCATTGCGCGCTCATCGCAAAAGGAGCGGGAATAATGCTCCCTCCATTGAGCGTGCCGAGCAGCTTCTGCGTCTCCTCTTCCATCTTTTCTTCTTCGTTCTTGATATACGGGATTACATTACCGAGGATGTCGAGCGAGGCAACGCCGGGATATCCCGCGCCGCTGACGGCTTGCATGGTCACGGCCATGACGCTCTCGAGCTCGAAATGCCGATGTAACGGAGCGAGAGCGAGAACGAGTCCGATCGCAGAGCAGTTGGGATTCGTGACCGCGAAGCCTTTCGACTTGCGGCGCCAAGCCTGGGACTCGATGAGCGGGATGTGATCGCCGTTCACCTCGGGAATGACGAGCGGCACATCGGCTTGCATGCGCAGCGCGCTGGAGTTGGAAACGACGGCGCAGCCGGCGTCGGCAAATTGCGGCTCGAGTTCGCGCGCGATCGACGCATCGAGCGCGGCGAAAATAATTTTCGGAGCTCCCTCGGGCTTGGCGGGCGCGATCGTCATATCGGCCACGCGCGCAGGGATCGCGGTCTTCAGCCGCCAGCGCGCGGCCTCGGCATAGTGTCGGCCCTCGGAGCGATCGGAAGCGGCGAGCCACGCGACCTCGAACCAGGGATGGTGTTCAAGAGCCTGGATAAAACGCTGCCCGACGATGCCGGTGGCACCGAGAATTCCTACGGGTAATTTGTTCGACATATGGGATGACTGGGTAATCTCTAATTTTATACCAATGAAAATTTGAGGCGGGTTACAACTCGGACTCGCACGAGGAGCATGCGGCGAGATCCCCCTTCACACATCTATTATGCTCAGGACCTGCAGCGGAGACGAGATGCCCGGCACTGCTCATCAACGCCTGTCGTGGCTGATTTCGTGGGGCAGGTATTCATTGAGAGGGCCGAATTTGCGTTTCTCCGCGTAAAGGCGCCAGCGCCGCCAGACGATACGCAAACTCGCCATGACCGGAATGGACAGATAAACACCGAGCACGCCGGCAATCTCGCCGCCCGCCAGAATTCCGAAGAGCGCAGCCAACGGATGCAGTTCGACGCTGGCCCCCATGATGCGCGGCGAGATAACGTAGTCCTGCACCATTCGCCAGAGGACCAGGAACACCACCAGAAGCAACCAGCGTTGGTAACCGTTGAGAACCGCAACGCTCACCATGGCAACGGCTGCGACCAGTGGGCCGACGACCGGAACAAACTCCAGCGCGCCGCCTGCCGTGCCGAGCATCAAGGCGTAGGGAACGCGCATCGCTCCTAAGACCGACGAATAGGCAACAAATGAAAATGCGGCAAGCGTTAACTGGGCGCGAATGAACTGCGCCAGCATGGCGTTCAGATCGCCCAGCACGTTTTCCAGAAACTCACGTTGCGTGCGCGACTGGACAAGCGAGAGCGCGACCCCATGGAACAGGTCGCCATCGCGCAGAAAAAAGATCGCGAGGATCGGGACCAGAAAAAGCACCCAAACCTCTTGTGCAGCTTCGGCAATCCGGACGCCGACGCGTTGTGCGAAGTGGGAGAGATCCTCGCGGTGGTTGTAGAGAAAACCCTGGATACGCTCCTGCGTCGCCGCGCTCCAGCCGTGCTCGGCACTGATGCGCGCTGCTAGGTCGCCGATGGAACCGGAGATTTGGCCGTTGCTGGCTTTGTCCATCAGGCCAGGTAGTGATTCACCGAGACGCGAACCTTGGCGGCTGATTCTCGGGCCCGCCAACACGAAAAAGAGTCCCACAGCCAGGAGGAGCAACAGATAAATGACGGCGACGGCGCGCGTGCGCCCGCGAACGATTTTGTCCACTCGCCCCACCGCCGGGTTAATCAGATAGGCGAAGAAGATGGCAAAAAGAAACAGGATGAGCGTGCGCCGGGCGGCGTATAGGAATCCGAAGCCCAGGGCGAAGAGCATGAGCGTGAAGACCACGCGTGACGTGCGTGTGTCGAGAAGGGTCAATGGCAATTTGGCAGCACAAGTCTCGTGCCGTTCTCCTTCATTTGACTCTACTTACTTACTCTACAATGCTCGCGCCGCTGGCAACGCCGCGCCTTCGTTGCAACTACCTCCCGGATCGTCCTAATCGCGCAGAACCTCGGTATTGTCGCCTTCAATAAATATGCGCATCACTTTGAACTGGTCGTCGAGCCATAAGTACCATCGCCCGGTTTCCATGTTCAATTCGACTTTGTTGAACTCCTGCTGGTTGCCTTTGTAGCTGATCTTTTCGCGGCCCATGTATTCCGCGCTGAGCGGCGAAGAGGCATGCTGGCGCGGGTTCAAGCTTCCAAACTGTGCGCGTTGCTTGACGGGGCAGTGCACCTGGCCCTTTTCCTGTTTGCAGGTCGCGGCCAGGAACCGCCAGACGAGCACTTCGCGGTGAATAAAGAAGTAGTCGTCGAGGATGTTGGTCGAGGGCGGCAGCAAGTAGGGTTGCTCGTGTTCCTTCTCCCCCGGGCCAACTGTCCATTTCTGGTTAATGAATTCATTGTTCGGAAGGATCTCCGATTGAGCTTTACCCGGGCTCACTTCTTTCCATTCGTAGCGCCGGATATCTCCGCCCGCGGTGAGTTCCAGCACTGAATCTTGTACGGCCAGGTTCGGATCGTTCTCGGTCCTGAACTCGGACTTGATCAAGCTCCCGGTGTTGGCTTGATCGATGGAAAACTTCTCCGTACCCACGCGATGTCCGCTCATAAAAACGCCGAAGGAACCGGCGTCGATACTTTGGCCTTCGCGTGGTTTCTCTTTCTTGTCTTTGTCCTTATCTTTGTCGGTTGCCCCCGAAGCCTGAGCCGGAGCAATACAACTCAGTGCAACCACGATAAGGACGAACAAAAACCTGGTCAGCCGCACCGACAACTTCACTGGGAATTCTCCTGTTCTGACCACGTCTTCAAAACTCATCTGAAGCAGGCCTAATTCATAATCTTAAATAGAAACCTATGGTCATGACCGGCAAAAGCGCTCATCCGAATGTCTTCAGTAATGAGTGCGGGCTATGAGTCCTTCTTCGGTCCTAGCTTAGATTCAACGCTTGCTCGATTTCCTGGCAGATCTCACCCGGTTCCTTGCCCGAAGTCTCGACGACAATCTTTGCCTGACGGTAGAAGGGAAGCCGCTCCTCAAGCAAACGCGCAAATTGTTCTGGATCATGGCGCAAAGGGCGCTTGGCTCCATCCTCAGCTTCGTGCTGCAGGCAGCGTTGCCAGAGTTCGGAGACGGGTGCATCCAGAAAGACCGAGGGCCACGCGCGCAGCAGGTCGCGGTTTCCCTCCTGAACAAATGCTCCGCCGCCGAGCGCCACGACGCTTTCGCGCGCTAGTGAGGTCGTCAGATCGCGCAGGGCATTGGTTTCAGCGGAGCGGAAAGCGGGCTCTCCGCGGCTCCTAAAGATATCTGGGATGGCCTGCCGCTCGCGGGCTTCGATACGGGCGTCGAGATCGACGAAATCCCAGCCGAGCCGAAGCGCAAGCTCCTGCCCGACGGTGTTTTTGCCGGAACCCATGAAGCCGACCAGAAACACGGCACGCACTCCGATGGCGGTCATTCCTATGTGCGGGACCCTTGGTCACGCGAATAATTTGTGGTTGTTTAGCGTTGCTTGAGGCGGATTTTACCACTGAAAGAGTGCAGCACGACCTTGGAAGCAGCCTGGCCGACGGTGCCAAAGAAGGAACGCCCTTGCTCGGCGGCATAACGCGTGTGCTGTGGAATCAGGTCCAGTTCGTTGTGGACTTTGCCCATTATCGAATGAGCGCTGAAATCGGCCGAAGTATTGCCGGGAACGATGGCCTCGATGTTCCCGCTATGGGTTGTGAATTTATAGTCGCCGCCCGAGCCAAAGTCACCATCATAAAAGATGTTTCCGCGGCCACAGCTCGCTCGAACAAAAGGTCCCGTAACGGACTTCATGGTCACCGTGCCGCTAATGGAGGAGATCTCTATATGGCCGTTGCTCACATCGCTGAGCGTAATCGGCCCGCGCATCGTCGTTACATGGACGTGCCCATTGCTAACGTTATGAACGTCGACGACGGCATCCGTTCCTTCAAACGTAAGGTCTCCCTTAAGATCGGAAGCCGAAAGCGGTCCCGTGGAAGAGCGCAGGTTGAGGGTAGCGTCCGCTGGAATTTGCAGTTCGTAGTCAACGCGCCCGGTTTGCGAATCGGCGCCGGGGAAAAGATGTGAGGCGATTTCAATACGATTGCCGCGCTGTTGATTGTCAACTTCAGTTTTGTCGGACTGAGAAATGGCAGTGACCACAACCTCAGTGCCAGTGCCGGGCTTTGCGGAAATCGCCCCGTACTGCGTATCGACGGAAATATTGGCGTTGGGGCCGACGTTGAAGCGGTATTCCTTGCGAGACTCGGCAATGGCCACCGATGCGAGACAAGTGGCTAACGCGAGCGTTACGACGGCGGTCTGCTGTAGCCTTTCCATACAAAAAGCCCTTTCGGCCGGCCCCGCCAGCCTACCTTTGCCCTATTGAATACGATCCAATGCCATTTGGTACAGCATCGACTTCTGTTGATAAACTTCCAGTAAATGCTGGCGCGCGTCAACATCACCGGGGTACCGGGTGATGTAAGCCTGCGTCTCCCGGATCTCACTATTCACCGCTTGCAGCTGATTTGCATAGGTCGCGCGCATAGTCGGAGCGCGTTCGGAAACTTCGGTCAAAAACTGATTGTCATCGACGGTCGTGGGCTGTGAGAGTGCTGCGTCATCTGAAGCGTTATCAGCAGCGGCTCGGTCGACCTGCGAAGAAGCTTGGGGAGCGCGCGCCGGAGGCTTGACCGCCGCGACTTGCCGCGCCGACTCTGGAGCCGGTGAAGGGCTCGGTCGCTCTTGCGTGCTCGGTTGCTGAGACGGTGTCTGCTGCGCGATCTGCGTGTGCGGCTGGACCTGGTTCTGTTGAGCGATCTGAGAAGAAGGCGGTTGGGCTGGTTTGTGATTCAGAACGTAAGCGCCAGCAGCCAGAACCACGGCGGCGATTGGAGCCAGCCAGAATGGATTCCATCGGCGCCTTCGAACGGGGACTGGTACAAGCCGAACGGCCTCAACTTCAGACTCGCGGATCAGACCTTCCGCGCGCAGGTCGGCGGCGATTCGCGCCCACACCTGCGGGGACGGCTCCTCGGAAGCGGCCAAATGCCGGGACTCCCTCACGATCAGTTTCAGATCGGACACGAGTTCCGAGCAATCCGGACAGGTTTTTAGGTGAGACTGAACCTCAAGTTCCTGGCGATCGCCGATGCCGACGTTATCGACAAGGTCAGGCAGAATTCGATCTACATCGGAACACTTCATAATGCACTCTCTCCCCAAATCCCGTGCCTACCGCTATCCTGTCTTGGCCTTTTCGGCTCTCATGAACTTCAGAAAATCCCGCAGCTTCAGACGCGCCTTATGAAGCTGCGACTTGCTGTTCCCAATCGAGCAACCCACCATCTGGGCAATTTCATTATGCTCAAAACCCTCCACATCGTGGAGCACAAAAACCGTTTTATAGCCCGGCGGCAACTTGTCGATGGCCCGCTGCAACTGTAAGCGATCGACCGAGCCTTCCAGCTTCACATCGTCGGCGCCGAATTCCTTGCGCGGCGCTTCTTCGTCCGCTTCCAAAGTTTCTTCGAGCGAAACCGACGGCAATCCCTTTTTGCGCAGCTGCATCAGGACAACGTTGACCGTCATGCGGTGCAGCCAGGTCGAGAACGCGGATTCGCCGCGGAAGGTTCCAATCTTGCGAAACAGCTGAAGAAACGCTTCCTGCGCGAAGTCTTCGGCCTGCGAGGGATTGGAAACCATGCGCAAACATAAGGAGTACACGCGGCGCTTGTGCATTTGATACAGGGTTTCGAAAGCTGCTTCGTCTCCCTGCTTCGCCCGCTCAATAGCCTCTAATTCGGCGGTTCGCTGCTTCGGGTCGGTCAAGTCGCCTTATCCGGCCGCTACTGCATCAGATGCGGCTGCTTACTCTAATCGTTGTACTAATTTGCCAGTGGCATCGCTGGGGCGCTCACCGACGTTCGTGTTCGCTAAGAATACCAAAAACGGTAGCGAACATCGTGTTTTCCTCCAGTTCTCCGCGGCGATAAGGGCCCTAGATTATCCTTGGGGGTTACCTTGGTCATGCGTCCTACGAAATAACCCGCCGAAGTCCGGCAATAACTCGCTATCCCTTGCCCGCCTTGATAGTTTCTAACCCATGACCATGGGGACCAGTTTCGCGGATTCGCAGCAGAATAGCAGTCCTACGAAGCCCAGGATGGAAAAGATCTAAATCCCAAGGCTGTAGCCGTCGGGTCATTCAGGCTGACTGTTTGTTCTTTTCCTGCTCCAGCTTACCCTGCTCCAGCTTGCCTCCGTGATGCCGATCCGACGCGAGCAGAAGGAATGCGAAGATGAGTCCGGCCACGCCGAGGCACGCGAACATGATCTGGGTTGCAGTGTAGGTTCCAGTCGCGTCGCGCAGCTTGCCATTGAGGAGCGGAAATAGTCCGAGGCCGATGTTCTGGATGGCTGTCATCAGGCCGAAGGCTGTGCCCACGCGCTTCTCCTCGACCACCAGCGGAACCGACGGCCACATGGCTGCTGGAACCAGGACGAAGGCCGCGCCCAGCACGATCATGCTGGGGACCGGGTTCCAGTGGGTGATGCCCATGACGAGATGGGCCGGAATCAACATGAGGGAACCCACAACCATCAGCGTGGCGCGCCTGCCGACGCGGTCCACCAGGTTACCTGCGAAAGGCGCAAAGACCATGGACGCGAAGATGACGATGCTGGTAACTCCCGGCGCGGTTGAGAACATATGCAGGAAGTTGTCAAATATCTGGGAGAGGAAGCCGCCGGTGGACTCGCTCACCAGCGGGATCCCCCACTTGTCGTGGAACATGTCGGTGGCAAGGGCCGTGAAGGGGAAGATGGCGCTATAGAAGGTGACGCAGAGAAAGACAACGTACCAGTAGGAAGAGTTAAACTTCCGGATGTCGGAGAACACGATTTTGTCGCCACCCTCCGGCTTCGGAAGCGCGAGCACCCTCTCGCCGTGGAGGTCCATGGCGTTGTAGACCAGATTGCAGAGCACGGAGAACAGGCAGAAGCCCGCTGCTGCCCAAAGTGCGACTCGGTAGCTTCCAAAATAGCGAGCAATGAGCTCTTCGGTATTGAAGCTGAAGAGAGTTCCGATACGGCTGATGGTGAGCGCGATGCCGAAGGCTAGCGCCATCTCACGACCCTTGAACCAGCGGCTGATGATTGCACTTTGCACCACGATCAGAGCTTCCGATCCACCGCCGAAGATTAACCGTCCGGCGAAGAGTTGCCACCGCGAGCGGGCGAGGGCGACGATCGTGGCGCCCACCAGGACCAGCATGCAGAACAGGAAGCTCGAACGGCGCGGGCCGAGCTTGTCGTAGAGCATGCCCCCAAAGAAAACGATGAGGACGGCGGCCACGGAGTAGGCGGTGTAGAGATTGCCGATGGTGCTGCGGCTCAGATGCAGATCCTGAATGAGCGTAGGCGCGAGGGCTCCGATGCTGTCGTAGGCAAAATAGCTTCCCATCACAATCAGGCTGATGAATGCCAGGATGGTGAAGCGGTAGGGGCGGCCGGACGGATGGAAGAATCCCAGGGAATCCGGAGCTGCAGTTCCAGAAACTCGAAGGCTCGGGGGTTCGGGGCGAGCGGCGTCGACCATTACGGAATCATCCTCGGCCGCTTCAAGCCGAAGAAGCAGGCGCACTTTCTATGTGAGTGAAAAGACAACCGAACGAAGATAGCAGATTGGAGGGATCGGGGCATTCTTCGTCGGGTCGTCGGGTCGTCGGGTGATTATCGGCTCCCGACCATCCCTCTCACGGACTCAATCAGCTTTGTCGAGTCATATCCAATCCCGTCTTTAAAGACGGTCTCCACCTTCTCGATGTCTTCGATCTGCTTCGAGGGGTCGCCCTTGATCACCACCAAATCCGCCTGCTTGCCGACACTAATCGTGCCGATGCGGTCGAGGTCTCCCATGAACTGCGCGCCGTTATAGGTCGCGATGTGAATCGCCTCCAGCGGCGTGAAGCCGGCCTCGACCAGCAGCTCAACCTCGCGCTGATCGCCAAAGCCGGCGATGACTCCGCCCATGCCCGTCGGGTCCAGGCCAGCCAGTAACGTTCCTCCAGCCTGCGCGAAGGCATGCTCGAATTCCATTTCTTTCTTGAAGGCCGCCGCCCACGGCGACGAATCGGCGTGATAGCGCTGCCGGATCGCGTTTGCGTCGCCCGAGCGAACTTTGTTGTTGAGAACCTGGCTGCGGGAATCGGCGGTCAGCGCGTCCAGCACTCGCTGCTGAATGGTGGGGCGGCCGGGGACGGACATCTCGAATACCGGCAGCGTCGACGTGACAGCGACATGGTGTTGCACCAGATCGAGGATCATGTCGTGGACGGGACCGTTTTGCACGTCCAGCTTTGAGATGAAGTCGTAATCGAGATTCTGGGGGCACTCGCCAGGTTTTTTCCAGGGAAAGAATTCCGTATCGACGAGCAGGCCGTGTTCCAGGTCGTCGATGCCTATTGCGGCCGCTTCGCGGAAGCCAATCGAGCACAGATGCCCGGTAACTTTGGCCCCCCGCTTGTGGGCGGCGGCCACTGCGGCCGACAGCTCCGCCGGAGTGATGAACATATAGGCTTTGAAATTGTCCACCCCTTGGTCTTGCCAGAAATTGACGGTCTTAGTCGCGTCGTCCGGTCCGGAGAGTTCGTGCATCTGCAAAGCAAAAGTGCCCGGACCTTCAAGATAAGGGCCAGTGACGTGAATCTTCGGTCCGAGCGTTTGGCCGGCATCGATCTCCTTCTTCAGTTCGAGATCGGTGTAGGGCTCAAGCGCGCCCGTCGTGCGGATGGTGGTCACGCCTCCGGCAAGGTACAGGCGCGGAAAACTGTAGGCCATTTCGCCGAAGATGGCGTTGCCCATGGGATAGAACATGTGATCGTGCATGCCGACGAGGCCGGGGATCACGCTGTAGCCGTGCAAATCGAGAATCTGGGCATCTCTGGGGACGTTCGCAGATGCGCCGTCTGCCACCGACTCGATTTTTCCGTGGGAGATGACGATGGTCTGGTCTTCACGCGCAGCCGCGCCCGTGCCATCGATCACGCGCACGTGGATGAGCGCGATTATGGGTGCGTCGGTCTTTACAAAGCTGCGTAGCTGCGGCGAAAGAGTTTGCCCGAGGATAGCGGCGGAACAGGCGAGGACTCCGAGGAGCGAAAAGCTAAGCTTGCGCACGAATCGACCTCCACATTCAGTGGAGGATTCTACAGAAGAAAGTGCGCGCGAAATCAGCGGCGGTAGGAAATAGTCGGACTGGTGTTACGCGGGCAAGAATGCCCGCGCCACATAACCAAACGGGCCACACAAAAACGAAGGGCTCTCAGCCGCGCTGCGAAGTCGCGACTGAGAGCCACCGTTCCCCACGACTGAAGGAAAGTCGCCTTTGGGGGGAAAACCTACTGGATCTTTTCCGTCTTGCTGTCGTACTTGACGTTGCCGTTCTTGTCGTTCTGGCGGCTTACGTCTTCGTTGGTGTAGCTGTGCTTGCCGGGTCCGGGACCTTTCGCCGCGCCTGCGACATCGGTCGTGTACTCAGCGCCCGAAAAATACATCCACTCGCGTTTTTCGTGCCGCGCTTCGCGCTCCATGCCACCGCGTTGCTCGCCCATTCCGTAGCCCACCATCGGACCATGCATCGGTCCTGCTTCGCGCCCGATCGGCCAGGTATTGACCTCCGGCGTAATCAAGGGCGATCCGCCCTGATACCAAACGCCGACGGTATATTCCGAACTTGTCGAGCCTTGAGGAAGATCGGAAGCAGTCCCATTGATTGCGCCCGCTTCGAGTCCAGTAGTCGCGTTGGAAGCGCCAACCGGGTTTGGCGAGAAGGATTGGAGTGACAACATCGGTGTGGTTATGAGCGGCGCAAAGGCGCCGTAGCCGTAATCATCGCCCAGAAATCGATGATGATTCCGGTTTTGATGGGCATCCTGGCCAAAAGCCGCGCCAGCAATCAGAAGCACCGCACACAGGACAAAATAGGGTCGCATACTACCTCCACAGACAGACTGCTCTGAGGCTTCTGAAGCAGTTTGCGGGCCAGTCAAGCCGAGCTTCGCGAAACGGTTGATGTTCGGGCATTTAGGGTGTCCTCGGGTAAATAGCGGTCAAAACCCGACGATTGCGCGGCGGCTTTATCGGGGCGCTGGTGAAAACTCGTGCGCATAACCTGCAGCCGGATGCGCCGTCCAGTAGGCATTTTGGAGGATCAGCTCCCGATATACCGGGCATACAAACTGCGCGCAATCGCTGTATCGGTAGTGCCTTTGATAATGGCGCGCCCGTCCGGGAAGAGCGTGAGTTCGTATGGCTCGCGCCAGAATTTCAACACGAAGTCGTTGTGGCGAACATTGCCCAGAGGCTCGAGTCGAGTGCGGATTTCGGCAAAATCGATTGGCCGCTCGCGTTCATGAATCTGCACCGAATTGCGTCCGCAGAGCGTGATGCGCGGTCGACCTTCACCCGCCAGGTGCGGGAAATCGCGTTCGCCGCAGGTACGGCATCCGGCGCGCGCGGCAGCAGCAACCTCCGCTTCCTCGTTTGTCCAAAGATCCCACGACAGCAGTGTGCGCCGCATTTTCGGGCGAGCGCCCACCAGCAGCTTGAAAGCCTCAGTTGTTGCGATCGACGCCACTAGGTTTACCGCCGAATTCAAAATGCCGGCGGTCTCGCACGTCTCAATCGTGCCTCGTGGAGACTCGGGGAAAATGCACGCCAGACATGCCGTCTCGCCCGGGAGGACGTTCATGGTCACAGCGTAACTGCCGACTGCGGCGCAATAGATCCAGGGAAGGGAATTCTTCACCGCATAGTCATTGATCAGGTAGCGCGTTTCGAAGTTGTCCGTGCCATCGAGAATCAGGTCGGCCCCTCCGGCGAGAGTATCGACGTTCTGCGGAACCAAATCGGCGACGTGCGGCTCAACGACGATTTCCGAATTGAAGCGTGCAATCTGTCGGGCAGCTGCGATCGCCTTCGGCACCGAATCCCGGGCATCGCTTTCATCAAAGAGCGACTGCCGTTGCAGATTGCTGGATTCCACGTAATCGCGGTCCACAATGCGAATTGTTCCCACGCCCGCCCGAGCCAGCAGCGAGGCAAGAACCGAGCCGGTCGCGCCGCATCCAACGATCACGACACGCGCGCGAGCGAGCTTGCCTTGGCCCTCGGCGCCGATCTCCTTGAACAGAATCTGGCGAGAATAGCGGTCTGGCGTGCTCTCTGGCATCGTCAATGCGCCGCTCCCAAACTTCTCACTCCCACTCCGTTAAACGTCATCAGTTCCACAGCGATTACCTTTCACGAGCCTTGAACCCTTTATTATAGGTTGCGGTCCACAAACTTCTTCAAGCAACGCGTGACGATGATCCGTTCATCGAATCCAAAGGGTGCGATGTTCGACGGGCGGGCGGCGGGAAGGGAGCTTTTGCGCCAAAAAAACGCCGTGCGGCTCGCGATTCTCCTCCTGATACCGGCATCGCTGTTATTGCCAATCGAAATCGGTTGGGCGTTCCCGCAGCCTCCCACGGCGCAACAACCGGAAGAATCCACTTCCCAATTCGGCGCCATCGCGCCATATCTTGGCCTTACTATTGACGAGCTCGAGTTGCCGGGCGTCTCGCCGGAAGACTCCGCCGCACTTCTCGCCCAAACTCCGCTCAAAGTCGGCGAGCCGCTGACCCGCGACAATTTGCGCGACGCCATCCGAGCCCTGTTCGCCACCGGCCGCTTCGCCGACATTCAAGCCGAAGTAAATCGCACGGAAACCGCCGGCATTCGCATTCGCTTTAATACCGTTGCCAACTACTTCGTCGGCATCGTGACCGTCGAGGGGACGTCCACGAATCCGTCTGCCAATCAACTTGTCAGCGCCACTCGTCTGCAACTCGGCGAACTCTATACAAAGGAGAAGCTCGGCACCGCCAGAGCGGGCATTGAGCGAGTCCTCGGCGAGAACGGATTTCACCAGCCAAAGATTACGGAGTCGGAGCACCGCGATGAACGGCAGTACCAGGTCGATATAACCTTCAACGTCGTACTCGGCCCGCGCGCTTTGGTAGGCGAAGTTAAAGTCGAGGGCGACTCCAGTTACTCGATGGGCGAGATCAAAGACATTGCGAAGCTCCATACCGGCAGCCCCGTCATCTCCAGCCACGTGACTCGCGCGTTGCAGCACATTCGCGCGCGCTATCAAAAGCAGTACCGCCTGCTCGCGCAGGTTTCGCTCGCAAATTCTGAATACCACCTCGAGCGTAATGCGGTCGACTACACCTTTCAAATCGATCGCGGTCCAGTCGTGGAGATTGCCTCCGACGGCTATAAGCTAAGCCAGCGAACGCTGCGGCGCCTGGTGCCGATTTACCAGGAAGGCGCAGTCGACGAGGACCTGTTGAACGAGGGTTCGCGGGCCATTCAAAATCATCTGCAGGCGCTCGGATACTTTGAGGCCACGGTCTCGGTGAGCCAGCACACCGACACTGACGGCAAGAGCCTGCACATCATTTACAAGATCAATCCCGGGGATCGCCACAAACTGGCTGCCATTCGCATCACCGGCAATCATTATTTTCCCGAGGAGTTGATTCGCCAGCGTTTAGGGGATGAGGCCGCCGGCCGGTTCCTCAGTCATGGGCACTACAGTCAGGCGCTACTCGATCAAGACGTCGCCAATATTCAGGGGTTATATCGAGCCAGCGGCTTTCGCAAAGCCGAGGTCAACGCCAAATTGATCAGCAACTACCAGCACGATCCATCGTTGCTCGCCATCGACATTACGATAAAAGAAGGCCCGCAAACGCGTGTGGCATGGGTGCGGATCGAGGGAAATTACACACTTCCACAAGATCAGATTCCTGAGATTTCGACGGCCGAAGGGCAGGGTTTTGACGAATCGACGCTCGCCGCCGACCGTGACCTGATTCTCGGCAAATACTTCAACAATGGGTTTTCAACTGCCACCGTGGACGTGGCTTATGTCGCTGCGCCTCAGAGTCCAGACGGTCATCCTCAAGTGGGCGTCACCTTCACGATTCACGAAGGCGAACAGTTCTTCGCCAGTCAGGTCTTTCTGGACGGGCTCGAGTACACGCGCCCTGGGGTCGCACGCCGCGAACTTCGTGTACATCCGGGCGAACCGCTGAGCCAGAGCGACATGCTCGAGAGTCAGCGCCGCCTGTACGATCTCGGACTGTTCAGCGAAGTCGACACAGCGATTCAAAATCCCGACGGCACCGAGCCGCGCAAGAACGTCATCATTACGGCGCGCGAGGCCAAGCGATATACCTTCGACTACGGCGGCGGCCTCGAGTTTCAAACAGGACAACCCGCCATCGGCACAAACCAGCCTCTGGGCGAGACCGGCGTAAGCCCGCGAGCGCTCTTCGCCATCAACCGCATCAACGTCGGCGGCCGAGATCAGACCTTCACATTTAAGGGGAACGTTGGTCGTCTACAGCAAAGAGCACTCATCAACTACGACATTCCAAAGCTGTTCAATCGGGAGGACATTCACCTTTCATTCACGGCTTTCTATGACAACACCGTGGACGTCGCGACCTTTACCTCACAGCGGCTCGAGGCCAGTCTGCGGAACCTGCAAGTCCTTTTCAGGAGAAATGACCGCGATCTCACGACCATCTCTTACGGCTTCACTTATCGGCGCGTAGAGGCCACCAATATCGAGGTCACGAGCGATCTGATCCCCTTGCTGTCGA
>JBAWBE010000150.1:0-19154 GCA_049589635.1 Terriglobales bacterium
ACGATCCCGCCGTTTACGCGAAGTCGGATCCCATTCGTTTCGTGAAAAAAGTCATGACGCCAACGCTAATTCTCGTCGGGGATAGCGATGGTGAAGTGCCGATGGAGCAATCGCTCGAGTGGTATCACGCTCTCAAAACGATGAACGTCCCCACGCAGATGGTCGTCTATCCGAATGAAGGCCACGTCTTCTACAAGGCCGCCGATGCCCGCGACTATTCGGTGCGAATGTTGCGTTGGTTCGACGAGTGGTTCGCCAAAACCAAGGACTAGGGACAAGCCCGGGAGGCAACCTGGCGAATCAAAAGGGGGCAGCGCGACAAGGGCGCCAGCACCTCGAAGTCTACGACTCAAGCCTCATCTTTCCCGTATAGATCGCCATTCCAACCACTGCGTCAACTTTTATGGCGTCCAGCTGCGCGATCTCCTCAGCGGTCGAAATTCCGCCGGCGACGATCAACTGCCTGCGTGTGGATTCTCGCAACTGCCGAACCGTGTCCAGCGGAATGCCTCCCATCAAACCTTCCGTGTCGATATGCGTATACAAAAACGCACCGCACCATTTCTCAAGCGCGGCCATCATTTCCACGGGAGTGATTGTTGTCAGCTCCCTCCACCCCCGAATCGCAACGCGCCCCTGCTTCGAATCGATCGCAAAAACAAGTCTTTCCGGCCCAACGGTCCGCGCCGCATCCTCCGCGAAAACCAAATCGGGCGCGCCCTCGCGGATCAGCGCCGATCCAAGAATCACGCGCAACGCGCCCGTAGCCAGCATCTCTTCCGCATCCCGCACGGAGCGCAAGCCTCCGCCAACCTGGCAAGGAAGACGTTTTGCAAATTCGCCGATTGACGTTCGATTATTCCCAGTGCCGATGGCAGCATCGAGGTCGATGAGTTGAACCAGCGGAAACGTAGAGAAGCGAGCAATCCACTCTTCGAAATTCTCGAACTCAAGCGCTTTCCGCTCTCCCTGCACCAACTGGACGATCTTGCCGCCCATCAGATCAATCGAAGGAATCAGCATGGCCACCGCATCGGAATGCCCGCATCTTGCAGCTCCCGCTTCAGGTCGGCAACGCGTCGCACGCGAAAATGAAAGATCGACGCAGCGAGCGCTGCATCAGCTCGCCCATCGCGAAACACATCGACAAAACTCCGCGTGTCGCCGCCTCCACCCGAAGCGATTACGGGAATATTGAGCGCTTCAGAAACTGTGCGCGTAAGTTCGCAATCGAAGCCGGCCCCCGTGCCATCGCGATCCATCGAGGTCAGCAAGATTTCTCCCGCGCCGCGCTCTTCAGCCTCACGCGCCCAGGCAAGCGCATCGCGCCCAGTAGCTTTTCTGCCGCCGCCCGAATACGCCTCGAATTGAACACCCGCTTGCGCTGCCTCACGGTTGACGCGCTTAGCGTCGATAGCAACGATCACGGCCTGCGATCCATAACGCTCTGCGATCAACGCGATCAAAGAAGGATCGGCGAGCGCAGCAGAGTTAATGCTGATTTTGTCCGCGCCCGCGTCAAAAACAGCCATAGCTTCGTCGAGCGAGCGAATCCCGCCCCCGACCGTAAACGGAATGAAAAGTTGACGCGCCGTTCTGCGAACTGTGTCGATGAGCGTCGCGCGATTTTCCTGGGTGGCAGAAATATCGAGCAGCACAATTTCGTCAGCGCCCGCTTCACTATGTGCTAATGCCAATTCAGCCGGATCGCCCGCGTCGCGCAGTTGCTCAAACTGCACGCCCTTGACGACGCGGCCGCCAGTGACATCGAGGCAAGCGATGATTCGTTTGGTTAGCATCGTTTCGTCAGCATCTGAAGTCGACGGGTTTCCCCAGTGGAACCTTGTGTACCCCGTGGTTCAAACTGTTCGCCGGGATGCAAATCAAAATTTCGCAGCGTCAATCTCACAAAAATTCCCGAGAAGTTTCAATCCAATCGCCCCAGACTTTTCCGGATGAAACTGTACCCCAAATAAATTGCGATGCTCGACGGCAGCCGAAAACTCGCCCCCATATTCGGTCCGCGCAACCGTCGCATCCACGATCGGCGCACGATACGAATGCGTAAAGTAGACAAACGAGCCCGAAGGAATTCCGCGAAACAAGCGCGAGCCATTGTTGCAGGCAAGCGAATTCCATCCCACATGAGGCGATTTGACGCGCTCCGGAAATCGCTCGCAATTTCCCGGAAACAATCCAAGACCCGCAACTGCGGGGGCTTCGTCACTGGAGCCGAACATCCACTGCATTCCCACGCAGACGCCAAGAAACGGCACTCCGCGATCGACTCTCTCCAGAATGGCCGCCCGAAGCCCGGTTTGCGCCAGCACAGCCGTAGCCGAGAAGTGACCGACGCCAGGCAAAATAATCTTGTCCGCCGTTGCAACTACCCGAGGATCGCGCGTCACGATCGCGTCCGCGTTCAGGTTGTCAAGCGCCTTTTTGACGGAGGTCAGATTGCCCGCGCGATAATCGACTACCGCAATCGCCGCCATTACAGCAGCCCCTTGGTACTCGGAAGAAGACGCGCCATTCGCCGGTCGCGCCAGCAAGCGGCCCGCAGCGCCCGTGCAAATGCCTTGAACAACGATTCGATCTTATGATGATTCGAGCGCCCATAAAGAATGCGCACATGAACGCTAGCTCGCGCCGCACGCGCAAAGCCCTCGAAGAAATCGTGTGCCAGTTCTGATTGCAGGTCGCCCACCAGTCGCGTGCGGACCTTGGTGTCAATCACGGCCGACGCGCGGCCACAAAAATCGACTGCTGCCAGCCCGAGCGTCTCGTCCATCGGCATCAAGAAATAACCGGCACGAAGAATGCCGCGTTTCGAGCCGAGCGCCTTGTCGAAGAGTTCGCCGAGCACGATGCCCACATCTTCCACTGTGTGATGTTGATCGACGTCGAGGTCGCCTTTAGCAGTCAGCTTAAGATCGAATCCTCCATGGTGCGCGAAAAGCTCCAACATATGGTCGAAGAAGCGAATGCCAGTCGAGATCTCGTAGCGCCCGCGGCCTTCGATCACCAGCGCCGCGCGAATATCGGTCTCTTTCGTGATGCGCTGAATCGAGGCGCGTCTCATTTGCTGGTCGCCTCTCTTACGCTGATCTTTGCACCGACCTCGGCCAAAGTTGCGCGCAGCGGGGCGAGCATTTGCGCTGTGTGTTCCGTCTTACCAACCGAGATGCGCACGCAACCTTCACACCCATGGTCGCGCGAACGGTCGCGCACCAGAATTCCCCGAGCCTCCATGCCGTTGACGAACGCAGCATGCAGCGGACCGATCTTCGCCAGCACAAAATTAGCCTGGCTCGGCCAGCAGGAGATCCCCCATCTCGCGAGCTCTTCCCTCAACTCGTCGCGCCCTTGGCGAACCTGGCTTACGTATTGATGAACATACTCAGAATCAGCCAGCGCCCCCGGCAAACATGCCAGCGCTGCGGCATTCACATTGAAGGGAGTTGCGACGCGACGCACCAATGCAACGTTCTCAGCGTTTCCGGCAAGTACTCCCACGCGCAGACCCGCCATTCCGTAGGCCTTGGAGAACGTTCGCGCAACAAACAGGTTGGGGAACTTGCGCTCTCGCAAGTTGCCGAGCAGAGTCTTCCCATAAAACTCAAAATAAGCTTCGTCGATCAGCACGGCGGCATCCGGCGCACGACGCACAATTTCGAGTAATTCTTCAGGCTCGGCGGCAATACCTGTCGGATTGTTGGGATTGGCGATCGCGATCAGGCGAGTCCGCGAATTGATGTGCTCGAGCAACTCCGAAAGCGGAAGAGAAAAGTCCTTCCCAGCCGGAATCTTGACGACGTGCGCGCCAGTCGCCCCCGCCGAAATCTCATACATTACGAACGTCGGCACCATCAGCAGAACTTCATCTCCGGGCTCAAGGAACGTCTCACAAAGCAGATGAATAGCCTCATCCACGCCATTCGTCAGCAGCACTTCGTCGGAGTCGATGCCGAGATGTTTGGCAACCAACGCTTCCATCGGCTCGCGCTCGCGATAATAACCAATGTCGTTCGCAGTAAGTTCGCGCAAACGCGCCAACACCCGCGGCGAACAACCGGAAGTATTCTCGTTGAGATCAAGGCGCATACCCGCGCGCCCAACCAGCGGCGGATCATACGCAGGCAGATTGCGAACCGACGCGCGCGCCTTAAGCATGGCCGCTCCCCATCTGCTCGACCGCAACTCGCCGTGTGCGGACTTGAATCGAATGCGCGTGAGCCGGCAATCCCTCCGCTGCTGCGAGCATCTCAATCGCCGGACCGATTCGCCGCAGCCCAGGCCGCGAAAGTTTCTGTACGGTGATGAGTTTCACAAAATCCAGAACGCTGAGCCCGCCGCGAAATCTCGCCGCTCCACCCGTAGGCAGCACATGGTTCGGCCCCGACGCGTAATCGCCCGCCGCCTGCGCAGAATAATCGCCGACGAAAATCGATCCCGCATTTCGCACCAGAGCGATATCCCCATGGTCGATCGTAAGATGTTCGGCGGCAATTTCATTGGCCCAATCAAAACTCTGCCGCCGCGACCGCGCGATTAGAATTACGCCGTTGCGACGAATCGATTCGCGAGCTACGAGATTCGTACGACACATCTCATCTACAATCAGCGCAACGTTAGCTGCCAGCTCGCGTTTCGTCGTAATGAAAACTGCCATCGTCTCCGGATCATGTTCCGACTGCGCCACCAGATCGGAGGCAATAAATTCTGACATTCCGGAATCGCTGACGATGAGCACTTCCGTCGGCCCAGCCAAGAAATCAATTGAGCAATCGAACGCAACCTCTTTCTTAGCTACGGTGACATACATATTTCCCGGCCCGACAATCTTATCTACGCGGGGAATGCTCTCTGTCCCATACGCGAGCGCGGCAATCGCCTGTGCACCGCCAACCCGGTACACTTCGCGAACTCCAAGCATCGCAGCTGCCGCGAGTATCTCGGCGTGCGTATTGGGCGAAACGACCCGAATGGACCCGACTCCCGCAACCTGAGCCGGAATCACGGTCATCAGCAAAGTTGAAACCAGGGGATGCCGTCCGCCGGGCACATAGCAGCCAACCGAATCCAGCGGCCGCACTATCTGTCCCAAAGAAATCCCCGCGCGCGATCGAGTCCACTCCACGGGTTTCTGCATCTCGCAAAAGCGCCGAATGTTCGCAGCCGCGATCCGCAGCGAGCGCGTCAATTCTGAATTCACCGACCTCCATGCTTGCCGAATTTCCGCCTCGGGCACACGCAGAGGCGTCCCGGGCCGCAAGCCATCCAGGCGCTCGGCATACTTGCGCACCGCTCGATCGCCGCGACGTCGCACGTCCGCAACAATCTTGCGTACCGTTGGTTCGACGTCCGCATAGCGCGCACCTCGGGCGGCCATTTTGCGCACGCTCGCGGCGGCGGCCTTACCCGACAGGATGCGCATTACAGAACCACCTTGTTCAGGGGATACTCGACGATCCCTTGCCCGTTCGCCTCTTTCAGGCGCGGGATGATCTGCCAGGTCAGTGACTCATCAATGATTGTGTTGACCGCCAGCCAGTCACTGTCGCTGAGCGGGGAAATTGTCGGCTTCTGCAAAGCAGGCAAAACCGCAAGCACGGCTGCCAGATCTTTTTTTCGCACGTTCAGCATCAGGCCGACGCGGTCCTGCGCATCCATCGCGCCGCGCAGCATCAGCGCCAGATTCTCGATCTTCCGCCGCTTCTCGGAATCCTGCCACGCGGTTTTGTTCGCAATGATCTGAGTGTTCGATTCGAGTACAGTGTCGATAATGCGGAGGCGATTCGCCTTAAGCGAGCTGCCCGTCTCGGTAACTTCGACGATGGCGTCAGCCAGCATCGGTGGTTTCACCTCGGTCGCGCCCCAGGAAAATTCCACCTGCACGGCGACCTGTTTGTCTTCAAAATATTTGCGGCTAACATTCACAAGTTCGGTGGCAATGATCCGGCCGTTGAGATCCTCGGCGCGCCGAAATGCGGAGTCCTCCGGCACCGCCAGCACCCAACGCACTTTGCCGCGGCTTTGCTTGGCGTAAATAAGATCGGAAACAGTAACGACCTCGAGCCCGCTCTCTACGACCCAGTCGAAACCGGTCAGCCCCGCATCGAGCACTCCGTGCTCCACGTAGCGGGCCATTTCCTGGGCGCGGATCAGCATGCACTCGATCTCTGCGTCGCCGGTAGTTGCGAAGTAAGAGCGCGCCGTGACGAAGACGGGAAGGCCGGCACGAGCGAAGAGCTGCATCGTCGCCTCCTGCAAGCTGCCTTTCGGAATGCCGAGCCGGATCTTCACGAGCGCACCGCCCGCGTGCCTGAGCTCTGTTTTTCTACCGGCCCGCTCTGCACATTGATTTCCCGCCCACCCGTAAATATCTGCTTAGTAAAGCACGATCGCGTTCCTTCATGGCAAACCAGGCCTTCGCCCTCGACGTGTACTTTCAGTAGCAGGGTATCGACGTCGCAATCGGTCACCGCCGAAATCACCTTCAGCCGATTGCCAGACGTCTCACCTTTTGTCCAAAGCTCGTTGCGGGTGCGGCTAAAAAATGTCACGTAGCCGCTCAGCATCGTTCGCTCCCATGCGTCTTTGTTCATAAAGCCCAGCATGAGGACATCGCCATTCGCCGCATCCTGCACAATGGCCGGCGCCAGACCCTGCATTTTGTCGAAATCGATCTCGACCTTCATATGTTCCCTCACGTCCGCCTTAGTCCGAAAAACAAAAAGCCCGCTGAGCTTGGATGCGTCAGCGGGCTTCGAATCTTTTCGGTGTTACGCTAGCTCAGCAAACACCGCCGCCGACGCGCCAAAGGCGTGATGGTGATGATGATGGGCTGCACTCAGCATGGGGCTACCATAGCGAACCAATCGCGCAAAGTCAATCGGGGTTTCTCGCGTGCCAGTGGATGTGAGTTCCACTCAACCCCTGAAGTGCATTGAGCGCCCGAGAAAAGCCTTCTACTTTTCGATCCTCTGGAGCCGGAACAACAACGTACCCCATCCCAGTTTGGCGCGCATTTGCACTGGCGTGTGGCTCGCGTCATCCGAGTACCACACCCAGACTTTGCCTTTCGCTTGCAGCGGACCCGATGTCGCTTCGGCGGTGACCAGCACGGCCTCGAACGTTCCCGCTGGAACCTTAATCTGCTCGCGCTTTTCGACATCGGCCCGCACGATCGTGGTCTTTCCGTCGCTGATCGGAAATTCGTAGCGCGCGCCGAGTTGCAGCGGCAGCGACTGCAAATAGTAAAAACCGGTGATCACGTCGGTCGCGCATCCCGCCAGATCGTTTTCTACGTGCTTGGTTTCTCCGGTCTTCAAGTTTTTCTCATCGAGCAAGCTTTTCTTCTGCGCATAATCGAAGTGAATCGAGGTTTCGCGTTTGTGCGAACCCTCCTCACTGTGTTTGAAGATCGACAGCGAACAAAACGTGCGCGGATCGAAGCGCGCTTCGAAGCGGTCATGCACGGGAAAAATGACGTTGACGACTCCCTGGGACTCGGCGCTGGCCGTGACTTTGCGCTCGGCGCCTGCCGATTCCATTCTCACGACGCCCGTGCCGGCAGTGATCATGTGCCACTCGGCGGAATAGACGTAACCCTGACCGTCGGGAAATGGATAGTTGGGACGAGGCCGCGTAATTTCTTTCGGCGTCTGGCTGATCGATGCAGTGGGCGCGACTTGCTGGCTGAACAAAACGTTCGCGGACAGGCAGAGCAACATGCACAGTGCAAGGGCGCACAACACGCGATCCTGACGGGCGTTAGTCAGCAAGATTCGATCCGAACGATTGTTGGCTGTCCTGTTGGCTGCAAAGTTCAACTGCAGATTACTACATTAACTGATGACGAGCTTCACGATTAGGATGGCCAACATCACGACGCAACCGATGCTCGCTTCGTATTCATGATGCTTCCAATAGCGCTCCGAGGAGTAGACACTCTGCGATCCGCCATAAGGAGTCAACCGCGGAAACAGGCGAGGCACGTTGTCCGCATAGTTCTCATACTCCGGAAACGCACTCCGTAGGTACCGTTCTTCCGCGGCGACTACCGGCGCATAAATCAGAATGAGTGTCAAAAACATGATGGCCACCACCCACCAACTGCGCGCCGCAATCGCAAAGCCGGCTGCGAGGAGGAGCGAGCCCAAATACAAGGGATTACGCGTGTAAGCGTACGGGCCGCTGCTGGTGAGCTGCTTATCTTTCTCCACATGACCGGAAGCGAAAGCGCGCAGGATCAGGCCGGGAACCATAACCAGCCCGCCGGCGATCAGCGAGGTTCGAGTTGGCCGGGCGAGCCAAATGAAGAACGCGGCCGATAAAAATCCCAGCGGCACTCGAATGCGCCGCGCAATGCGAGCCCAGGTCCAGCGTGGCGCTGGTGGTGTGGGTTGGGGCGGAGCGGATTGGGACGCGTTGCTCACGCCGACTCAACCAACAGCTTTCGCGCTGCGGCCACGACTTCCTCAGGCGTAATTGCGAGCAATCCTTGCTCCGGTTCCCGATGGCGTGAGTGGTCTGTCAAACTGCTAGCGCTGCGCAACGCGATCGACCGCGTCCCAAATGGCCCGTTGCGCGCGGGATTCGTCGGGCCGAAGATTGCAACGACCGGAATCCGTAGAGCGGCCGCCAAGTGCATCGGACCGGTATCCCCGCCGATGAGGAGGCTGGCGCGCCGTGTTAGCGAAATCAACTCTGCAATCGAGCAGGAGATTTTTTGTGCCGCTCCTCCGCTCGCCGCTTCCACAGCGCTCGCGAGTTCTTCCTCTCCCGGGCCGTAGTTGATCAGCGACCGGATTCCATCGTGCGCAAGCTCCTTGGCAACTGTTCCATAACGATCGACCGGCCACTGTTTCGCACCCCAGCCTGCACCGGGATTCAGAATCGCAAATCTGGCGTCGCCGGTCACGCAGGCATTTCTCGTCTCAGCATCCGGGTCGACTGGAAATTCGACGCCGTAGGGCTGCCTGGCCCCATCTTTCGTCGAGGCCTGGAGTGTCGAGGCTCGTAGTGAGGTCGGAGGGCGTTCAATTACCGCGTGTG
This sequence comes from Terriglobales bacterium, assembly GCA_049589635.1. GTDB lineage: Bacteria > Acidobacteriota > Terriglobia > Terriglobales > Acidobacteriaceae > Acidiflorens. The sequence goes on from JBAWBE010000150.1 coordinate 9,061, forward strand.
CCAGGTCGAGCGCCTGCTCCACCACGTGTGTGCCGCCCGTCTCGACCTGGCGCGTGTAGAACATGCTGGCGGCATTTTCGCGAGGCTGCGCCTCACCATACAAAACGGGAGCGCCCGACCAGCGCGCGAAAAGTGCCGAACGAACTGCGCCCTGGAAATCGATGGCAGCATCATATTCAACACCCCGCAATTCACTTAATCCGACGGCTATCTGTTGCAAAGTGTTGAATGAGATTGGCGAGCGCCGAAATTGCCCGATGTTTAAGGTATGCACTCGATCAACTACTGGGCGCTCCAGCGAGCGCCGACCCGCGCGGGGATAACGCAGCGTACAAAGCAACTCTGCCCAGCGCTCGTCGATGAGCCAACCCAATGTGATTTCCGGAAAAGCGCTCCGCAATGCGCTCACAGCGGGCAAGGTATGGATAATGTCACCCATCGCGCTGAGCCGAACCACCAGGAGACTCCGAAATCCAGCGGAGGCTGAATCAGACGGCGCGGCGTTCATCGCCGGAGCCTCGTGCGTTTTTGCCGCGTCATCTGCGACCGGATGATGTTAGTCGCAGAGTGATCCTTAGGATCGCCCACGATTTCTACCCGCCCTCCGCAGGCTTCGACTACATCGCGTTCGGGCACGGTTTCTGGCCGGTAGTCGGTGCCCTTGGCGTGAAAATCAGGGCGAATCTCGCGGATAATCGCGCGCACGTCCTTTTCCGGAAAAACGACAACCGCGTCCACGTCCGCAAGAGCGGCCAGAATCTCAGCGCGCTCTTTAGCGGGCATCACCGGCCGCCCAGCCCCTTTTAGAGCGCGAACCGAATCGTCGCCATTTACCGCAACTACAAGTTTGCCGCCGAGTTCCCGCGCAGCGCGCAGATACCGAACATGGCCAACATGCAATACATCGAAGCAGCCATTCGCCAGTGTGACGGATTCACCTGCGCGCCGCCAGGCTTTCACACGGCGCCGCAGCTCGGGACGCGAAACGATCTTCAGATGCTTTGATTTACTCAATGACCGATTTGCTCAATGAATGATTGGCCCCAAGAATGACTTACCCAAAGAATGACTTACCCAAGAATGACTTACCTAACGATTGCTTTATACCTGGCGACCGATGCCGCCGTGCTCAATGTTCGCGCGCAACCGGCGCCGTCTTCTCAAGTGCTTCCAGCAATTCGCTCTGGCTCACAGTGGCCGTGCCGCGTTTCATCACGACGATGCCGCCGGCATAGTTTGCGAGATGTGCCGCCTCTTCGGAAGTCGCGCCCGCGGCCAAAGCCGCGGAGAAAGTCGCAATCACGGTGTCGCCCGCGCCCGTCACGTCCGCGACTTCATCGCTACCGTAAATCGGAATGTCCAGCGGTTTGTGACGCCGCGAAAACGCGACCATGCCATCCTTGCCACGAGTAATAAGCAGCGACTCCAACTTCATTTCGCCCGCGATTTGGTCGCCTGCGGCCAGCAATCGCTCCCAATCGTCGCCGATGCGAATGCCGAGTGCCTCTTCAACTTCCGACTCGTTCGGTGTCGCTGCCGTAACTCCACGAAACTCCAGCATGCGATGCCGCGAGTCGAGCATCACAGGAACTTTGTCGAGGCCGCGTTTTTCACGAACTGCGTTCAGCAGTGCCGGCGTCGCCGCTCCATAGCCGTAGTCCGACAATACCAGCGCATCGGAAGCACGCCCATATTCGCGCGCAGCCAGCACAAGTTCCCGTCGTAGATGCGAATTGGGACCTTCCGCCGGCTCACTGTCGAGTCGCACCACCTGTTGCCCCGCAGTGTGCGCAAACCCGGCAAGAATTCGCGTCTTCGTCACCGTGGGATAGCTTTTATCTTTCAAGACTCCGCTGACCGGAATATGTTTGTGCCGAAACGTCCGCAGCAACAACTTCCCAGCTTCGTCGTCACCAACAATTCCTACCGGCAACACGGTGACGCCAAGGTCAGCAAGGTTGCAAATCGCGTTGGCCCCGCCGCCTGGAACCACCTTGCGATCGCGATGCCTCAGAATGAGCACCGGCGCTTCGCGGGACACACGGGAGATCTCGCCGAAGACGAATTCGTCGGCGACCAAGTCCGCGAGCACAGTGACCGTGACCTTGGAGAATGACTCGACGATCTTTCGCAGCCGGTCGTTTTCTTTAACGTGCTTTGTCATGAATGAATTTTGATTTTAGCGGTCTCGACTTTATGCCAAGCGTTTTCCTGCAACTGAAGATTCTCTCACGAGCCGAGCCTTCACTCCCTCGTTCTCGCGAGATTTGTTCTCGCAAGAATCGTATCAATGGCGTCACTCGCATTTTCAAGAGAAACAGTCAGCGTGGCGAGCGCCAGAGGCCTAAGCTCTACCCCGAGCGCTCCCAGGTTGATGGCGTCTTTTTCGGTGGTGACAAACCCACCCGCGCCGAGCCTTTCTTTCGCGACCAGTAAGTGCGTGATATCACGTGGTTGGTAAGTGTGATGATCGCGAAAGACGGTTTCCTCTATAGGCGTGACTCCGGCTGCTCGCACCTGTCTGAAGAACTGCTCGGGACGTGCAATTCCGCAGAAGGCCACGGCTGACTGCGGCGCGTTGGGCACGGTGACGTGCCGCTTCATTCTCCAAATCAGTTTCCCGTGCAATGCTTCATGATCGGGCAAGTCAGCATCAGGCAGTTCCGCGGGCAACACGATCACATCCGCGCGAGCCAATGATGACAAGGGCTCCCGTAACCGTCCCGACGGCAGCAGCCGATCCTTAGACTCATCGCCAGTCATCAGCACGATGTCGAAGTCGCGGGCCAGCGAACGATGCTGAAAGCCGTCATCAAGAATATGGAATTGCGAATCGAATTCCCTCTCCGCGAGCATCCCTGCTTCATACCGGCTATTGCCCACAATCACCGGAACTCCGAGCCGTCGCGAAATCAGAAGCGGCTCATCCCCAAAATCGCCTGCATTGCCGCTCGGTTCTACCACCAGCACGTCTCGCGTCTTACGACGGTATCCGCGAGAGAGAACATCGAACGAAATACCTCGCGCCTTAAACAACTCGCCAAGCGCAATAACAAAAGGTGTCTTCCCCGAACCGCCGGTGGAAAGATTGCCAACACTTATCACCGGCCGCGCTAATGGACGTGAACGGAATAGCCCGCGGTCGAACAGGTTGTTGTTCAGCCGCGTTGCTGCCGCGTAGATTCCGGTCAGTGGATTCATTCGGCTGCCTTGCGAGCGCGGCGCGCATTTCCGGCCGTTTCATTCATTGATTTCGGTTCAGCGACTCCCGGTTTACTAACTCGATAAGCGCCCGCACGGTCCGTGTCGTCGCGCCGCGTTGCGAGTCGAGCGCGGCCAGTGCATTGCGGCCAAGCTTCGTGCGCTCTTCTCCGTTTTCGATGAGCTCCATGAAAACCAGCGCCAGTTCCGCCATTCCCACCACGCGTACGGCGTCGCGGCTCAGAAAAACATTTACGATGTCGCGAAAATTCTCGTAGTGATTGCCAATGACGATTGGCACACCATACATCGCCGGCTCTAGAATATTGTGTCCGCCGCGCGGCACGAGGCTGCCGCCCACAAATGCGACCGTCGCCAGCGAATAAAGCGCGGCCAGTTCACCGATGCTGTCCAGCACCAGCACACTACCCGCCAACGGGTCCCCGCTCCACAACGAACGCCTCCACACCCGAAAACCGAGTTGATCGACCAACGCCGCAACTTCTGCGAATCGTTCCGGATGGCGCGGCGCAAGAATCATCACCGCCTTGGGATGTGTTGCCAGAATATTGCGGAATGCGGAGAGCACCAGACCTTCTTCCTCGTCGAGCGTGCTGCCACAAACGAGAACCGGACCCGCTCCCGACTGATCAAACGAGGCACGCAGGCTGGTCGCTATGGATGGCATCGGAGGCGGCGCCACGTCAAATTTCAAGTTGCCAGCCACTTGCACTCTGGCCGCGGCGGCGCCGATCTCGACGAGCCGCCGCTTATCCTCCTCGGTCTGAGCAAGAAAGAGATCGACATTCGCCAGCACCTTCGGAAGCAACCACCGCAGTCGCCTGTAGCCAGGGAACGAGCGATCCGAAATGCGGCAATTGATGACCGCGACCTGCGCCCCGCCACGCTTGGCCAGACGTAGAAAATTTGGCCAAAATTCCGTTTCCGCGATCACGCAAAGTTCAGGTCGTAGCGCTTCAATGTAAGGGCGCACGGCGAATGCAAAGTCCAGCGGAAAGTAAAAGACATTCTCCGCGCCAAACTTCCTTGCCGCCAGCGTCTGCCCGGTGCTGGTCGTAGTTGAGACCAAGACTTGATGCGAAGGGAATTCGCGCTTCAGCGCCTCAACCACCGCGCCCGACGCAACTACCTCTCCGACGGACACTGCATGGACCCAAATAGTCCGCCGGTCGCCGGTTTTAAGGCCGCCTATTTTAAGAAGGTGTGGCGGGACGGTCCCAAATCTCTGGCCTAACCCGGCGCGATATTTCCCATGGCGCAACATTTGCAGCAGCCAGTAGGGAACCGTTATGACCAGAAAGACCGCGAGCAGGACACTGTAGAGCGCATACATGAATGAAGTCCCATTCTAACTGCCGCGACCGCTCGCTGGGATGCGGCTAGCGACGCAACCGGCGCCCCAGATCGCGTTTACCGCCTTCGACGATACAAGGCGATTCCAGCGGCACCGGGTGCATCCTATAATCCAGATATGCACACATCCTTTCGCACGCGGACGACACGCACCCATTCTTCTGTCTTTGTGCTCGCTTGCCTCTTGAGCTGCTGTTTGCCCGCGATCGCCGCGAAAGAATTCGTCATGCCCGATGCGCATCCCGCACGCACCTATCCGGCCCATGACGAACACTCGCAGGAAAAAGTGACGATCGCGGTCGATCCATATGACGTCGAGTACAAGGCTTCGATCTTCACCGTCAACTATCACAACTACGGTCTCATGCCCGTCTTCTTCGTCGTCACCAATGACAGCGATCAGCCGGTTGCGCTCAGCGACATGAAAGTCGAGCTCGTCACCGTCAATCGCAGCAAACTTTCTCCCGCGTCAACCGATGAGCTCGTTAGACGGTTATCTCACCCCTCGCGCAGCGCCACCTCGGCCAAGCCGCTGCCGATTCCACTGCCCGGCAGCAAGAAAGTGAAGGGTGCCGTCAGCCAGAAGACGATGGACGAAATCGATCGCTCGCAATTCGAGGCGCGGGCAGTCGAGCCTCACTCCACGGCGCGCGGATTTCTGTTCTTCGATGTCTCCGACATTTCCAATCCCCTGGCCGGGGCGAATTTCTATCTCACTGAGGTGCGCGACGGAAAGGGCAATGAACTGATGTATTTTGAAATCCCACTGGAGAAGTACCTGAGCGCGCCGCAAGCCGGGACCGAAGACAAAAAGCCGTAAAATAATCTCCTCTATGGCGGCTACTCCAGTCCTCCCCGAAGCTCTTTTGGCGAAATACGAACCCGTCATCGGACTCGAGGTCCACGTCCAGCTGCTGACGGCATCAAAGATCTTCTGTTCCTGTTCAACACAGTTTGGAAATCCGCCGAATTCGAACGTTTGCCCTGTGTGTCTCGGAATGCCGGGCGCTTTGCCCGTGCTCAACCGCAAGGCGGTCGAATTCGCCGCGCTCGCCGCTTTGGCATTGGATTGCTGGGTCAATGAAACGTCGATCTTCGCTCGCAAGAATTACTTCTATCCCGATCTGCCCAAGGGCTATCAGATTTCGCAATACGACAAGCCGCTCGCCGAGCATGGATACATCGAAATCGACATAAACGGCGGCAAGAAGAAAATCGGAATCACACGCCTACACCTCGAAGAAGACGCGGGCAAAAGTCTGCACGAGGGCTTCGCGGATGCCGCCACAAAAACCGCCATTGACCTGAACCGCACCGGCGTTCCGCTCGCTGAAATTGTCAGCGAACCGGACATGCGTTCGCCCGAAGAAGCTTATCAATATCTAACGCGGCTGAAAGAAATCATTCTTTACACCGGCGTCAGCGATTGCAATATGGAGGAAGGCTCATTGCGCTGCGACGCAAATATCAGCGTGCGCCCGCGCGGGCGCCAGGAATTTGGAACGAAGACGGAAGTGAAGAACGTGAACTCGTTCCGCTTCATCCGCCAGGCGCTGGAGTACGAAATTGAGCGGCACGTCGGGATGCTCGAGTCCGGCGAAAAGATCATGCAGGAGACTCGCCTTTTTAACGCGCACGAAGGCTGCACCTACAGCATGCGCTCCAAGGAACAAGCGCATGACTACCGCTATTTCCCTGAGCCCGATCTGCTGCCGCTCATCGTGGATGAAAAATGGCAAGCACAAATCCATGCGGCATTGCCGGAACTTCCAGAAGCGCGCCGCCAGCGGATGGTGAAGGATTACGCGATCACCGCCGCCGATGCCTGCACGCTGACCGCAACCCGCGCGTTGGCCGATCAATTCGAGTCGGCAGCACGAGCAGCTAAGAATCCCAAGCGCGTCGCGAACCTCGTGCAGAGCGAGTTGATGGGACGACTGAAGGCGCGCTCAATGGAACTCGAACAATCGCCGATTTCAATGGCAGGAGTCGCAGCCTCGGCCGATCTGGTCGAATCGGGGGCAATATCGGGGAAGATGCTCAAAGACCTTTACGATCTCAGCTTCGAACGCGGCAAAGATTTTCCCGCAATCTATGAGGAAGAAGGCCGGCCCCAGCAATCGCGAGACACGTCTGCGTTAGAAAAACTAGCCGATGAGCTGATCGCGGCGAATCCGAAGCAGGTCGAGCAGTATCGCGCCGGCAAAAAAACCATGCTTGGATTCTTTGTGGGACAGATAATGAAAGCGTCAAAGGGTCAAGCAAATCCCCAACTGGTCAATGAAGTAATGACGAAAAAACTGGACAGATCGGACTAGACAAGACTGGACGGATAAGATCCGACGAATAAGGCCGGTCCACTTTACTTCGCCAGCCCCGCGTTCTTCAAAATTTCATCGGCGTAATAATTCGTAACCTTGGCATCGTCGCGCAGGCTCTCGTAGTACGCCGCTTTCAACAACTGTTCCCGCCGGTCGCGCAGTTGCTGCCGGATCGCCTGCTGCACTCGTGGGTCATTCAAATCGCGCTGTCCAGCAGGCTCTTTCTGCAGCAGTTTGACGATCATGTAGGCGTACGGCTGATGATTCGTCGGATTTAGCACCGGAATTATCGGCGTGTATTGTCCTGGCTTCAACTTTAGCACCGCATCTCGCGTAGCCGGGTCCACGGTCTTCAGCGCCGACTCCGGCACCATTCCAAAATCACCGCCATTATTGCCCGTTTCCGGATCCTCGGAATTATTCATTGCCAGCGTGGCAAAATCGTCACCGCTATCCAGGTGGTTGGCAATCATCTGAATTTTCTTGCGGGCCTCGGCGTCGTTCTGCGCTTTATTTTGCATGCTACGCATCTGCGGACTGACCACGCCCGTCACCATGATCTTTGCCAGGTGGTACTGCGGTTCGATCAGATTGAACTCTGCCTTGTGGTCGTTGTAATAAGTCGACACGTCCTGATCGGTAATGTTGATGTGCGAGGTGATTTCCTTATTGAACACCTTATCTTGCGTCAGCGAACGCCGCAGGTCGCGCTTGAAATCCTCGAGCGAGATTTTCTTTTCCTCGAGCCGCTTGTTGAATTGTTCGGCAGTGTAGGGAGACTTGATCTCGTTCAACTTGCGGTCGACTTCTTCGTCGGTCGCCAGTAACCCTAATTTCTCGGCGCGCCGCATCAGGATTTCAGTTTGGATCAGCTCATTCAGGATGCTCAAACGGAGGCTGACCGCCTGCTCGCCCGTCGGCTGCTGATCCGAACCCGCCGTCTGGTTCGTATAGTACTTGTCGACGTCGCTGCGATAGATCTTGCGCCCGTTGACGGACGCCATCACGTCTCCGCCAACGCTGTCGTGGTTGCAACCCCACAATGCAATCAATAAAAACGTGGTTACGGTAACAAGGCCGGCACGCCAAAAGCCCGGCTGCACGCGAATTTTCAATTCCCCCTCCAACTCCTGTGTTCCCGCTTTAACGAGCGGCAACACCCTAAATCGGATCGCTCTTCGGGCCGCATCAACTGCGCTTACTTCGAAGACGAAGCCGGAGCTTTCGTATCGGCTGTCGCCGCCTTGTGGTCCGGCGGAGCAACACCGGCATCCTTCAGCGCCTGGTCAAGCGTGGCCCGTACTTCGCTGATCGGCACCGCCCCGTCCAGTTTTTGTCCATTCACAAACATCGCCGGAGTCGCGTCCACTCCCAGGGAGTCGCCCTCTTTCAGCGAGGCACGCACTGCCTTGTCATCCTGCGCCTTCACGCAAGCCTGGAGCTTAGGTTCGTCCAGTTTGTGGGTTTGCCCCTGTAGCAGTGCGAGCCGGTCAAGCTCCGCATTCTCTCCGTCGTGCCCCTTGGCCGACACCGCGCGCTGATTGGCGTGCAAATAGTCCGCATAATCCCAATACGCGTCGCTGGACTGCGCACCCAGGCAATTCGCATCGATCGCGGCGTGCATCGCCCATGGATGAACCTCTTCCAGCGGATAGTCTTTGTAAATAAACAGCACCCGGTCTCCGTATTCCTTGAAAACCTCGGGGAACAGCGTCGAATGCATACGCGAACAGAACGGGCATTCGAAATCGTCGTAATTAACGATCACCACTTTCGCATCTTTGTTTCCACGAGTCGGCCGCCCACGCACATCGATCTTGCTCATGGTATCGAGATACGGATCTTTGCTCAGGTCCATCTTCGTCATGCGCAGCAGCGTCTTGTGATCGCGCGCTAACAGGAACTCATAAGGTTGCTTCTTCTCGGCGCTGACAAACGTAATCGTGATCTGGTCGTAATTCGGGAACTCGCTCGGCCGCAGGTCTCCCAGCATCAATTTCACGTCCGGCGGAAGCGAATAATGCGCGCGGACCTGACGGTCAATCTGCTGCGCCAGATCGCCGGTCGGCGCCGGCGAAGAAGTAGAACCCGGAACCGAAGGCGCCTTCGCAGGCGCGGCGCCCGAAGAAGGCGTTTGGGCAGAGCAGCCCAAGCAAATCGTCAAAAGAATGACGGAGGCGCGACGAAGCATACTAAGCGGAAACCACATAAGAAAAACCACCTGAACAATGCTGAGTTAGCTCGATTATCTCACGCCCGCAGCGGAGCAAACGCACTCAGGACGCCTTAGGATCCAAGCAGTCTTAGGAGCTTCTGGCGGCGCTCTTTAGAATTAAGCCGGGACTTCGACCGCGCACCAGATCGTCGGCCGTTAGCAATTGATTCATCGACCCCGATCGGAAGCCCTCCAGATCGAGCGTGACAAACTTGAACCCGAGTCTTTTGAAAATTGCGGTGAACTCCCGCGCCATCTGTTCGTCTAAAGCGCGCGGAAGCTCGTCTTTAGCAATCTCGATCCTGACAATTTCTCCGTGATGACGTACCCGAAATTGACTGAAGCCCAGCGCCCGTAACGCATCCTCGCCGCGCTCGATCACACTTAACGCTTCGGGAGTAACTTCTCTTCCATATTCGATGCGCGACGAAAGGCACGCCGATGCCGGCTTTTCCCAAACCCGCAATCCTGCCTGGTGTGCCAGTCCGCGTATTTCCGTTTTTGTGAGACGTACTTCCAGAAGCGGCGCCAGCACATGATGCTCACGTGCTGCCTCCTGACCGGGGCGAAAATCGCCCTCGTCGTCAGCGTTCACTCCATACGCAACCGCCGCAAATTTGTGCGCGGCGCGAAATTGTTCGAGCACCGTGAACAACTCATCTTTGCAGTGGAAACACCGCATCGCGTCATTACGCGCGTAGGCGGGATTTTCCAGTTCCCGAGTTTCGACCACTTCTACCGGAATTTGTTGCTCTCGGGCAAAGGCGAGCGCATCTTCCAGATGCGTGCGCGCCAGACTTGCGGAGTCCGCAATCACGGCCCGCATGCTCTCGCCCAGCACCTCATGTGCCGTCCAGGCGAGGAAGGCGGAATCCACCCCGCCCGAGTAAGCGACGATCAGACCCGGCCGCGCGGCTATGATCTCGCGCAGGCGCCGTGCTTTCTCCTCGGCATTCACAGCATCGAGATTCGCGATAACCGTC
>JBAWBE010000151.1:0-4780 GCA_049589635.1 Terriglobales bacterium
CCTACCAACTGAAAAGGCAATTCGAAGCCGAAGTGCTCTTCATCGGCACCGCCCGCGGCATTGAAACGCGCCTCGTCCCGCAAGCTGGCTTCCCGCTCCAATTAATCCAGGTTGGCGCGCTAAAAAACGTCAGCCTGATGACGCGCGCCAAAACCATGTTCGATCTCCCCCGCGCCCTTTGGACATCGGGCCGGATCGTCTCCGACTTCCGTCCCGACGTGGTCATTGGAGTCGGCGGCTACGCCTCCGGGCCAGGAATGATTGCCGCCATCCGCCGCCGTATTCCTACGCTGGCCTTCGAGCCCAACGTGGTTCCCGGCTTTGCCAATCGCGTGGTCGCCCGTTTCGTTTCAGCCGCGGCCGTGCATTTTGAAGAGACCTGCGAATACTTTCGAAATTGCAAGGTAACTGGCGTTCCGGTTCGCGAAGCCTTCTTTCGAATCGCGCCAAACGCTTCGGAGACGCCAACTCTGCTCGTCTTCGGGGGAAGTCAGGGCGCGCACGCGATTAATCAGGCGATGATCGAGTCGTTGCCGGGATTGCACGCGAAGATGCCAGGCCTGCACATCATCCATCAGACCGGCCAGCGCGATTACGAAGCGGTGCAAGCCGCCTATCAGCAGGGAGGAATCTCTGGCGAGGTCCACAAGTTCATCGACGACATGCCGGCAACCTTCGTGCGCGCGGATTTACTGGTCTGTCGCTCCGGAGCGAGCACAGTCGGCGAGATTACAGCCGCAGGTAAGCCCGCCATCTTCGTCCCATTCCCGCGTGCCGCCGACGACCACCAAAACAAGAATGCGCGCGCGCTCGAAAGCGCGGGAGCCGCGGTGGTGGTCGAAGAATCAAATTTAGAAGCCGCGTATCTTGTGGAAACGATCGCAAGTCTGCTCAACGATCCAGCGCGTCTGCGCGCGATGTCGGCGGCGGCAAGATCGCTGGCCCATCCGAAGGCAGTCGAAGAGATTTCAGAGATGGTCAAGCGCCTGGCCGAACCTAGTTAGAAGGGCTCGGCGCTCTCTGCGTCTCAGCGGTGAAATGCTTTATCATCAGCGTGCATCCGCGAAAATCCGCGGAAAAGAAGTTCTGTAAGCAACGAAACATGTTCGCCAAGATTCAGCGCATCCATTTCGTAGGCATCGGCGGGATCGGCATGAGCGGTATCGCCGAGGTCCTGCTGAATCTCGGCTACAAGATCTCTGGCTCCGATCTGAAGAGTTCTGCGGTCACACAGCGGCTCGCAAGCCTGGGCGCGGAAATCTTCGAAGGCCATCAAGCGGCGAATATCATTGGCGCCGACGTGGTCGTCACCAGTTCCGCCATCTCCATCGACAATCCCGAGGTCGTGGAAGCGCGTCATCTTCACATCCCGGTCATCCAGCGCGCCGAGATGCTGGCCGAGCTGATGCGCCTCAAGTACGGAATCGCCATCGCCGGTATGCACGGCAAAACTACAACGACGTCGATGGTAGCCGCGGTTTTGGCGGCGGGCGGTCTGGATCCGACTGTCGTCGTCGGGGGCCGCGTCGACGCCATGGGCTCTAATGCGCGCCTCGGCAAGTCGCAATACCTGGTGGCCGAAGCTGACGAGAGCGATCGCTCCTTCCTCAAGCTTTCGCCGATTCTTTCGGTCGTCACTAACATCGACCGCGAGCACATGGACTGCTATCGCGATATGCGCGATGTTCGCCGAACGTTTCTTGAATTCATGGAGCGCGTACCTTTTTATGGCATGGTGGTCGGTTGCCAGGACGATCCCATCCTTCAGCGCGTGCTGCCACATGTTCATCGCCGCGTGACGACTTATGGGACAACGCCCGGTTCTGATTTCCTGATCACGATTCGAGCGCCCGAAGTGAGCACCGAACACACGCCGCTCAACCGTTTTACCGTTATATATAAGGAAAAAGACGGAAAGAAAAAAGACCTTGGTGAGTTCACCTTGCGCGTGCCGGGTACGCACAATGTGCTCAATGCCACTGCCGCGATCGCCGTCGGCATGGCGCTCGACATTCCTGTCGACCAGATTCGCGCAGGGCTCGACAGCTTCCGCGGCGTTGACCGCCGGTTCCAACTCAAAGGCAAAGCCGCCGGAGTGAGCGTGGTGGACGATTACGGTCATCACCCCACCGAAATCCGAGCTACGCTCGCCGCCGCGCGCCAGTGTGGATTCCGCCGGATCCATGTCATCTTCCAACCCCATCGTTTCACGCGAACTCGCGATCTGATGGACGAATTCGCGACCGCCTTCGCCGATGCCGACACGCTTCTGCTGCTTGACATCTATCCCGCCAGCGAGAAGCCGATCGAAGGCATTACGTCTGAGGCGCTCGCGGCGAAAATCTACCGGGCAGGGAAGGGTAAAAGCGAAGTGCAATGTGCCGCGTCGCTAGTCAATGCGGCCGAAAAAGTGGCCTTGGAGGCGCAGCCGGGAGACCTGATCCTGACATTAGGCGCGGGCAACATCTTCCAATTGGGACCTGTGGTTCTGGAGAAACTGGAAAGACAATCGCTGGCGGCCAGGCGCTGACAAGATAGCTGACAACATAAAAGATAAGCGCGATGTGTTTTGTCTTGTTGACGTTTTTCTGCCCCGCCCGTCCAATTCCCTGAACGGTGAGGATTCCATGAACACGCAAAAATCAGCATATTGGGTCGCCCTCGCACTCTTTGCCGTGGCACTCCACAGCGAATATCAACGGGGAGCGTTCCCCTCCCTTCAACGCGCCGCCAATAGTGCCAGTGCAACGCTGTGCCGTCTGACGACGAAGGCCGAGCAAACCGTTGCCATGGCGAAGCTGATTGTTGGACGGCCTACGCGGTCCACTGACGGCCTGCTGGCTGGTCTCGACGCCCGACAGTTGATGGACGCGAAGCGGCTCGCGGAAGACAGAGCTGAAATTGCGCGTGAAGAAGCCCAGGATCGAGCCGAAACTGTTCGGGAGGAAGTTCGTGAGCAGGTTCGCGATCGCATTCGCGACCAGGTTCGTGCTCAGGCGGAGATCGCGCGTGCCCAGACTGAACTGGAGCGTACTCAGCTCCGAAGGATTGGGGTGCTCAGCCAATCGCATGTTCACATCAGCACCGCCGTGGATCGGCCGATGATTTCGATCACTCCTAATCATTGTGCGCAATCCACCATTCACGTTGAAGTGCCAACCATTGATTTGCGCATGGATGACTCACCCGATAACGATGCAGATTCGCGATAGCACATTCCACTGCTTTTGCACTGAACTTTTCACTGTCTCGTTCTGCGAAATCGGGTTATAGTTATTTTGCTCAGCGGTTTTCTGTCGACAACTGACCCGAACCTTGGCGCGGAAATCCAGTTCCACCGCCGTTCAGGAAGAGTTGTATCCCGTTACCCATGCGCGGGAAGGCGTGCGCGATTACGACTCTCGCGAACACGAAGATTCCCCGCGCGCCCGCCGCGAATCTTTCGACGACTCACGCGTCATTGATCTTGAGGAGGAGCAGCAGTCGCCTTTCCTGCGCGGCCAGAAGCGCGTTTCAGCCCGTCGCGGAGCGCTCCCGAAAAAAACTGCGGTTGGCCTGAAGTGGGCTGCGCTGGCGCTGGTCATCCTCGCGATTCTCGGCGCTGCCGGGGCCGAACTCTACAGCTACGGCAAACACAACTGGCGTTTCCGCATCGATTCCAGCGATCAGATTGAAGTCACCGGCGCGCAGCACGTGCCGCATGCGCAAATCATGGACGTGATGGGCGGCGACATTGGCCGCAACATCTTCTTTGTTTCGCTGGCGCACCGCAAACAACAACTCGAGCAAATCCCCTGGGTCGAATCGGCCAGTGTCATGCGTTTTGTGCCCAATCGTCTACGCATCGAAATTCACGAACGTACGCCCGTCGCGTTTGCCCGCATCGGGTCGCATATTTCTCTGATCGATGCCGGAGGCAATCTCATGGACCTCGAGCCCGGGCCGAAGCACAAGTATTCGTTCCCCGTAATCACCGGCATGAACGCCGGTGAGCCGCTCTCCGTCCGTGCCGCGCGCATGAAGAATTACAACGATCTCATCCAGCAGCTTGACTACAGCGGTGCGCACTATTCGCAGGACCTCAGCGAAGTGGACATCGCCGATCCCGAAGACGTCAAGGTCGTTACGGCGGATTCTTCCGGTGGCGTGCTCGTGCATCTCGGGAGCGCAAATTTTCTTCAGCGCTATCGCGTGTATGTAACGCACGTCGAGGCCTGGCGACAGCAGTTTGAGAAGCTCGAATCGGTCGACTTGCGCTTCGATGGTCAGATCATCGTGAATCCCGATCTTCAGGGCATCACTCGTCAACCCGCCCTGACGCAGACCGCTGCCAAAGCCGCGCTCGCTGCCGGCGTCAAGAATGCAGCCATCGTCAACTACGAAAAGTTTGTGAATCGTCCGGCGCCACCTCCCGCGGTCAAGGCTGCGCAACCCAAGTGGAAAGCCGGAACCAAGGCGGGTGGTAAGGATGGAACAAAGAGCACGCCAAAAGCCGCGCAGAAAGCTGCATTGAAGCACGCCGCTCATCAAGCGGTGCCAAAAGCGAAAGCCAGGTCCGTGCCCGGCAAGCATGTTTCGGCGACTGCCAAACCCGCCACGATGACTGCCGCAACTCAGGTCAATCAGAAGGCCGCCGTTCAGCAACCAGCTGCGGCAATTGCGACGACAACGACTACGCCGAAGCGGGCATCCACAACTCAAACAAACGCGCCAAAACCAATTCCAGCCTCCTCCTCAAGTGTCGCCGCCGGAAGTCAGAAGAAACCCAGCCCGGCCATCG
>JBAWBE010000152.1:0-1849 GCA_049589635.1 Terriglobales bacterium
GATGCGGGAAGCGTGCGGCTCGGCGCCAGCCTGTATATGGGCTACTTCGCGCAACAGGCTTTGGAATTGCTCAATTCCGATCTCACCATCACCGAGCAACTGCAACAGGATTTTCCCCAGGACAGTATCGGCTCGTTGCGGAACCTGGCGGGAGCATTCCAGTTCTCCGGCGAAGACGTAGACAAGAAGATCCGCACACTCTCCGGCGGAGAAAAGTCGAGGCTGGCCATAGCACGCATGCTCTACAACCCGCCGAACTTCCTGGTGCTCGACGAACCTACGAACCACCTGGATCTTGCGACTAAGGAAATGCTGGTGGACGCCCTGAAAGATTTCGAAGGCACCATGATCTTCGTATCGCACGACCGCATGTTCCTTCGCGGTCTCGGCTCCCGTGTGCTGGAACTGGGCGGCGAGAGCGGCACGGACCGCAATCCCACTGTTTATCCTGGCTCCTACGTTGAATATGTCCAGAAGCTTGGACACGAGGCGCCTGGGATCTATTCGTAGGTCTGTGCTGCGGGTATGGGACGCCTGGCCCAGGATTTTCAAAATGTTCCACGGGGAACATAGCGTCATGGCGGTTGCGGGCATACGATTGTGTCATGACAGTTAAGAAGAAGAAAGCAAAGCGGCGGAAGGGGCGATCACTCCCGGGGAAACTGGGCTGGGTGTGGGCCTCGATTGAAGAGGAACTGTTGTCCCTGGCCGAGGAGGAGACAGGCGGGGAGGCGCGCTGGAACCGTCCGCGCAAACGGCGGATCTCGCTGCGCGTGGATGTAGAGGTTGTGGATTGGTTCAAGTCCAAAGGCCCGGGCTACCAGACGCGAATCAACCTGATCTTGCGAAAAGTGATGGTGGAGGGTAAGAAGCGGACAGGGTAGGAACAGAAGTCGAATGGCAACGACTGCGTTATCGAACTGGACGCATTTCGGCGGCGCCAAAACCCACACATCGCAACGTGCGCGATTTGTGGGGCACCCGGCGCGGGCTGACATAACCTTGTGCTCAGTCCCCCCAGGGATTGAGCACCGCTGTTCCCGTTCGCTCGAAGTCGGCTACATTCCTGGTCGCGACGGTCAGACCATGCACGAGGGCTGTGGCTGCGATGAGCGCGTCACGATCGGAGCGAGGGTTCGGTACGTGAAGCGCCGCGCATCGCTGCGCGACAGCGGTGTCAATGGCCAGAATACGACCGGAGAATGTGGGCAACACGTGGCCATCCAGCCACGCGCGAAGGATTCCGCCTTGTTGTTTGTCGCGCCGGTTGACGAGAAGAATTCCGATTTCCAGCTCGAGTACCGAAATGACCGAGATGTAGAGACTGGCCGAGGGTAAGGGTTCGGCCCATTTCCTGACATTGGGATGCGTCTTACCGGCTTTCCTTAATTCTGAAATTACATTGGTATCAAGGATGTACATTTACGTCAGGTCCGCGGTCTGGTGCAGGTTTCCCGGCAGACGCGGAGCCTCAAAGTCAATTTCAGCGGCGGCTGGCATCGCCAGTAAGTCCAGAACGCTCTTTTGCCCTTCTGTGATCCTTTGATACTCCTGCACCGTGAGCAGCACGTGGGACGGACGGCCTCGATCCGTGATGAAAACGGGACCTCGTTTGGCCGCCCTCTTTGCCCGGCTCGTGTCCTGATTAAACTCTCGACTCGATAGTTTTGTAATAGCCATGAGCTCTACCCTCTAATGTAGCAACGTGGCTACATTGTAGCAGAAGAAGCGGAGACAACAAAACAGGGGATCATGGACGTTAACCAACCTCTATTCGTCGAAACATTGAAAGACTTGAAGGCACCATGATCTTCGCAAACGGCGAATTTCTCTGCGCGTGGATGTAGAG
>JBAWBE010000153.1:0-3721 GCA_049589635.1 Terriglobales bacterium
CGATCAACCTGTCCGGCAACCGCGTGACGGTAGGACGGAACGGCGTGGTTTCGGCGAACATCAACGCGCGGGAGATCGTGGTCCTCGGCAAAGTGCGCGGCAATCTTACCGCCAGCGACCGCGTGGATATTCGCAGCGATGGATCGCTCACGGGCGATGTGGTCGCGGCGCGCATTTCAATCGAAGACGGCGCGTTCTTTAAGGGTGGAATCGACATCCGCAAAGCGGGCGGGAAGCCGGAAGAAGTGAAGGCGGCTTCGGCGTCGATGTCGGCGGTTGAGCCGGCGATTGCTGCACGGGCGTAGGACTCGCCGTTCGCCATTCGTCGTTCGCTGATTGCATGGCGCGAAGTATTGGGGCATCTCGTTATTCGGGATGCCCTTTGTCTTGCCTCAAACGACTTCTCTTCATGCGGTGGAATTGAGGAATTGAAGCAAGGCTGAGCGATTCGAATGCGCAGAACGTTCCGCTTGGAGCATCTGTGCATATCGTTTTGTACGTATTACAAATTCTGGAGGCGATCGCCGTTGTTGCGCGGACACACTCTCGATGTGAGTGCAAATTGTTTCACATTGACGCGACCAGGTGTCGGGCGGATACTGCAAAGGGCCTACGGGCAGGAGGGCTGTGATGTTCGGAAAACGTCAACATATGACCGTTCCCGCTTTCACCTTGGCAGTGATCTCCGCAGTCCTGCTGATTTCCGCTCTCCCCGCGCACGGCCAAACTGAGACCGTGATCCACAACTTCGCAAGCTTCCCCGACGGCTACTTTCCACGGGCCGGCCTCACTTCATATGGTGGCAATTTGTATGGCACGACCTATTTCGGCGGATTGGGATGGGGCACCGTATTTGAGCTTTCACCGGACGGCAGCGGAGGCTGGAATGAGACGGTGATCCACGAGTTCTGCTCGGAAGCGAACTGCGCGGATGGGGAATGGCCGGAGACCGGCCTGATCGCCGACAGCATGGGAAATCTTTATGGGATAACGGCATTTGGTGGCGCGGCTGATTGCTACGGGGGGGAGGGCTGCGGTGTGGCCTATGAACTCAGTCCCGGACCAGGCGGGTGGACTTTTACCGTGCTCTATAGCTTCGTCGGCAATGGCGCCGGTGGCTTCCCCTTCAGCCCGCTAGTGATGGACTCGAATGGCAATCTCTACGGAGGGGCGGGCCCGGCCAGCGAAAGCGGTAGCAGTGTCACCTATGAGTTGAGTCCATCCGCAGGCGGCTGGACCGAGCAAGTCATATCCAACTTGGGATGTGAGTTGACGATGAGTGCCAGCGGAAACCTCTTCTGCGTCCAGTATGACCAGATATTTGAGCTGTCGCCCAACGGCCAAGGCGGTTGGAATGAGACTCCGGTCTACAGGTTCAGTGCCGCCACAAGCACGGTGGTGCTTGACCAGGCCGGCAACATTTACGGCTCCAGCTCAACCGACGAACACTCGATGGTCTACAAGCTAACTCCGGGAAAGAAGGGTTGGACGAAGAAGACTCTCTTCACCTTTGGAAACAAGAAAAAAGATGGCGCCGGTTCTACTGCGGTTGTGCTCGATGTCGCTGGAAACATTTACGGTGCAACAGTGGCCGGTGGCCTGAACGGTGAAGAACACAAAGGCGCAGGCGATGGAACTGTTTTCGAGTTGGTGCCACCAGTGGGCCAAGGAAAATATACCGAGAAAATACTCTGGAATTTCAACGGCACGGACGGCCTGGCGCCCGATGCGGGCGTGGTTCTGGACAGCGCAGGCAACCTGTATAGCACGACCAGCTACGGCGGGTCGCTAGGATTCGGCACCGTTTTTGAAGTGACTCCATAGGACGCTGGCAGTACCCAGTAGACTCGGATACGGAAGGTGAGTAGGCTCGGAACCAGATCGCTTCGTGGTTGTCGAAAAATCGCGTCAATTTCACCAACTACCGGCCGCTCAGTTGCTCGTGAATGCAGAGCCTGTTGGCAACCGTCATCTTCAGTTTTGATTTGCTCCTACGGCTCTGTTCCTGAGGACATGGTCTCTGCTGCTGCGCCCTCCGCAACTCGCGGAAAAGTCGTGGGCTTTCTTCTGCGAAGATCGGCTGGTAATTCTGAGCGCAGGAGCCACAATCCAGCGGCGACTGCTGCGGCCCAGGTCAGCGAGCCCAGCGCCAGTGCGGCGAGGTCTGCGTTGCGGCTGCCATTGAGTTGGATGCCGCGCATCACCTCATAACTCAATCCGCCGGAGATCGCACCGATTAACATGGCTTTTCCGAGCTCCTTCCAGTTCATTCCGCCTAGCGGAACCATTCCTCTTATGTGCAGCAGCAACGCGATGATTAGCGCATTGGCGGTGATGCCTAG
This sequence comes from Terriglobales bacterium, assembly GCA_049589635.1. GTDB lineage: Bacteria > Acidobacteriota > Terriglobia > Terriglobales > Acidobacteriaceae > Acidiflorens. Next base: position 2,343 of record JBAWBE010000153.1, read on the forward strand.
GTCGGATGCGATTGCTAGTCCTGGGACTGAGAGCGTGCGGAAGAGAAGTGCGTAAATCGGAAGCGATGCTAAAAAAATAACGGTTGTTGCGATCATCGGCGTCAGCGTGTTGCCGGATGCATAGAAGGCTCGTGCGTAGAGAGCCTGGCTGGACCACAGGGCTAGCGACAGCGAGAACCAGAAGAAATATTGGCCAGTCGATGCGGAGTCCGCGAAGGTGAAGTGGCCGCGACGGTAGACGAGATCGATCAGCGGGACGGCGATGGCCATCATCCATCCGGTTAGGAGAAGCGAGGCGGCGGTGATGCGATAGACGGAGGCGTTTACTGTGTCGGCAAATTCTTCAAATTTTTTTTCGCCGAAGAGGCGCGAGAAAAACGGGAGCGAGGCTTGACCCACTGCTTGTCCGAGAATGGCGATCGGGACGGCGAAGAGGCGCTTGGCATAGTTAAGACGGGCGATGTCTCCGATGCCGTTGGAGGCGAAGTGGCGGAGGATCCAGTCGTCGGCGGTGACCAGCGAAACGCCCAGCATGAGCGGGATGGATAGCCTGACCCATTCGCGGAAGGCCTTGTTCTTGATGTCGAATGATGGGCGATAGCCGGTGCCGATCCGGGCTGCACCTATCGCGTTGATCAGGAATGGTCCGGCTAAGCTGCCGATTAACGCGCCATAGGCTAACGATGCGATGCCGAAGTGGCGTCCTGCGATTACTCCGCCTGCGATGACGAATACGTTGTAGATGAGCGGGCCGAAGGCGGGCAGCAGAAACAGGCGATGCGAGAGCAGGACTGCCGAGACGACTCCGCCAACATAGAAGAAAATTTGCGCGGGCAGCAGGATTCGGGTGAGATGCACGCAGAGCTGCATCTGCGCAGGAGTGAAGCCGTGGAACATCCAGGCGGCAAATTGCGGCGTGAATATTTCGGCGATGACAGTGCCGGCGATCAGCACCGTGGTCATCACGGTGATGATGATCGAGAACGTGACCTGAGCGTCGCGCTCGCGTTTTTCGGCCAGGAAGCGCGTGTAGATAGAAATGAACGTGATGGAAGCCGTGCCTCCGGCGACGATGTAGTTCAGCCAGTCGGGGAGGGTGAAGGCGGCTACGTATGCGTCGGTCTGCTGGCCGGCGCCGAAGGCATAGGCGATGTAGGCTTCGCGGATGTATCCGATGACGCGGGAGAGCGTGACGGCGGTCATCAGGAGGAGCGTCGCCGAGAACGCCGTGTGCTGATGGGATGGCCGGAAGAAACGGGGGACGCGCATCGTCATTATTGGGAGGGTAACGCATTCGGCGGGCTGCTTGGTGCGGGATTGATGGTTGAGAATCGCGGATGATACGACCGCCGAGCCCACCCGCCATACGGTCGATTAGG
>JBAWBE010000154.1:0-14785 GCA_049589635.1 Terriglobales bacterium
TCTGCTCTCTTCCGCGGGGACCCTACCAGTGGATGGATCGCGGAACTCCCAACTTCTGAGCCTTTAGAGCAGCTATCGGCGTTTATATCACGGATAACGTCGCAAAAAGAAGGGGTCAATTACCTAAGTAACGAGGTAGCAACTAGATACCTCCGAGTGAAAAGGGGGTGAAAATCGGAGGGAATTTTGATGGGCGGGGGTCTTTTTTGTCAGGAAGAAGGAGTGCTTGCGGGCTCAGTTGCCGGATGGGGCGCGGGTTGCATTGCTTGCGGCTCGACGATCAGATGGCGCCGGCGGAGTACACGCTTGCGTTGCGATTCCTGCAACGGGCCGGAGGCAGCAATCGCGCACAGCACGTAGAAGATCGCTGCGTTGGCGGGAATTTGCAGGTTGAAATCGATGGCGCTGTGGACGAGGATGCCGACACAACCTAGAAGAGAGGCAGCCGTCAGCGCGCCGGAAGGCGTCTCGGTCCAATTCTTGAGCTTGCTCACCGCTTGGCGGAAGACCACTACGAAAAACCAGATGGCAATTAAGAAACCGGCCAGGCCGCACTCGACCAGCAGCTGAAGATAGTCATTGTGCGCTTGATTGACGAAGAATGTCGTATAGAAGCTGCGGAACTGCGGATAGACAACGGGAAATGTGCCGAGTCCCCAGCCTAACAATGGCCGCTTGAGGAACATCCGCAGACCGTCGCGATCGATGGCGACGCGCGTCCCACCGGTGATTTCCGAGCGCGCTTCGGAATGAATGCTGACCAGGCGATGGGTGAGGTCGTTGCCGCCCAGCCAGACCAGAAAACCAATGACCGCCAGAAGAACGCCGCCCACCATGAGGGCGTTTTTCCAGTTGCCCTGGCGCGAGCGCAACAACAGCACAGCGAGAACGATCATCTCGGCGCAGAAGGCCAACATGCCTCCGCGCGAGCCGGAGAGAAAGATGCTGGCGGCCATCAGCGCGGCGATGCCTGCGACGATGAGGCGGCGGTTGCCATCGCTGAAGCGGGTTACGGCGAGCACGATGGGGAAAGGCGTCAGGAGCTCCATCAGGCCGGCGTAATGATTGTGGTTGACGTAGGAGCCGTAGATCCATCCGCCCTGTGCGGAGGGCCATATCCAAAGGAGTTTTCCGTTGGGGGCTATTCCCTGGAGCACCGCGAAAGCCGCTACCAGTGCTCCATAGCCTGTGACTACCTTGGCGAGGTCCTCAAACTGAGCAGAGCGGCGCAGCGATTGCGTCAAGACAAACGCGATCATGCCGTAAGCGGCGTAGAGAAGAATGTGCGCATAGGTGACATGGCGGTATGCGGATGCCCCGGTCGTCCACTGCAACACCGCGAGCGCGAAGAACGCAGCCATCGGTAGATAGACCGGGTTGTTTACGATGTCGAATTGATGGTGGATCCACTGGCGGGTTCCCCAGACGGCCAGGAGCAGGATTGCGCAGGCTTCCAGTGCGAAGATGGACCACGGCTCGACTGCGCCGAAGGCTAGCGGCGCAAGAAGGAGCACTGCACCGGCACCGCCGAGGAGCGCAGAGTGCGTGAACTTTGGCCGTGCGTGCTTCACTACCGGCGCGGGTTCGGGTTGGACGGCGGCAGCGGCTGAACTCACGGTTTGTCCTTCGAGTGAGAATCGTTGGAGCGAGAATCTTTGGCAGGGGAATCGGAACGCGAATCGCTCGAGCCGTTATCGGCGCTCGATGCGTCCGAGGAATCATCCGGCGAAAGCTGGAAATCATTGAGCCAAAGCTTGCCGCGGATCGGGCTGCCGGCCGGGGAGCGCTCGATGGCGAGCGTGAGCAAAGTGGTGGAAGCGGGCGTCGTAATCTTGGAGTGGACTTCCTTCCAGAAGTCGGCATCCGTGAGTGGATCGCTGACGAAGAGAGGAGTGCCGGAGTAGGCGTCGCGGACCACGATCTCTGGCCCGCCTGCTCCTTCGAAATCGGCGGACTTGTAATAAGCGAGGAAATCGTAGGTCATTGCGCCGTGCACAGGGATCACCTGCTGCACGCCCGCGTCGCTGATGCCCGGACCTTCAAAGGTGAGCGATAGCGAACGGCGACCCTGGCGGAAATCGCTCGAATCGAGCAGGGGCTTTACGCCGTTGCGGTTGACATAGGTCCAGTCAAAGCCCCCATTCAGGATGTCGAGGCTGAAGTCGCCATTGACGACCAGGTTGTCATCCGTCGGAAGATACGCGGAGAGGCCGAGGCTGCCAGCGGCTTGTTCCCACGCGGACATGGCTGCGTCCGGTTTGCCGGCCACAAGCAGATAGCGAACGTAGTCGAAGAGCCGCCCGGTATCGAACTTTTCGTGCAACTCAGAGAGGCGCTCCCATGTCTTCATTGCGCCGGGAGTGTCCTGCTTGCTGACGAGCAACGATAGAAACTGTAGAAGGGAATCGGTGCGCGCGGGCACTACGTTTTGCAGTAACGCACTTGCATCGGGACGAATGCGCCAGCAGGATTGCAGGGCTGCATCCACTAAAGAATTGTCGTTTGCGATCACGACGCTGAATTCGTGAAGGGCGCGATCGATCTGGCCATCCACGAGGAAGAAGTTAGCCGCCTCCCACGCGACGTCGGGAGCGGTGGGTTCGGCCTGCAAGGCATGCTCGAGCGCAGCTCGCTGACCGGCGAGGTCTCCGGCAACCTGATATTGGCCGGCGAGATCGAACCAGTAGTGCGCGTCATAGGGATTGAGCTTGACCGCCGATTGAAAGCTCGCGATAGCAGATTGCGGATCGTTTGCGACGAAGGCCTGATAACGCCCGAGTCGATGGCGGTAGTCGGCATTTCCTGGGGAAAGAAGAACCGCGCGCTCGAGCTTGGGCAATTCGGGACGCGCCGCATAGACGCTGGCCGCGAATTCTTTTGTGGCCAGGACGAGATAGACGAGCGCCAGAAGCGCGAGACCGGCAAACAACTGCTTACACTGTCGATCTGAAAGAGAAGTGGCCATTCTTCAATTGCCGGTCCGGTCTTCAGCCAGCCGTCGAAATTTAATTCGTAAATCTTTCGTTCTTCTTGCCTGTTCCTAACTCCCTTGCCTGTTGCCGAACTTCTAAAAGAACCGGGCTGTCTTCGGCGCCAGACGCCTAGGCGCTGGTCGAAATCGCTTTCGCCTTCTCCTCGACGGCGTCCGGCTCCTCTTGATAGTAGTGACCGTACTTTCCCTGATATTCGTAATAGTAGTAATAGTCAGGAGAGGTCAGGTCGACGGCGTTGAGCAGCACTCCGGCAACGTGCGCGTTCACCTGCATCAGAATGTCGCGCGAGCGGCGCAGCGCCTGCTTGGTCGTCTGGCCGGAACGAATCACGAGGATCGTTGCGTCGGCACGAGGCGAGAGGACAACCGCGTCGGTGACGGAGAGCGTCGGCGGAGTGTCGATGACGATGTGGTCGTATTGCTCGCGCAACTCGACGAGCAGGTCGCGCATGTGCGCGGAGGCCAGCAATTCCGCGGGATTTGGCGGCGGGCTGCCCGCGGGCAAAATGAAAAGATTCGGGAGCACCGGTGAGGTCGTGACGGTTTGCTGCAAGGTGGCAGTGCCAGTGAGCACGTTGCTGAGGCCGCTGCGCGGGCCCATGCCCAGAGTTTTGTGAACGCTCGGGCGGCGCAGGTCGGCATCGACGAGCAGGACGCGAACACCTTTTTGCGCGAGAACGATAGCAGTGTTGATGCTGGTGGTCGTTTTGCCCTCTTGCGGGCGGGCGCTCGTGACCATCACGACTTTTGGCGGCGCGCCGAGATTGGAGAGCAAGAGCGACGTGCGCAGCGCGCGATACGATTCCGCCATCTGCGACTGCGGACGGACTTGTGTGACCATTTCCACGGCTTCCTTGGAGGATGTCAGCGTAAGCCGCGCGCCTGACGGCCCACGATTGCCGGACTTCGATCCAAGAGGAATCATGCCGAGCGACGGGAGGCCTGAGATTGCTTGCGCCTGCTCGGGCGTGCGGACAGTATTGTCCATATTTTCCAGCAAGAAGGCCAAACCGACCCCCGAAATTATGCCGAGGACGAGTGCGAACGCCAGATTGCGGGGAATATTCGGCTCGCTCGGAGCGGTGGGAACACGCGCGGCGTTGATAATACGGAAGTTATTTGAGCGCAAGCCAGCAGTGACGCCCGCTTCTTTCAGCTTTTCCAGCAATCCCTCGTAAAGGGTGCGGTTCGACTCGACATCGCGCTTCAGCAGGCTGTATTCAATCGCGCTCTCGTTGAGCTTGTTCGCTTCCTGCTTTTGTTTATCGAAGGACTCACGCAGCATCGTTTCGCGCTGCAGGGCCGCCTGATATTCGCCGCGCAGATGATCGACGGCCTTGTTGACCTCGGTCTGCACCTCGTGGTCAATCTCTTTTACTTGGCTGTTAAGCTGAGCGACTTTCGGATAGGACGGACCCAGTTGGGTGCTTAGCTCCGCGATCTGGATGCGGAGCCCTGCCTGCTGCTCACGCAATTTATCGAGGAGGCTGGCGCCGTTTCCGCCGCCAGCGGCATCCGCGATGATTGCCGAGGCTACGACTTCGGGATCGCTCGACTGCGTTTGACGATAGACGGCTTCCTTCTGCATGCGGTCGGATTCGGCCGTCGTCATTTCTTTATTCAGCTCATCGAGTTTCTCGGTGGTGATGTTCTGCTTTTCGTCGATCCCTAGAATCTCGTGCTCTTTCTGATAACGCACCAGCTTTTCCTGCGACGTTTCCACCTTCATTTGCAAGTCGACAAGTTGCTTGGACAGCCAGTCGGAAGCCTGCATGGTCGATTCGAACTTGGTTTTGAAATTCTGCTCGACATAGGTAGCGGCCAGAGTATTGACCGAGTTCGCAGCCAGTTGCGGATCGGTGCTGTTGTAGTGAATTTCGATGATGCGCGTGTTGGGAATGAGGGTTACGTGCAGGTTGCCACGAAATGCTCCGAGCAGTGCTGAAGTCCGGCTCGAATCGTTCTGCATCGGGTCGGCGACGAGGTTGGGTTGCTTTTGTTCCGGATGGCCGCCGAACTCGGGGCGCTTGTCAAGATTGAGCTGACGGACGACCTGGAGCGCGAGCAGATCGCTTTGCAGAATGCGGACTTCCGTATCAAGGTCGCTCTGGTCGTAATAGTCGACTACCGGCATCGAGTCTTTGAAGGTGATGAGATTAGAGTCCGCCTTGTTGACGACAATCTGGCCAACGGCTTCATAGACCGGCGTCTGGCGTAGGCTGGCAATGGCGACGACGGCAAAAATGCCGGCGACGACTCCAGTCACTAGCCATTTTCTTTTGATGAGAACGCGGAGATACTCGCGCAGAGTGGATTCTTGCGAAGGCAGCACGTTGTAAAGCGCGGAAGCGACCGGCTTGAGGAGTTCGGACGGTTCGCTCGGTTGCAACTCGCGCAAGGCGTCGCCATTTCGAGGGATCAGCGGACCCAATGCCATCGTGCGTCACTTTCCGGCAGCCTCGCGTCATGCGGAGGCCTGCTGCTATGCACTACTTTCCGTTCGCGCGTGCAACTGCGAAAACATAACTGCTGATGAATCGCTCGCAGAAACGGAATATTCTCTGAGAAAATTGGCCTGATTCTAGCATTCGAGTTCATTCGAGCAATCCACAATCTGCACAAAAGATTGTTCTCTCTTGATTCCCCCTCGGGTTGTGGAAATGAATCCGCGGCTATACTAGCGGCCAACCAACTTACCCATTACACTCTGATTTTTATCGCTATAGTTTCGAAGAAGTTACAAAGGAACAAGAATGATTAACTGGTCGCAGGAATCGATACTTGTAACTGGGGGCACCGGATCGTTCGGGAAGAAATTTGTCGAGACGATGCTGCGCGACTACCGCCCGCATCGTCTGGTGGTTTTCAGCCGCGACGAGTTGAAACAGCACGAGATGAGAACGAGCGGCTTCGACCACCCCAGCCTGCGGTATTTCATCGGCGATGTTCGCGACGTGGATCGCCTGAAGCGCGCGTTCTCGGGGATCACCGTGGTGGTGCACGCGGCCGCGCTCAAGCAAGTGCCGGCCTGCGAATACAATCCGTTCGAAGCGATCCAGACCAACATCATGGGTGGCCGCAATGTGATTGACGCGGCCATCGATCAGGGCGTGCGGCGGATTCTCGCGCTCAGCACGGACAAAGCCGTGAATCCGATTAACCTTTATGGCGCGACCAAGTTATGCGCGGAAAAGATGTTTGTGCAGGCCAATGCTTATGCGGGCGCGCGGGATACAAGCTTCAGTTGCGCGCGCTACGGGAACGTGGTCGGCAGCCGTGGCAGCGTGATTCCGGTTTTCATGGAGCAGCGGCGGCGCGGCAAAATCACTATCACCGATCCGCGGATGACGCGCTTCTGGCTTACGCTGGAACACGGCGTGAACTTTGTAATTCGCTGCCTGGAGCAGATGCACGGCGGCGAAATTTTCGTTCCGCGTATTCCGAGTATGCGACTGCTTGATTTGGCGGAGACGATTGCACCGGGATGCGAGGTGGAGTACATCGGGATTCGTCCCGGAGAAAAGCTGCATGAAGTCCTTGTTTCTGAAGACGAGTCGCGGCAGGCGCTCGCCACCGACGAAATGTTTGTGATTCAGCCGGCGCATCCCTGGTGGAAACGTGAAAACTGGGTGAGCGCCCAGCCGCTGCCGGAAGGTTTCCGGTATTCGAGCGACAACAACGATCAGTGGCTGACGCGGCCGGAACTGGAAGAGTTGGTCGCGCCTGAGGCGAGGCCGCTCGCGCTCTCCATCTCTGCGTAGTATGCCCTCCTCATCGGCAAACCTGGACACGCTGGCGATTCATGGCGGAACTCCTGTGCGCGAGAAGTTATTGCCGTACGGGCGACAGAGCCTGGATGAAGACGACATTCAGGCGGTGGTGAAAGTTCTCCAGTCGGACTGGCTGACTACGGGTCCAAAGGTAGGCGAGTTTGAAGAGGCATTCGCGGAGTGGGTTGGAGCGCGCTTTGCGGTGAGTTTCAGTTCCGGGACGGCGGCGCTGCACGGCGCGGCTTTTGCCGCGGGGCTGGGCGCGGGCGATGACGCTGTTACTACTCCTCTGACTTTTTGTGCGACTGCAAATTGCGTTTTTTATCAGGGCGCGACGCCGGTGTTCGCCGATGTCTGCGACGACACGTTGAACCTCGATCCTCGCGAGGTCGCCAAGAAAATTAGTTCGCGGACAAAAGCGATCATCGCGGTCGATTACGCCGGGCATCCGGCGGCGCTCGATGAGATGCGCCGGATCGCGGACAAGTGCGGCGCGATTTTGATCGAAGATGCCTGCCACGCGCTGGGCGCGGAGTTTCACGGGAAGCGCGTCGGCGGAATTGCCGACATGACCGTTTTCAGTTTTCATCCGGTGAAGCATTTGACCACCGGCGAAGGCGGCATGGTCACGACTGATAATCCGCGTCTGGCGGAGACGCTCAGGCGCTTTCGCAATCACGGGATCAGCAGCGAGGCGCGCGACCGGCAAGAGTCGGGACAGTGGTTCTATGAGATGGTGCTGCTCGGCTTTAACTACCGACTTACTGACATTGCTTGCGCGCTGGGATTTTCGCAGATTGGGAAACTGCAGGCGAATCTTGTGCGGCGGCGCGCCATTGCCGCGCAATACGCTCGTGAATTCGATGAGCTGACGGCTATCACGCTTCCTGTCACGCGAGAGGGCGTCAATCCGGCATGGCATCTTTATCCGATTCGGCTGAATCTAAAATCGCTCTCCGCTGATCGTGCCGAGATTTTTCGCGCGCTGCGTGCCGAGAACATCGGCGTCAATGTTCATTACGTTCCAGTTCATCGTCATCCTTATTATCGTGAGCGTTTTCCCGTCGCATCTCGCGCAGGCACTTGTCCGATTGCGGAGAACGCCTATGAGCGATTGATCAGCCTGCCCATGTTTCACGCGATGACAGATGGTGATGTGGCAGACGTAGTTCGAGCGGTGCGCAAAGTGATTGGACACTACGCCATTGGCGTGAATACAGATGGCATGAATACAGAAAAAGGCGAGCCCCTTCATGCGCTCGCTTCGAGGCAAGGCGATCGAAGTCATGTCTAACACTTCCGAGTGGGCGAATTACAAAGCGCTGGTGGTCGGTTGCGGGTCCATCGGCCGGCGGCACGCGAAGAATCTGAAGTCTCTGGGACTTCGGCATTTTGCTTTTTGCGATACAAATCCGGAGGCGCTCAAACAATGCAGCGCAGAAGTGCAGGGCGAACTTTTTTCCGACTATAAAGAGGCGCTGCAATCGTTCAAGCCTGACTTCGCGCTCATCTGCACGCCGCCGGTTTATCACGTCGAAGAGGCTTCGGCCGCGCTGCGCGCCGGATCTCACGTCTTCATCGAAAAACCTCTGTCGCACGAATCGGCTGGAGTACAGGTGCTGATCGCCGAGGCGCGCCACCATGACCGCAATGTGCAGGTTGGGTATAACCTGCGCTTCCATCCCGGCTTGCAGATTCTGAAAGAGTTGATCAACTCCGGCAAGATCGGCCGCGTGCTCTGGCTGAATGTGGAGGCGGGGCAATATCTTCCCGATTGGCGGCCCTGGCAGAACTATCGCGAGAGTTATAGCGCACGCCAGGAACTCGGCGGCGGCATCATTCTCGATGGCTCTCATGAGCTCGATTACATCTGCTGGCTCATGGGCTGGCCGACCGAGGTCAGTTGTCGGGCCGAACATCTTTCGAGCCTGGAATTGGACGTTGAGGATTCGGCTTGGATCTATCTGACTTTTCCGGAGCGGCGGCGCGCGGAACTGCATGTTGATTTTGTGCAGCGTTCGTATACGCGCACCTGCAAGGTTGTCGGCGAGACGGGAACCGCGCTGTGGGATTTTGGATCGCAGGAAGTGCGCTGGTTTTCAGCCGGCGGTCTTTCATCCGGAGATCCTTCAGCCGACGATCCGGGATGGAAGAGCATCCCCTACAAATTCGAAATCAATGACATGTATGTCACCGAGATGCGGCACTTTCTCGAGTCGCTCGGAAGCGGCACCGGGCCGCTGGTCGATCTTGAGCAGGGCCGGGATGTGATTCGCGTCGTGGAAGCAGCGAAGAAGTCGTCCGTGGAAGGTTTGCCGCAAACTCTGAATTGGACTACCGAAAATCCCAATGGGCCGGTAGTCGCGATTATTCAGGCGCGCATGGGCTCGACTCGCCTGCCGGGAAAGAGCCTGGCTGAAATTGAAAAACACCCGATGTTGTGGCACGTGATTCAGCGCGTCAAACGGGCGCGCCTGGTGGATCGCGTGGTGGTAGCGACTTCGACGAGCCCCGCGGACGACGCAATTGAAGCCATGTGCCACGAGAGTGGAACTACTTGTTATCGCGGAAGTGAATTTGACGTGCTGGATCGGTTCTACACCGCTGCACGCGCGGAAAAAGCGGCGCAGGTTGTGCGGATCACGGCCGATTGCCCGCTGATCGATCCCGAAATAATCGACCGGGTGGTGCGGCGCTTTCAGCGCGGCGATGTCGATTACGCTTCGAATGTCATGGTGCGTACTTATCCCGATGGCCTGGATACGGAAGTTTGTTCGTTCTCGGCGCTCGAAAAAGCGTGGCATGAGGCGACGAAAAGTTCCGAGCGCGAACATGTTACGCCTTATCTGCGGATCGGAAAATTCCGGACTGCCAACATCGAGTGCGATTCCGTTTCGTTATATCAACATTACCGCTGGACCGTCGACGAGATGGAGGACCTGGAATTTATTCGCGCGGTTTATCGCGCAATGCGCGGGAAAGTAAATTTTGGAATGAAGGATGTTCTGGAGTTGCTCGAAAAAAGTCCGGGACTGGAAAAGATGAATTCGGAAATTGTTTCCAATCGCGGATATTACAAGAGCCTGTTCGAAGAGGCGCATGCGGTGGCTGCGCCGCGGCGGCCAATCACCAAATCGCTGGCCTGGCTGGAGCGTACGGAACAGGTGATTCCGGGCTGCGCGCAGACTTTCAGTAAGGGCTCGAACCAGCACGTTCGCGGAGTCGCGCCGATGTTTCTCGCGAAAGGCAAAGGCTGCCGCGTCTGGGACGTCGATGGAAATGAATACATCGACTACATTCAGGGGCTGTTGCCGAACATTCTTGGCTACGCGCATGAAGGCGTGAATGCCGCGGTCGCTGAGCAATTGGGACAGGGACATAGTTTTTCGCTTCCGCATCCGCTGGAAGTTGAATTGGCGGAGCGGTTGACCCGCATAATTCCGTGCGCGGAAAAAGTTCGCTTCGGCAAGAACGGGTCGGATGCGACATCGGGCGCGGTGCGGGCAGCGCGTGCACTGACTGGACGCGATCGCATTGCTTGCTGCGGCTATCACGGCTGGCAGGATTGGTACATCGGCAGCACGACTCGGAACGCCGGCGTGCCAAGCGCGGTGCGCGCGCTGACGCATCCATTCGTTTACAACAATCTCGATTCTTTGTGGACGCTGCTGGACGCGCACCCAAATGAGTTCGCCGCCGTGATCATGGAGCCGGTTAATTTTTCGCCGCCGGCATCTGGATTTCTCGAAGGCGTGAAAGAGCTGGCGCGGCGGCATGGTGCTCTGCTCATCTTTGACGAAATCTGCACGGGCTTTCACTTTGGGCTGGGCGGGGCGCAGAAAAAATTTGACGTGATCCCTGACATGGCGTGCTTCGGCAAGGCGATGGGGAACGGATTTCCGATTTCCTGCGTGGTAGGCCGCGCCGATGTCATGCGGATTTTTGAAGACATATTTTTTAGTTTTACCTTCGGCGGCGAAATTGCGTCGATGGCGGCGGCCATGAAGGTGCTGGATGTTCTGGAGACGACGCCCGCCCTCGCGCAGATTGAGGCGAACGGGCGCGTGCTGAAAGAAGCGCTGAACGCGCTCGCCAAAGAGGCCGGCTTGCAGGACCGCATCCAGTGTGTCGGCTATCCTTTCTGGTCGCTCATCAAATTCCTCGATCACAACGGCAAAGACAGCTTCCTGGTACGCAGCCTGTTCACGCAGGAATGCGTAAAGCGGGGCCTGCTCATGCTCGCGACTCATAACGTGACGGCGGCGCACGATCCGCTGGCTATCGAGAAAACGCTGAAGGTCTACGCCGAGGTTTGCAAGACAGTCGCAAAATGGCTGAGCGATCGCGACCCCGAGCAGCATCTTGAGGGCGAGATGATTCAGCCGGTGTTCAAGGTTCGTTGAGTGACCTTCAGAGTCGGAGTGATGGAGCGCGATGGAACGCGGCACACTGTTGGTGCGGGCGGATGCCGGCGTGAAAATGGGCACCGGGCATGTGATGCGTTGTCTTGCGCTGGCTCAGGGCTGGCGGCATGCAGGTGGAGAAGTAATCTTTGCGCTCGCGGAATCGACTCCGGCAGTGGATCGTCTGCTTCGATCGGAAAGATTCAACATCACTCGCATGGAATGCGCTCCGGGCAGCGCCGAAGACCTAGGCAACGCTCTTGAGATCGCTCGGGCTTGCGGCGCCGACTGGTTCGTTGTCGACGGCTACCAGTTCGACGCGCAATATCAAAAACGACTTCAAGACTTCCGTCCGATGCTGGCGATCGATGACAATGGGCTGCTGGATTTCACCGCTGCCGAGTTGGTTCTGAATCAAAACGCGCACGCCTGCGCCGAGATGTATCCGCATATTTCACCAAACACAAAGTTGCTGATGGGACCACGGTTTGCCTTGTTGCGGGATGAGTTTGCCGCATATCGCGACTGGACTCGGGCGATTCCGGATCGAGGCTCAAAAGTACTGCTGACCATGGGCGGCAGCGATCCCGGCAACTTAACGCCACGGATTTTGCCACTGCTGGCGGAACTCCCCGATGACGATTTGCGAATTCGCGTCGTGGTGGGTGGCAGCGCGGAGAATGCGGGTCTCGTGGATGAGATTGCTGCGAAATTTGCGGGGCGCGTTGAAGTGCTGCGCGATGCCAGGAACATGGCGGACTTGATGGCATGGGCGGATTTGGCGATTTCAGGCGCGGGAACTACGTGCTGGGAAATGTGCTCGCTGGGGTTGCCCGCCATCCTTGTGGTGGTCGCAGAAAATCAAAGGTTCATCGCGGAGCAACTCGCGGCGCTTGGGGCGGTTGAGAACGCGGGATGCGGGGATTCGATCGATCCTGCTTTGCTGGCTGAACTGTGCCGGCAGTTGTTGGCTGACAAAAGCAGAAGAGTCGGCATGTCGCTAAGAGCGAAGCAAGTTGTAGATGGGCGCGGACGAGATCGGGTACTCGACAGAATGAAATGCGGAGATGAGATGTGCGCCTGATTTGCCTCGTCAACAATTATCTGGGCTGGCAGGCGCTGGAGTTTTTGCGGGAGCAAGCGGAAATTGCGATGGTGGTCATGCATCCGCGGGAACGAAGCAAATTCGAGAAGGAGATTCGGGCAGCCGCCGTCGCGGCGGGAGCCGAGATCCTGGACGCCGATGCTTTACGCTCGGCCGACGGTCTTAAACGAGTTGCCGCGGTCAAGCCGGACATGGGGTTTTCAATCATGTTCGGATATTTACTCAAACAAGAATTTCTTTCGCTGTTGCCGCGCGGCTGCCTGAATCTGCATCCAGCGTTTCTGCCGTTTAATCGGGGAGCACACCCGAATGTTTGGAGCATCGTGGACCGGACTCCGGCTGGCGTGACGTTGCATTCCATCGATGAGGGCATCGACACGGGAGATATTATTTGTCAAAAAAAAGTTTCGGTGATGCCGACTGATACAGGCGAAAGCCTCTATCACAAGCTGGAATGCGCGGGATTGGAGTTGCTTCGGGAGGCGTGGCCTGCGATTGAGAGTGGGCAGATCAGGCGAGCAGCGCAGACCTTGGAGTCGGGTACAAGCCACAAGGTTAGCGACGCTTCGGGGATCGACGAAATTGATTTGCAGAAAAGCTACAAGGCGGAAGATTTGCTGAACATCTTGCGCGCGAGAACTTTTCCGCCACACCGTGGAGCTTTCTTTCGTCATCATGGCCGCAAGGTGTACATTCGCATTCAGCTTGAGGAAGAGCGCGATGGAAACGACTGTAAAGACTGACCGGATACAAATTGGCGATGTTTGGATTGGCGAAGGCTTCCCCACCTTCTGCATTGCCGAACTGTCGGCCAATCATGGCGGCGATTTTGAGCGGGCCGTCAAGATTGTGAAGGCCGCCAAGGATGCGGGCGCGGACGCGGTCAAATTGCAGACTTATACCGCAGACACCATCACGCTGGCGAGCGACAAAAAATGTTTTCGGATTGCGGGCGGTACGCTTTGGGATGGGCGCACTCTGCACAATTTATACGAAGAGGCATTTACACCGTGGGAGTGGCAACCAAAGCTAAAACAAGTCGCGGACGACCTGGGAATGCAACTTTTTTCGAGCGCGTTCGATGACACGGCGGTCGATTTCCTGGAACAGATGAATGTTCCCGCGCACAAGTTGGCGTCGTTTGAACTGGTAGATATAGGACTCATTCGGAAGATGGCGCGCACTGGAAAGCCGCTGATCATGTCCACGGGCATGGCGAGCGAAGCTGAAGTTGACGAAGCGGTTCGTGCTGCGCGCGCGGCGGGCGCAATCGAAATTGCTTTATTGAAGTGCACGAGCGCGTATCCGGCGCCGCCGGAAGAGGCAAATCTGCGAACGATTCCGGAATTGGCGCGCCGCTTCGATTGCCCCGCCGGACTTTCGGACCACACGATGGGGATCGCGGTTCCGGTTGCGGCAGTTGCGCTGGGAGCCTGCATTGTCGAGAAGCACATGTGTCTGAGCCGTGCGGATGGTGGGCCGGATAGCGCTTTCTCACTCGAACCGCAGGAATTCAAAGCGATGGTCGATGCCGTGCGCGTGGCCGAAAAGGCGCTCGGGTCGGTTCGTTTTGCGCCGGGAGCCCGCGAAGCAAGCGGACTGCAATTCCGCCGATCGTTGTTCGTGGTCGAGAACGTGAAAGGTGGAGATGTATTTACAAGACTGAACATACGTTCGATTCGGCCGGCGGATGGCCTGCACCCGAGGCACCTTGATGAAGTGCTCGGCCAGCGCGCGGTCTGCGATATCGAGCGCGGCACCGCTTTGAAGTGGAACCTTGTCGCGCGCTGACCGATTGCCGATCCGATGCGAGTCCTACTCTTACATCCCGAAGACGATTTCAGCGGACAGTGGAAGTGCCAGCACTGGGACTGGATCGTCGATCTCGCGCGAGCACCCAGATCGTTCTATGACGAATGGAGCACAGCACTCGGCTGCCCGGTTTCGAGTATTTACGCCTTCGCTCGTGAAATCGAAGATGTGCAGGTTTGGCGCGATCTGTTTGCGATTGGAATGGGTCGCGTTCTTGATCGTTTCGGCGTCGACTGGTGGGACATAGTCAGCCTTTTGCTGCATCCCGACCTGCAAGATATTCGCCTGGCCGCTCGGCTGGCGGAGAAACTGGGCGGGAACTGTACTCTGACCGCAAGCCGGCCTTCATTGCTGGCGAAGGCTGTGCAAGTGCACCCGGGGTCGCGGTTGGATGTGCTTCAATCGCGCATCGACGCACGCTTTCGGAATCGCATTACACGTTACCGGACTGCGGTAAGGAATCTGAACCTCGCGCAGTTGCGCCAGGTCGCGTATGACAAGTTCGATTCGCGTTATCGATGGAGGCGAAATTTCGCGGCGCCCGTTGCGCCTTCTTCGCAGCACGTCATTTTGCTTCCGACCGCTTATTCGAATGTCACCAGGGCGGCCTTGAATTACGCGCAGCTCTTGCCCGAGCAGCGGTTTCTGCTGGTCGTGGCGCGCGAATCGGGAGCGCCTTCCGAAACTCCGCCGAATGTGGAAG
>JBAWBE010000155.1:0-1704 GCA_049589635.1 Terriglobales bacterium
CGAAGGCGGTGATATGTTCTTCGCTCACCCATGGATCATGGAGCGCGTCGTTCTTGTAATAATATTCGATGATGGAGCGGGGCAGCGCCGTTCCTTCCTCGATACCGAGTCGTTTGGACAACGACCCCGCCGCCACATTACGCACCACGACTTCGAGGGGAACGATCTCCACTTCTTTGACGAGTTGCTCACGCATATTCAGGCGGCGGATAAAATGGGTCGGCACGCCGATCGCATTCAACTGCATCATCAGATATTCGCTGATGCGATTGTTGAGCACGCCCTTGCCGTCGAGGGTGGCTTTCTTGGTGGCGTCGAAGGCGGTGGTGTCATCCTTGAAATACTGGATGACCGTTCCGGGCTCGGGCCCTTCATAGAGGATCTTGGCCTTGCCCTCGTAAATCATGCGGCGGCGTTTCATGGGATCGTCCTCGGGCAGTGATACGCCCAAAAAACAAAACGGGGCTTGTCTTGCCCCGTAGGGCAGCCAACTTAAAACAGGGGGGGCGTCGCGGCAATGCGGCGGTTTTTTCACCCCCAGCCTTCAGCTATTGTTAGGGCTGGAGGCCGTCCGGCGTAGAATTTATTTCTTCCTTTCAAGAGGTTAGTCAATGAGCGATGCGTTCAAGGATCGGGAAAAGGCAGCCGAGGCCCGCTGGGCCCATGATGAGGAGATGCGCTTCAAAGTGAATGCGCGGCGCAATAGGCTTCTGGGCCTGTGGGCGGCTGGCGAGATGGGCATAGCGGGTGCTGCTGCCGAGGATTATGCCAAACAGGTCGTGAAAGCCGATTTCGAGGAGGCGGGCGAGGAAGACGTCTTCCGCAAGATCCGTACGGATTTCGACGCCCGGAAAATCGTGCGCTCCGATCATGTGATCCGCCGCCGGATGGAGGAGTTGCTAGCGGTTGCAGCCCATCAGGTACTCAACGAAACGGTGAAGTGAGCGATGAGATGGGCGGCGTGGTTCCGATAGCCGCTGTCCGTTCTCATTTGCGTTCGTGCATATACAACCTAGCCGAATTGGCACATCTACGACGATAATCAGAGATTTTCCGCCATCCGCAATTGAACACGGTGAACGCGTCCAAACGCAGGGCAAGTCGTTGGCGCTGACTGTCGTCGATAGACGAACCGACCTGGGCACTGTTTTTCCACTTTCATTCTGGGCAAAATGGGCACGCCTAATTTCGGCGAGTTGATCGCGACTGTCGGTGATTTGGTCTTTTTCGCCGCGACGGCCCTCAACGATCATCTGAGCGGTTGTGGCAAAACCGGGCAAAGAATTGTGGGCCGATCGCCTGCCGTCAGGCAGAATCGCCGCAGGCGGTCATGCCAAATCGAACACCGGACGTGGCGACCAGATCGCTGCGTTGCCAGATTGAGCGGCGCAAAGCGAGCCCGGTTCGCATAATGCTTCTATTGCGTCCGACCCGCTTGCGGGCGGCGCGCGCATGAAGAACAATCAGTGCGAGCTTTCAGGGTTCGCCATGAGTTCGGTTGACAATGCCATCGCGTCTCCCGCCACCTATGGCGACGAGAAAAGGCTGCACGCAATCCTCACCGATCTGCGTCAAAACGATCCGGTACATTGGACGCAACCCGAGGGCGTGCGCCCCTATTGGGCGCTGACGAAATACGCGGACATTCTTGAAATCGAGAGACTCAACGACAAATTCCTCAATGAGCCGCGTTCGGTGCTGATG
>JBAWBE010000156.1:0-1719 GCA_049589635.1 Terriglobales bacterium
ATTTATTTGAGGTGTCGTGCCGCTGGTGCTGGCGACCGGAGCGGGCGAGAATGGCCGTCACTCCGTTGGTACCACCGTGTTCGGCGGCATGATTATGTCAACCGTCTTGAATCTTTTCTTTATCCCCGTGTTGTATTTGATTATCGAAGGCTGGCGGGAACACGGTAAGACAAAGGTGCGGGCTGGCGGGCACGACGTTAGTCCGCAGAGCGCCTAAGGCCGGACCGCATAAGCCGAAGATTTTGTTGTTTCTCCGAGCCGGGTTTTTTTCTTCTTTGCAGCCCGGATCGGCTCGCGTTTTTCTGCGTTCTTTCGAGCTCTACGCCGCAACTTAGCCATCCATTCCCGCGAATACATGGTCCCGCGGCACTTGGGCGAGCCGCAGTGGCACGGCGCTGGATCATCATCATCGTATAGGTTGTAATCCCACAGCAGTTCTTCGCCGGCTGCAATGTTGCGGATGGCGAGAATCCAAACTCGCTTGTTGATTTCATCGACTTCGCAGTTGGGGTCGCAGGAATGGTTCAGGTACGCGCCCATGCCTTCGCCGTCGATGACAGTCTTGCCGTCATCCAGTCCGTAGAGGTAAGTGCGGCTCGCGCCGTCATACAGCCGGTTGGCTTCCTCGGCAGTCAGGCGAGGACCAGAATACTCGACGACGCGAGCGCCCTTGCGGATGGGCGCTGTTGTGAAAACACCAACTGCGTGGATTCGTGAGGGACGAACGACTAATGCCATCCGACTAATTTCGCACGATGGTGAGCTTTGAAGGAAGCGCAAACGCGAAAATAAAATCGATAAACAAAATTCTTTACCATTTCTGAGCAGGCAGGAGAACTTTTGGCCTCATAGTTGGGCTTCTAGGGATCGTAGACGGAGCTGCCATAGCCTTGTCTGCGGGCGGACTCCTGCATTTCGTCCAAGTGCTTCTTTTGTTCTTCCAGTTGAGCCTGCATGCCCTCCGCTTGCTGTTGCTTCTGTTTCTGCCGCTCGTTCCACGACACACAATTTTCGACGCAGTTCGCGGGTGCAAAGTGGATCGACTCGTTCAAATGATCGATCTGAGTTTGCAGCGATGCGATCTGATTTTTCTGCGACAGAATCTGCGACTTCCATTGCTCGGCTGGCACCTTTGGACCGCCCGTGGAATCAGGTGGTGACGCTGGTTCGCCGCCAGCGGTCGCGGAGGGGGAGGGTGCGGCTGTGTGCGACGGCAGTTCTTCGTTCGTAATCACTTTCGCGGCTTTGGCATCCTTGCCCGGCGCAGCCTTTGCCTGTTGCTTTTGTTGCCGCTGCTGCCGCGCCAGATCGCCGAGCGAAGGTTCGTCCTGGCTGTTGGCGATCACCGTACCCAACGAAATCGCCACGACGAAGAACAGGAAGATCCTGCGACTTGTGCTCATGGCAAAACTCCTTCGCAAATGCTATCGGCAAACCGATCCTGGCCGACATTACGAATGGGGCATGAACGTTGGTGATTGCCGTATTCCGCAATGCGGGCGAAAGCTTCGAGCTTTGCCATGACAGGGTTGTTGGGAGCGCGGTTACAGCGCCAGGCTGCTGAGGCCAGAGTCCGGTCGAGACAGTCTGGTCCCCGTGATCGCCGGCACCAGTTGAATCTGTACCAGGCGATGCGGCCCAGCTTTGTGTTTCTGGGCCAGCAAATTAATCGAGGGAATGCCAGTGCGGGCGAAGGATTTTTCGCAATCCGCTGTAGAG
>JBAWBE010000157.1:0-16976 GCA_049589635.1 Terriglobales bacterium
GCGTGCTCGCTGAGGCCTCGCATGACAAGGAAGAGATTCTGATCGGCGAAGTGGATTTGAAGCTGATCGAGGACACGCGCCGCAACTGGCCTTTCCTGCGCGATCGCCGCATCGATAGCTACGCGCCCATTACCAGCCGCATGATCGACGGAAAATGATCGACGAAACGCCAGACACAGAATGAGTCCATCACGTCATTCCAAGCTTCCATCCGAGCTCGGCTACCGCATGCCCGCCGAGTGGGAGCCGCACGCATCGACCTGGCTCGCGTGGCCGCATTTCAAAGGTGACTGGCCGGGGAAATTTGAGCCGATTCCTTGGGTCTATGCCGAGATCATCCGCCATCTCGCCCGGCATGAGCGAGTCGATCTGATCGTCAACAACGCTCGGGAAGAGATGAAGGTGAGAGCAGTCCTCGAGAAGGCGGACGCGCTCTGCGACAACATCGTCTTCCATCACTGGCGCACCGACCGCGTCTGGATGCGCGATTCAGGCTGCATTTTTCTCGCACCTCGAACAGATAAGAACGAATACAAGAGCGAATATAAGAATAGCGCTGAGAGTGCCGCGCTTGCCGCACACTTCAAATTCAACGCCTGGGCAAAGTACGACAACTACAAATACGACGCGAACATCGGGGCGCGGATGGCGAAGGCTGCGGGTGCGCAGATTGTGCGTCCCAAGTTCGGCTACAAGACTGAATACCCCATTGTGCTCGAGGGTGGCTCGATCGATGTCAACGGCCGCGGCACGCTGCTCACCACCGAGGAGTGCCTGCTTTCAACCACGCAACAGCGCAATTCCTCTATGAATCGCGCCGCCTACGAGCAGATGTTTGCCGACTATTTTGGAATCCAATCGGTCATCTGGCTCGGCGACGGCATCGAGGGCGACGACACGCACGGCCACGTCGACGATCTGACGCGCTTCGTCGCGCATGACACCGTGGTTACAATGGTCGAACCGAACGAGCGCGATGAAAATTATTCGGCGCTGCATCACAACCTGGGACGCCTGCGGGCAGCGCGCGATCAGGACGCGCAGCGGCTCAACATAGTCGAAATTCCGATGCCACACCCGGTCGTTTTTGAAGGCCGACGTCTTCCCGCCAGTTACGCGAATTTCTACATCGCAAATGGAATCGTGTTGGTACCCGTCTTCAATGATCCGAACGACCGCATCGCCCTTAATACGCTGGCTGAATTATTTTCCAGCCGCGAAATCGTCCCGATTTATTCCGGCGACCTGATCTGGGGCTTCGGCGCGCTGCACTGCATGACGCAGCAGCAACCGAACACTGGCGATTCAATCTAGCGTTGTAATGTTATATCTGGAAAGTTACTTCTCTCGCGTCAGCGTGATCTCCACATTCATGCGCTCGGCACTTTCGTTGTCATAGCGGCTGTAGTGGGTGTAGACAATTTTATTTGGGTCTTGAAGATGGGTCACGGTGTGCACACTCTCGTTGCGCACGCCATCTTCGAGCGGGATGTACGCCTGCGTCTTGAATTCCTGTTTGGCTGCGTCGTAGTCGCCGGTCTCTGTCACACGCCTCGCCCATCGGGAATAAAGATAGGTGCTGTCGTAATGCTGGCTCGCGGGGTTGTAGGTGATGTAGATGACGAAGCTGTGATGATGCGACGGATCATCCTTTCTGTGTAACTCCACATGACACTCGAGGTAGCTATCTTCCAGAGCCCATCCAATGTCGTAAGTTCCGTCGTTCTCAGTCAGTTTGTCGCCATCGTGAAAGATCGCCGTAGCGTGCCATTTGCCAACCATCGGTGCGAGTTTGCTCATCCCTTCGTGAATCCTCGGGAAATCGCCGGCCGGATCGTCAGCATGAGCAAGCAATGTTGATGCGACCACAATTACAGTCAGAGTGGCAGTCAGAGCACAGCGTTCGAGAATCGACATGGAGCAAGATTATAAGCGCAACCGGGGCGCATTGGATTGGCGGTGGGACGAATGTGGGGATTTAAGGTCTGAGCGAAAGCCTGGAGCCGCCAGACGCTAATCCCGCGCACCATCATTTACACTTTTACTCGTGAATGCCGAGATCATCGCGGTGGGTTCGGAGTTGCTCACTCCCCACCGGCAAGACACCAACTCGCTCTACCTCACTGAGAAGTTGAATGAGCTCGGCGTCGAGGTGCGCTTCAAGTGCATTGTTGGCGATGATCGTGAGAATCTTGTCGCGGCGGCCAAGCTGGCCATGCGACGCTCCGACATTATTATTTTTTCGGGCGGGCTCGGGCCCACTGAAGACGACCTCACCCGTGAAGCCGTCTCCGACGCGCTCGGCCTAACGCTTAATCGCGATCCTGAAATTCTGAAAAAGCTCGAAGAACGGTTCGCCAAGCGTGGCTACAAATTTCCTCCGAACAATGCCCGGCAAGCCGACGTGATCGCAAACGCGATCGCGCTGCCGAATACGATGGGCACCGCGCCCGGCCAGTGGATCAGCGGCAAATACGATGGACAAGAACGAATTCTGATTCTACTGCCTGGACCTCCTTACGAACTCAAGGCGCTGTTCGAGGGCGAGTGCATTGCTCGGCTGCGCGCCAAGGTTCCCGTGCAGCATATTGCGACGCGCACGCTCAAGATGGCGCTGATCCCCGAATCGCAGGTCGATGCCCGCGTCGCGCCGATTTACAAAACTTACACTGACGTCGAGACTACGATTCTTGCTGGCGGCGGAGAGATTCAACTTCATCTACGATGCCGCAAAGATTCGCAGGCCGAGGCCACAGCGCGCGTCGAGGAGCTTGCCGAGAAGATCGAGGACGAGATGGGTGACGCCATTTTTTCGCGCAAGGGCGAAACGATCGAGCAGATTGTGAGCTATCTGCTGCAAATGCGCAGCATGACGCTAGCGACGGCGGAGTCGTGCACCGGCGGCCTGCTCGCGGAACGCATTACTTCGATCAGCGGAAGCTCACGTTATTTTCTGGGCGGAGCTGTTGTTTACTCGAACGAACTGAAGACGCAATTTGCGGGCGTTCCGAAGGCCCTGATCGACAAGCATGGGGCGGTGAGCCGCGAAGTTGCGCAAGCGCTCGCCGAGGGCATTCGCAAGCGCTGCCTTTCGAGTTACGGAGTTGGGATTACGGGCGTGGCGGGGCCTTCCGGAGGGACTGAGCAAAAGCCGGTAGGGCTCGTTTATATTGCATTGGCGGGTGAGGAAGGCACGCAGGTTGTGGAGCGCAATTTTCCGGGCGATCGTCGGCGCATTCGCGAATTTTCTTCGATGCAGGCGCTGGAAATGATTCGACGGGCGTTGCTGTAGCGGTGGTATCGAGAGCGACATAGGCGGAGTCGCCGTGACTTCGGGCGCACGGGCGGGACGCCTGCGCCACACTACAACTTCTACTCATGCGAATTTTTATCGGTATCGATCTCGACGACGAAATTCGCGCTAAGATCGCGCGTTTTCTCGAGGGCGTCAGCGGCTTTGCGCCTGACGCGCGCTGGGTTCGTCCTGAGTCGCTGCATATTACTTTGAAATTCATCGGCGAGCAGAAGGCGGAACAAGTCGAGGCGATTACAAAGCGTTTGCGGCGAGTTGAAAGTGGTCCGTTCCAGATTCGGGTGTCCGGATTAGGGTTCTTTCCTACTGCGAAATCGCAGCGCGTGTTTTGGATCGGCATTCATGCAGGGCCGCAAATGGCGGAGCTGGCGCGGGGCATCGACTCGGCTGTGGCTGAGCTCGGAGTCTTACGCGAAGAGCGCGAGTTCAGTCCTCATTTGACGCTTGCGCGCTCTGGCGGACGTTCGGGAGGGAGTTTGGGTGGAAGATCGAACGAAGGATCCGGCGATCCGAAATGGCGCACGGGCGATGGGCCGAATTCGACGTTCGCCGTCTTGCAGAAGCGACTCAGCGCGATGAGCGAGCTTGATTTCGGTAAAATGACCGCCGACAAGTTTATTCTCTACCAGAGCCAGCTTTCGCCCGCGGGATCGAAGTACACGAAGCTGGAGCGCTTTCCGATGCGGGCGGCCGAGGGCCACTGACTTACTCGTGAATCCACTAACGTCATTTGTGATTACCGCAATAGCCAGCTATCTGCTGGGATCAATTCCCTTCGGATACCTGCTCGTGCGGCTGGTCATCGGCGAAGATGTCCGCGCGAGCGGGAGCGGCAACATCGGGGC
Source organism: Terriglobales bacterium (assembly GCA_049589635.1). Taxonomy (GTDB): domain Bacteria; phylum Acidobacteriota; class Terriglobia; order Terriglobales; family Acidobacteriaceae; genus Acidiflorens. The sequence goes on from JBAWBE010000157.1 coordinate 4,159, forward strand.
AACGAATGTGGCGCGCAGGTCGCCGTTGCTCGGCATCGCCACCCTTCTTCTGGACGCGGCCAAGGGCCTGGTTGCGGTGTATCTTGCCCGTCTTGTATTCAGCGGGCCGCATCGCCACCTAATCATGACCACTGCGGCGCTCTTTGCGGTGATTGGACACCTGTTTCCCATCTGGCTCAAGTTTCGCGGCGGCAAAGGCGTTGCCACCAGCCTCGGAGCGTTCGTTCTTATTACACCGAAATCGATTCTCTGCATGTTGGCAATGTTTGTGTTGCTCGCCGTCGCATTCCGTTATGTGTCGCTGGGTTCGATTGCGGTGGCTGCGGCATTTCCGCTGCTTGCCTGGGCCCTGGGCGAATACCATGAGCCGATCGAATTGTTGATCATCGCGCTCGTTTCTGTGCTGGTCATCTGGAAGCACCGGCAGAATATCAATCGACTGACCCATGGAACCGAATCGCGCATCGGGAGCAAGCGCGGACAAACCGAGATCGAACGAATGAAGCTTGACCAACCATCCGCCGGCCATTCGGGAGAACGCGGATGAGCCGTGTGGCCATCATTGGAGCCGGCGCATGGGGTACCGCTCTGGCGATTTCGCTTGGGCGCAAAGGCGGGCATGCCGTCCGACTGTGGGCGAACGAACCCGAGGTTGTGGAGAGCATAGCTCGCAGCCGGGTCAACGAACGATTCCTACCCGGATTTCAAGTTCCCTCATCCGTAGAAGCAACGCATGATCTAAATGCGGCGCTCGATCGCGTGGAGATCGTCGTCAGCGTCATGCCTTCGCAGTATTGCCGGGCGTTGTTCGAGCAAATTAGCCCCTTGCTTCGCCCGGAGACATTGATTGTGAGCTGCACAAAAGGCCTCGAGAATGGCACGTTGCTGCGCATGAGCGAACTGATCGAAGACGTCTTGCGGCCGCAAAAGTTCACGCCGCGAGTCGGTGCGCTGAGCGGTCCATCGTTTGCGAAAGAGGTGGCACGTGGCGATCCGACAGCAGTCACCATGGCATCCGCCGACAGCGAATTGGCACGGGCGGTCCAGCATGCCTTCAACAGCTCGCGGTTTCGGGTTTATACGAATGACGATGTGATCGGCGTCGAGTTGGGCGGCGCGCTCAAAAACATCATCGCCATCGCCGCGGGAGTTTGCGACGGCCTTGAGCTTGGACATAATTCTGTTGCCGCTCTGATCACGCGCGGGCTCGCAGAAATTGCTCGGCTGGTGGTGGCTTGCGGGGGACGTCTCGATACGATGGCCGGATTGGCGGGGCTGGGCGATCTCGTGCTGACCTGCACGGGCGATCTTTCACGGAATCGCAGCGTGGGAGTCGAACTAGGCAAGGGACGCAAGCTTCCGGACATTATTGCTGCGATGCATGGCGCGGTTGCCGAGGGCGTCTTTACGACCAAAGCCGCCGTCGGACTTGCGCGCAAGAAAAATGTCGAGATGCCGATCACCGAGCAGATGTTCGCCATCCTCGAACAGGGCAAAGCGCCGCAGCAGGCGATTGAAGATTTGATGACGCGCGCGGCGCGGTCGGAAGTTTAGAGACGCTCATTCCTGTTTTCATCAGCCTGTTTTCACCAGCCGTTTTCACCAGTCTGTTTCTAGCAGGCTGACCCCTCGCCAGCCTTGCTTCTCCCCAGACAGGCTGCTATTTTGTTGAATCACCAGCCCTTTCGCGCGAGCCGCCTGCTGGATATGGCGGAAGCGGGCAATCCAATGCACTTTCCCAAGCGTACTTTAGGAGGATAAGACCGGCCGTGCCGAGTGCAGATCGCAATCCGATGCCGTCTGACCTCGCGCTGGTTGCGGCGATCCGGTCGGGCGATCAGGGCGCCATGGCGACGCTCTATGATCGTTATTCGTCGATCGTGTACTCGGTGGCGTTGCGCGTTTTGCAGAACACGGCCGCGGCCGAGGATGTTTTACAAGATATCTTCATGCAGTTGTGGCGAAATTCCGGAGCCTTCGATGCCAGCCGCGGCAATATGGCGGCGTGGCTAGCTGTAATTGCGCGGCATCGGGCGATTGATGCCCTGCGGCGGCGGAAGCCAGAAGACGATTTTGAAAATGTGGTTGTTTCGGTTGAGCCCGATCTCGCGTCGGACGCGGACCGGTCGCGGGCAATGGCCAAAGTACGCGAGGCATTTGAGACCATGTCGCCTCCGCAGCGCTCGGCGATTGAGATGGCATATTTTGAGGGATTGACCCACGCGGAAATTGCTACAAAAACCGGCGAGCCGTTGGGCACGATCAAAACCAGGATTCGCACCGGACTGCTCTCATTGAGAAAAGTGTTGGCTGCATGAGCGAGCACGAACAATTCGCGGAAGACCTGGCGCTTTATGCGCTCGGGACGCTCTCTGAGGATGAGCGATTTGCGCTCGAGAAACACCTCCAGATGTGTGCGTCGTGCCGGCGTGAGCTTGAGGTTATGCGCAGCGACCTGGCAATGGTTGCGCTCAGTACGAGCGGCCCGAGGCCGCCGGCTCGCTCGCGTGATCGTCTGATGTCTGCGATTGCGAAGGAGCCTCGCTTGCCCGTTCCGGCGAAGGCTCAAACGCGAGCGCCGGCCATGCAGCGGGCATTTTCATGGTGGGGAACGTTGCGCTGGGCAGCCGCGGCTGCTCTGGTTTTCGTTGCAATCGGACTGATGCAGAAGAATTCTTCCCTGGAGCGCGATCTGTCTTCGCTCAAGGCTCAGTTTGGAGATCAGGAAAGCAAACTACAGCAGGCGAATGACATCTTGACGACGCTGATCGATCCAGAAGCGAAGAAGTTTGAACTCGTCTCGGCGGGCAGCAAGCCATTGCCGCGTGGCAAAGCCATCTATCAGCGCCGCAATCGCGGATTGATTTTCCTGGCGAGCAATTTGCCACCACTGCCTCGCGAGAAAATTTATGAGCTGTGGCTCTTCCCCGCGAACGGCGGCGCGCCGATTGCGGCCGGCCTCTTCAGGCCCGATGCGAATGGCAGCGCGACTCTCGTGAATCCTCCGTTACCGGAAGGCGTGGAGGCGAAGAATTTTGCCGTCACGCTTGAGCCAGAAAGCGGTTCGCATGAGGCTCCGCGCGGGACGCCGGTGATTATGGGAGCGGGAGAATAGCGACTTTTTTGCTGATTGAGCGCGCTACTGATCGAGCACGCTGCGAACTTCCCGTAGAAGGCTGTCGAGCTGGAATGGTTTCTGGAGAACTACCGCCGTCGTGCCCAGCCGCTCGTTCAGCGATGCCTGATCCGGATTGCCCGAGATGAACAACACTTTGGTTTGGGGTCGGGTTCGTGCCAGTCGATGCACCAATTCGGCGCCGCCCATGTTGGGCATGACGACATCGGTCAGCAGCAGGTGAATGGGATGTGCGTGGTCGTCGGCGATTTGAATCGCTTCATCGCCATCCGCGGCGCACAGTACGGAATAGCCCCTGCGTCTAAGGAACTCCTGAACGACTTCACGAATGCCTTGCTGGTCCTCGACTAACAGGATGGTCTCCGTCCCTCGTCTGAGCGCGCGATCCTCATCGTCGGCACCGGGCTGCTTTTGCTTCGGGAGCGCAGTCGCGTCTTCGATGCTCGCATCAGAACGTGGAATGTATATCTCGAATGTTGTTCCCTCATCGGGCTTGCTCTGCACGGTCGCCCAGCCGCCTGTCTGCTTGACGACACCGTAGACGATTGCCAGGCCCAAGCCTGTTCCCTTCCCGGGATCCTTGGTCGTGAAGAAAGGCTCGAAGATGTGTTCCTGAATTTCCGTCTCCATGCCTATGCCGGTGTCGGTCACAGTAAGGACGGTATACGCGCCAGGCGGAATCGCTCCGTGGAATGCGGCCTTCGGGTCCTTTAATTCGACGCTACTAGTTGAGATCGTGAGCTGTCCGCCTTCGGGCATGGCATCGCGCGCGTTGACGGCCAGGTTCAGGATCACTTGCCCCAGCTGTCCCGGGTCGGCCTTCACCCATTGTGGCGTGGTGCTAGGCGTGACGCGCAGTTCTATGTCGGGGGAGATGAGCCGCTCCAGCATCTTTGCCGTTTCTGCCAGCACCACATTTAAATCGAGAGTCTGAAGCTGAAGTAGCTGCCGCCGGCTGAAAGCCAGGAGGCGATTCGTGAGAGACGCGGCCTGTTTAACAGCAAGTTCGATCTCGAGCGTATCGGCGTAGGCTGGATCGTCTGCCTGCAATCGCCCGCGCAGGCGTTCGCTCTGCGCCTGAATCAACATCAAGAGGTTATTAAAATCGTGCGCGACTCCGCCGGCTAACTGGCCGACGGCTTCCATCTTCTGCGAGTGCCGCAACTGTTCTTCAAGGCGCTTGTGCTCGGTAATGTCGTAGAGCACGCCTTGCATGAGAAGAGGCTGATCGGCTCGGGAGTGCAGCATTACTCCCTCATCGCGAAACCAGAGCACTCGGCCGTCCGCGGCGTGCATGCGATATTCGGCTTTGAACAGTTCCCTATTTTCTTCAAATTCTTTTTCGGCGGCGTAGGCGATCTCGCGGTCTTCAACGTGAATGTGATGCATCCAGTTCCAGGGATCTTTGAGCCAGTCGTCGGGAGAAAAGCCAAGAATCGTCTGGATCTGCGGGCTCACGTAGTGCCACGGGCCGCCGGCCCCGAGTTCGGCGATGTAAGTAATCGCCGGCAGACGTTCCACGAGCGTTCGATAACGATCTTCTGCTGCCCGAAGTTGCGTCTTGTCGCGGTCGCGCTCGATCGCGAGAGCGGCAAGATGCGTGGCATGCGAAATCAGTTGAAGATGCTGAGCGTCCGGAGTGCGCGGCTCGCGATAATAGATGGCAAAAGTTCCAAACAGCTCCCCGTTCTGCGAGGCAATGGGCGTTGACCAGCACGCACGTAGCTCATGAGACAAAGCCAGATCGCGAAAATTTATCCAGAGCGGATCCGTTGCAATGTCCGAAACGACGACCGGCTGCTTCCGGTAGATCGCAGTACCGCACGAGCCAGCACATGGTCCAGCTTTAAAGCCATCGATGGCGCGACTGTAATCTGGTGGAAGGCTGGGAGCGGCGGTGCTCCGCAGCGTCACACCATCCGGTTCGAGAAGAAGTACGGAGCAAAGAAGCCCCAGGTGCTGCTTTTCGATCTCGCGACAAAGAGCCTCCAGCGTGCGCTCGAGCGGGTTCTGGCCAATGATCATGGCCAGCACCTTATCGTCGAGCAAAGAAAGGGCGTCGAACCCAGTTCCTTGTCCTACAGATGGCGCTCTTTGGGTACTTGTGGACATGTCCCCCCTGAGACATATTGCTGCGCGGCGCAGCGATGACCCAAGTTACGTAGGTAATCCTTGGGGGAGCTGGAACTGGCTTAGTTGCGCTAATGAACCACTAACGGCCGACTGAAGGTTGAGCGAGCCGTGAGCTCTATCCAGCAGCATCTTCTGAACAGCCGCGTGGATTCTTTGGTAGGCCGGTCGGCGGTAGTTCCAGCGCTCGTCCGGCTCCGGCGGATTGACCACCATGGTGGCGTTGGCTTCGAACACCAAAACCTCGCCCTTCGCGTTCAAACCAAAATCAACGCCTGCATAATCGAGGCCAAGCATGGCCTGAATCTGGCATAGCGCGCTAATCGCCAGCGGGCCGAGCACATCCGGCATATTCTCCAGAAACGCTGCGTCCTCCGCGCGGTGCTCCGGATTGTCTGCCATATCAGCGGTAAAGTAATGGATTTTCCAATGATTTGAAATGGCTGCGTGCAAGGGATAAATCTCGCCATTGATCATCATCACCCGATACTTGCGCATTTTTCCATCGGGGCCGCGCGCGTCCAGATACTGCATGACGATCACCTCCTGGCCCGGAAGCTCCGCCAGAGCCGACGGGATGCCTTCCATACTGTCAACTCGTAGAAAATGCAGGCCCGTGTGAAAGCCCGGTGCTCGCAGAAGAAGAGGAAACGCAAAACCATAGCGGGCGAGCGTATCTGCCGCATGCGAACCCAGTAGCCCTTCGCGCGGAAGCGTGGTCGTGAGCGGCGCCACCACGCCCGGGAGACCCGAGAGACGCTGCGCGTTGTTGCTGCGACTGGTGGCAAGCACGGCGGAGGGCGGATTCACGACCGGCGCCATGGTCAGTGCAATCAGGGATTGGGCCACAATCAACGCACCTGAGGACGTCTCAGCATCGCCGATCGCGTTGATGACCAGTTGGTGCGCCGGCAACGGAGTCTTCGTGTCAAAAAACTCTGGGAGTACGAGGGATGTCTGGAAGATCCGCGGATCGAGAAACCTCTGCAACTTCACATTTCCGCCGGTGGTCGAAACAAGTTTTAGAACTGATACGGGTGTGCCTCGTCCGCAAAACGGCAGCGGCATGACGGAGCGATTCCGGAAGGCTTCGCCCCGGTGCCACGCCGCCTGTTGCTCTTCGCCCAGGTGGCCGAGAACGTAAGACAAGCCCTCGTGCGCTTTCTCGAAGCCGGGGCTCGCTTGCAACGCTTGCTCGAAGTGCTTGCGTGCTTCCCGCCGGAGCGGCAAAGCCTCCTCACTTTGCGCGGTGACCTGCAAATGCTCGCACTCTTCCACCAGAAACTGCCCGAGATTCACCCGGCTCATGGGATCGTCCGGATGCCGTGCCACCGCTTGCTCGTATGCGATTCGCGCCGCATTGCGGCGATTGGTAGCGACCAGCACACTGCCCAGATTGTTCAGGGCCTCACGGTGCGATGGATCTCGTTCCAGAACCTTTATATAGGCATCGGCCGCGTCCATGAGCCGACCCAGTTGAGCCAGAAGTTGAGCTCGCTCGAAGCGCAGAGCGACCGAGTTGGGATTCGATTCGAGGTGGCTGTCGAATCGCTGCAACTTCGCTTCCCACTTCGCACGTGGACCAGTCTCCGCGTCAATGTTCTCCGGTCTAGCGGCGGGGCTGAGTCTGCGGCCGAGAGCGAGCGTCATATCAACCAGCTTGTCGATTTCGACATTGCTGGTTCGGTGATTAACGATCGCCGCGCGGATCGCGAGCCGGCCATCGATGGTCGTCGTAGAGGGCGCGACACTCCCCGACTCCTGCAACTCGACCACGATGCTCGCGTTCACTCGATCGGAATCATCCGCGCGGTAGCGAAAACAGACGATGTTCAATTCCACCTGCGCGAGCAGTTCCAGTTCCGGCGTATCCATGATTCGGCGCTCCAGGCGGCGAGCCAGCTCGCAGGTGCGCGAAATGGTCGAACCGATCGCCTCCGTGCCATGCACTTTCAGTGTGAACCACGTCTTCAACGCCCGGAATCCGCGGGAGAGATCCGGACCGAAATCGCATGGCCATGGCGACCCCGCGGCCAGTCCACGAGTCGCGCGTTGCAAGTAAGAGGACGACGCGGCAAACGCATTCCGTTGCAGAGCGCCGTCGCGGACCAAAAGAAAACCGGCATCGTAGGGAACCTGGCTCCATTTATGAAAATCGAAAGCCAGCGAATCGGCGCGTTCGATGCCCGCCAGCTTGGGCGCAAGATCCGGAGCGAGCATAGCCAATGCGCCATATGCGCCGTCGATGTGAAACCAGAGTTTTTCGTGCCGCGCGAGATCGGCAAGGGCGACCAGGTCGTCAATCGCTCCCGTGTCCACAGTGCCGGCACTGCCGACAATCAGAAAAGGACACAAGCCGTCGGCGCGATCTCGCCGAATCGCATTGTCCAGCGCCGTCAGATCAATCCGGTGGCGGCTATCAGTCGGCACCAGCCGCAGCGCATCGCTGCCGATTCCGCAAAGGTCCATCGCCCTGCCGACACAACCATGAATTGCGGCCGAGCCATAGGCGGACAAGCGTTTGGAGTTCGCAGCCACGCCTTGGCCGCGCACTTCGCAACCCAGTTCGTTGTCACGCGCGATGGCCACGGCGATGAAATTCGCCATCGAGGTGCCGGTCACAAAGAGCCCCGCCGCGGTTCGAGGAAAACCGAATAATTCCCGCATCCAGCGCGTGATTTGACGTTCCACCTCGATCGGAATCTGATCGCGGCCGCCCAGGTTGGCATTCAGCCCGGCCGCCAGCATTTCCGCCAGCATCCCGACGGGCGTGCCGCCCCCGTGTACCCATCCCATGAAACCAGGGTGAACGTTTCCCACCGCGAACGGCAGGATGTAGTTCATGAATTCCTGGTGAACTTCGGCGAGAGAACAAGGACGTGTCGGAACAGCTCCCCGAAAACGCTCCCGTACTTCATCCGGAATCGGCTGCCAGACCGGGCCTTCCCGGATGTTCCTGGTGTAAGCGAGAATGTCATCCAGCATGAGGTGCGCTTGGGTTTGAAAACTCGCCCAATCCGTGGGATCAAGATCGAGCTGGGTTAGCTTTTGCGTCGTTGCCTCTTGGACGGGTGCAATCGATTCCGACTTCACGCATTCGGATTCCGGAGATTGGGGCATCTTCAGCTTCGTGAATGGAGTTAATGATTGCAATCTGAAGACCAGGCAATTCTTGCCCCCAATGAACGAATGGTCTGGGCTCGTCATTGACTTGCGTCGCCGCCCAGATTGAGACGGTCATTGAGAATTCAGGAGTGCATCCCGCAATACCGAACCGATGCTTCACAAGATTCAGTCCGGGAAGGCAACACGCGAATGCAAGTAGAAGAACGGACCGAACGCGGCGGACTCGCGGTTATTAGAAATCTGCAAGAAGAGATTCCGTGCGCCCGCGATGGTTAGAAGTCTCTAACGAGATCGCAAAGCAGGAGAGTGTCGCTGCCCGAAAGATTCGGGAACCTACGCTTTGGTTTTGATACTGTCGAAAAAAGTACCGCCCTCGAGAATGGCATCGATTGCGCGGTTCAAATCGCGGGCCGCATGCGTTTTTATGACATAGCCATGTCCGCCGGAGCTTTTGATCCTGGAGCCCAGCTCCTTCGATTCGTGCATGGTAAGAATGAGAACCTTCGGCTTGTGCGCAAAATCGGGTTGAGCGATCTCGCGCAGCACCGCCAATCCGTCTTTACCGGGCATACTGAGATCGAGCACAACCAGATCGGGCTTGAGAGCAAGAATCCTCTCGATCGCCTGGTTCCCGTCTTCCGCCTCGCCTGCAATCTCGGAATCGGAACTGCTGCGCAAGATCAGCCGAACTCCCTGGCGAACTACGTCGTGATCATCGACGACCAGAATGCGCTTCGGCAGACCCCGTCTCCTAGGACACCGAGAATGGTAGTGGGAATCGCGTTCCCCTCGCCACCGCGAGGCCAGATGGGAAACGACAGCTAAGAGCCGATTCAGAGAGTTCAGGAGGAGAGCTGAAAGCCAGAATCCAAAGCGTTTTATAACGAAACCGACGTCGGGCAACATCGGGTAAAGACTGTAGAGGGTTGGTGCCGCGACGGACTAATTGCGGCAGGAGAGCGAAATGTCGGGGTTAAGGCTCTCGCCCTACTGCAGTTGGTACACATGCGGATTACCTAAGCTAAGCGAGAACGCTAAAGAATATTTACTGCCCGAGCGGCCAACAGAGCCACCGTGGTCAAGGAAATGAGCGATTGAACCATCATGAGTACTTTGGCCCATGTCGACAAGACGGGACAGTCGGTTGGTGAAAATGCGGTACTGGTGTTGAAGGCGAGAAAAAGGTAATCCACAAAACCCGGGCTCCAACACTGCTCTCCCATCTCGCGCTTGGCTTGCTGGTCGAGAGTCATCTGCGGAAAAAGGAATGCTCCGTCCGTGTGGACGCCCCGCAACTCGCGCTCGCGCGGGCCACCTGCATCCAAACGCCAGTACCACGAGGCGAAGACCAGGATGTTCGTAATCCATAAGGCAGCTGCGGAACGCAACAGGTCCTTGGGAGACTGTCGATGCGCAGGTAGAGCCGCGACCAGCAGTGCCAGTGACCAGATCATGTCGATAGTCACGATGGAGCTCAGCAGATAGCCCAAAAACTTATTAAGGCCATCTTGACCGCGCTGGCGTGCCCACGCTGTGGGAATCAGAAGCACTCCGACAACCACGATGAGTAGCCAGTCCGGGCCCACTGACAGGGATTCGGGCAGAGAAAAGCGCAATCCTCCCACGGCAAGCAGAGCAAGCATTGCGGGCCAACGTGGCTCTAAGTATTTCGTAGCATTTGGCATGGCACTCCATAGTGCGACGCCGATTTAGAATTCAACTTAGCGTCGGTTTCAAAAGATTGTCGCACGATGGCCTGCCTGAATAGTCCTGTGGCCATAACGAGTCAAGGGCAGGAACGCGAAGCACTCGAAAAATGCCGAGCGCCTGAGTTTGGGAAGAATTTGGACATAGGGGCCGAAAACGGCACCAAAAACGGGGCAGCATCCTACCTGCAACTCAACACCGCTCCATCATCTAACTAATTGCGTAATCGTCGGTGAGTGGTGCCCGGAGACGGAATTGAACCGTCACGTCCTGTTAGGGACCCGGGATTTTAAGTTCTTGACGCGATCTCTCGAACCCCGCGCCAAACAAGCGTTGTCAGTCGCTTACGGATTTTGAGCGTGCCCGTTCTTGCCCTTCTTTTCCCGTCCTTCCCTGCCCTTCAGCCATGATTCAGCCATGATTTTTTTCGCGCGGGGAAACCGGCCTGGCCTACACCTTCGGCAACGTGTAGGTCGTCGTGATGGCCGCGAAAGTCACGTTGGTGAACATCCCTCCCGCAGCTCGGCTGACCAGCAGACGGCAAACCAATCTTCGCCGGCACTAATCAAAGTATGCGACTCAAGGAGGTCGGAATGGAAGGCATAATTTCCACCGAAGATCTGAAAGCCAAGCTCGACCGGAAAGAACCCGTCAAAGTTATCGAGACGCTTGCTCCTGAAGGTTTCCGAGAAGCCCATATTCCGGGAGCGTTGAATATCCCACCAGAGCGAATCAAAGAACTCGCTCCGCAGTTGTTGCCCAACAAGGATGCTGAGATCGTCACCTACTGCACGAGCACGCATTGACACGCCAGCGAATATGCCGCCCGTGAATTGGCGGCTATGGGCTATACCAATGTTGCGCACTATCCCGAGGGCAAATTGGGCTGGATGGAAGCCGGGCTTCCGGTGGAAAAGGCTGCTTAGGAACCAGGTGCGGCAATCGCTTTGGTTTGCGAAACCTTGCCTGACTTCGTTTCAGGAAAACAGTTGACTCTGCACTTGGACAATTTCTGCCGGTGCAGAACATTCCGAGTCATCATTTGCCACGTGATTGATTCGCGTGCTCACTGGATAGCACCGCATCTGACGTGCGTCGTATGGCTTCAACATGTCAGACACTACTCGCGTGTCATTCATCCCTGGGTCGAGCCATAGATCGTATGCATCAGGATCAACGATCACTGGCATACGGTCGTGAATGGCTGCCGTGACATCGTTCGGAGTCGTGGTCAGGATCGAGCACGTCTCAAGCGTGGTGCCGCTCGGGTCGCGCCAGCGATCCCAGAGGCCGGCGAAGGCGAACAGCTCGCCTTCATTTACTTCGAAACAGAAAGGCTGCTTTGCCTTTCCCGTTCGCAACCATTCGTAGAAGCCATCCGCTAGGCACGAGGCATCTGCGAAGTCGCAGAGCTTCGCGGAATGCTGGCAGAGCCTTAACTATTTCTGCCAGGTCGCACTGACAAGCGAGTCAAGCCGATCTTGCCGCCCCCTGACCCACTTCGCATAATGCCGCTCGGTGGTCTTGATGATTTACGCTACTTTGATTTTTGTTCGGACGCTAATCTCCGTTTGGCATCGGCAATCCATTCCTCAATCGCTCTTCGGATGCCGCTGTCAGCGCAATCTCTGAGCGCCTTTTCTAACGATTCAAGGCTTTGATTTCCTCGCGTTTGATGAGCGGGATTGTACGCTACCGGACGCTCAGCATTACTGTCGTTATCTCAGCACTTGAGGTTCGCCGTAGTAACGTTGAGGAAGTACCCGGCGCGCCCCTCTATGGTTCGACTAGCCGCTATTTCAGTGTGCCTGTTGCTGTTTGGAGGAATCCTATGCGCCCAAGACACGCTCGTTGAGAGGAGTCGCAAGATCGTGAGCCAGACGGCGCCCCTATATCCAAGCCTTGCACGCAACATGAGCTTGGAAGGTACGGTCAAACTAGAGGTCAGTGTTGCGCCTAACGGTGCCGTCAAATCTGTTCAAGCGGTTGGTGGAAGTCCGGTTTTCGTGCGAGCTGCCGAAGACGCGGTTTACAGATTTCGTTGGGTACCGGCGAAAGAAGAATCCAAAGAGCATGTCGAGATAAGATTCCGGCTAAGGTAAAGAGCCATGAAGATTTATCTCGTCCTCGCACAATCGGTCTTCGGTCTCTTGGTACTCCTAGGGCTAATCAAGTTCTCGTTTGACCGCATAGAGAAGAGATTTTCTCGTTCTTCCCGTCCCAAAGATGGCAAGAAAAATGGGGCACGGCGCCGCGGCTCAAGTAGAGCTCTCCTCCTTGGAAGCGTCAGCCCGCGTCAAAGGCTTCGGCCGCGTTCTCCGGCACGCGACCGACGAAAACTAACATGGCAGTCCGGAAGTCGCGAGCGCTCTAAGAATCCTAATCGCCGATTCCCGCAAGCGAATATGCGAGTGACAACCGATTTCCAAGGGCGAGACAGTATTGGCGGGTGGAGATGGACTGTCACCGGAGTGCTCATTTCCAATTCCCTCAACTCGGCCTGGCGCTTAAGGTGCGCACGATTACCCACTTGCCTGAGCGCTTCTCGAAGAGATCCACAAATGCAAATTGACCGCTATAGTCTTTTCCGTCCTGGATCCTCTTTTCCTTGACACCGGCTTGAGCCACAGCAACATTGCCGAACGCCTGCACATTCACTGGTCCAAGTTCAAATGACACGAGTTTGTGCTCGCCGGATTTGAAATCGTCTAAGAGGTCC
>JBAWBE010000158.1:0-8939 GCA_049589635.1 Terriglobales bacterium
CGATGGATCGATGCTGGTCTTCGTATCGCCGGAAGAGAGCTCCGCCATGCCGATGCTCTTTATGCAGCGCGTCGGCTCGCCAAACATTACACCGCTGCCGGGCACGCAGGGAGCGAGCTATCCCTTCTGGTCGCCCGATGGCGCTTACGTCGCATTTTTTGCGAATGGAAAATTGCAGAAATTGGCGATGTCGGGCGGCACGCCGCAAGCGCTCGCCAATGCTTTGGCGGCGCGCGGAGGGAGCTGGGGAAGCAAGGGCGTGATCATCTACGCGCCCGATGCGCAGAGTCCGCTTCATCGTGTGAACGCCGATGGCACGGGCAACGCGCCGGTCACGGAAGGCATTCGTACGAAAGACGATCAGTCGCATCGCTGGCCGATGTTTCTTCCCGATGGCGACCATTTTTTATTCTGGGCCGGCAACTTCGGCAACCTCAAGGATGACCGCACCAGCGCCATCTACTTAAGTTCTCTCGCCGGCAAGGAGAGAAAGCTGGTCGCGCTTTGTCATTCGAGTTTTGGCTACGACGCGCATAATTTGTTTTATGCCGATGATCAGCGCCAGTTGGTCAGGGTGCCATTCGACCCGTCCGCGGGGACGGTTTCCGGGAGGCCGACCGTGGTTGCCGCCGCGGTTGGCTTTCAACCTTCTACTTATTGGACGGCTTTTGATGTCGCCGAGAACGGGACGCTGATCTATAACACCGCCGTCGGAGCCGCGGAGTCCGCGCTCACCTGGATGGACCGGTCTGGAAAAGAACTGGGACACATCGGCGATCCTGCCATCATGGCAAATCCCATGCTTTCGCCGGATGGCAGCCGGGTGGCAGTCGATATCAGCGATCCGAAAGCGAATAACGTGGATGTGTGGATTGAAGGCACGAGCGGGGCCGCCAACACGCGTTTCACTTTTGATCCCGCCGAAGAAGTAGTGGGTGTGTGGTCGCGCGACGGAAGCATGCTGGCCTACCGTATGGCGGACTCTGACGGCGCGAGCATTTATCTAAAACCGGCGACTGGCCTGGTGCGCGAGACGAAGAGATTCACCATTACGCGCGAGTCGATGGACGACATTGTTCCCAACTCGTGGACTCTGGATGACCGGCAGGTTATGTGTACCCGGCAGACATCGAATGGTGATCATCTGGAATTGCTTCCGATTTCCGGAGGCGAGCCGATCCGGTTCATGAACGGCAAGGGCAGCGAGAACAGCGGGCAGATTTCTCCTGATGGAAAGTGGGTCGCGTATGCCTCCGATGAATCGGGCGTGTGGGAGATCTATGTGACGTCGTTTCCGGGCGCGGCCGGAAAATGGCAAGTCTCACGTGGCGGCGGCACCGAGCCGCGCTGGCGCGGAGACGGTAAAGAACTTTTCTACATCGCGCCGAGCGGGATGCTGACCGCAGTTCCAGTCGATGCGCAGAGCGTTTTCGCCACCGGCACGCCGGTGCCGCTATTTCAGATTCGCGGGCGCGCGCCGATTTCGAGTACGGACGTATTTACCTACGACGTCGCCAAAGACGGCAAGCGCTTTCTGGTGAATCGCTACGTCAAGCCTGAGCACGTGCCGCCGCTGACGGTTTTGCTTAACGCGGGAAGCGGTAACTGAAGATGTTTTTTGAGTCGATGCCCGCCTGGTCGAGGCCACCTTGTGGGTTCATGAAGGCGCAACAAAGCAGGCAAGAAATCAGCAGCGAGACCTTCACAATCAACTCATCCTTGGCAAAGGGGTAGCGGATGGCGAGATCGGCGAACTCCACCGATCGCCAGGTGCCGACCAGCCATTTTCACTTCTGGGCGCTCGGGAAAGGAGTGAAATACAGGGCTGCTTCTACGGGATATTTCGACCACGATAGGGATATAGAGCGTAAGATAGAGGAAGCCATGAAAACCACAAAGTTTGTTGTGAAATTGAATCGCGGTGGAGCGCTCGCCGTTCAGTACGTCCAGCGGATTGATCGAACTCCGATACAGACAACAACCAACCGCAAGCTGGCACTGATTATGGGGAGATTCACGGCTGAAGACGCGGCCAAGTCCATCCAAAGTGCGCGTTGCACGCCGGAGTTAATCCTGGTGCAAACTCCCGCTTAGTTCAGAATCGTCCTGGTTTATACGCCATTGGCGTGGCGCGTCAGAACGGTTCCTATCCTTACAAAGCTTCCGCGCCAACTTGGTAGCGAACATCGAGCATCAGTCTCCCTCCGCCCGGTTCCACATTTCACGTAGCAGACGCCATTTGCCATCCACACCCCTTTTCAGAACGAGGAGCATCTTGCCCCGCCCGTCGAATGGCGGTTTGCCTCCTGGCATTTGCACAACTTGATGTTCGCTGCACCATTCGGAAGCTGTGTCGCCCGAAAAATCAATCGCAAAGCACTCCATCTCAACCTTCTCCATCCGGACGCCTTTAATCTGGGCCATGCGCCAACCGGGCAACCGCAAGCGAGTCTGATCGCATCACTTGCAACAAGCGGTGATATATCTACATACCAACCGGTCTGTAGGCTCGGACGGTCAGCATCGCGATCAGGCGAAAAGCATAAAAGTACATCATGAAAAGGAGAATGAACAATGACAAGGATCGCAGTGTCGCGCAGGAATCTGCTCGCAACGGGAGCCTGCGCGCTGGTTGGTGCCATGAGCCTGCCGGGGCCGGCAAGTGCCAGCGCGGGAGGGCAGAACTTAACGAACGATGAGATCGTCCGTAAGTGGTATGGGGCGTGGGAAAAGAAGGATTTGGGCACGTTCGATGCCATGCTCGCCGACAATTTCACCTTTACGAGCGCGGCCGGCGATGACCACATCAGCAAGAGTACTTTCAAGACGCAATGCTGGGACACACAGGTTGATTTCATTGGGCAGGTTGACCTGGAGCGGATCAGCACGGGCGCGGACGATGCGTTTGTGAAGTATCTTTGCCACACCAAGAACGGCAAATCGTTCCGGAACGTAGAGTATCTCCGAATCAAGAACGGAAAGTTGCAATCCATCGAGTGTTATTTCGGCGCGCAATCCAGCTTTCCGTCAGCAGTGAGCACAGGGCAGAAGTAGCCTGAGGCCTCGAAGTTAAGGCGTAAGGTGATGATCTGCTGAAATCACCGGTGATGCTGAATCGGAGCGGCTTTGCGGCTAACAGGCAGCAATAGGTGCTGCCCCGTTTATTCCGTCGTAACGCCAACTACTCAGAGTTTACTGATTGCGTAATTAAGTTTTCCCGTTTGACCGATAGGGCCTGGCCAGTAAAAAATGTGACAGCAAGGGAAATCAGACCTCAACTGAGTTTCGGATGGCGCTGATTTCGTCGGGAGGACTTATGGAAGCTGCCGGGCAGAGGGCATTTGTCCGGGCTCAGCCGCTAATTGCTGTGCGCAATGTTCGCGCGAGCAGCAGTTGGTATCGGCAACTGCTCGGGCTCGAGACACTTCCGGAACATCCCCATCGCGAAGTGTACGATCGAATGCAGCGAGGTGGGGAACTCATTCTTCAGCTCCATGCCTGGGATAAAGAAGATCATCCCAACCTCATCGACGCCGATGCCGCGCCGCCTGGCCATGGCGTTTTGCTTTGGTTTGAGGTTGGCGACTTTGATGAGGTTGTGGAGCGGGCACGTGCATTGCGCGCTCACGTTATCCTCGAACCGCACTTCAATCCAAATCCCAAGCACAGAGAAATGTGGCTACGTGATCCAGACGGTTACGTGGTTGTGATTGCGAGTCCGGACGGCGAGATGGCGTGACTGCTCGTCAGTTCCGACCGTCATATTCGTTGCGATAGCCTCGCTTTAGCGTCCGCTGTGTGACATCATGGTTGCGTGAACGAAGCAGAATTGGTTATAAAGTCCAAGCCAGAAGATAACTTCCTTGATGGTTCCTGCTCTATTTGCCGCTCCGTTAAGTTCCATCTCACAGGAAACACCCTCGAACGTAAACAGGTTCTGCGCAAAATGTTTGACAATCACGTCCGCAGAGAACATGCCAACGACACCAAGGCCGAGAAATGACCATCGGCAAGGGGGAAGCGTCGGAGCGATCCCGTGTTGATGGCCAAGCACGATGCGCCGGAACCGGGAAAGTGGGGCCCGTACAAGAAAAGTCAAGAAAATCGCCAGGAGAAAAGCGTTTCAGTATTCTGATTTTCGACTTTTTCGCTTCGCCAGGAGCCTAACCCTATGATGGAGATTCAGACCAAGACCGTCGATCCCGATATCGTTGTTCTGGAAATCACTGGCCGCATTACGATGGGCCGCGACTCCAAGCAACTGGAGTGGTCCACCGACAACCTGATCCGCGAGAAGAAAAAGAAAGTGGTTTTTGATCTGAGTGGCGTCACTCATATCGACAGCACAGGAGTCGGCATCATTGTTATGTCTGCCGGGCAGCTTAAACAAGCTGGAGGCGAGCTGCGAGTTTGCGCTCACGGACATATTGAAGATGTGTTGAAGATGACCAACGTCGACAAGGTGATCGGGCTGCATCCGACGATGGCTGCGGCCTCGGCCGGCTTCTAGAGGGTTGCGGAGAAAGTCTTGTACAAACTAGAAGCGTACTCTAGGCGCTGAAGCGCCGACAAATTTTAGTGACTTACGGCACGAGTGGAACTCTTGCCCTTCCCGTTCGTGCGCGAACTTTTGTGCGCGAACCGGCGTCAATCCGCCGCCCGCGCTGCGTCTTTCTTTCCGAGCACCGCCAGCCCATTTTCCAAGTCCGCGATCAAATCCTCGACGTTTTCAATTCCCACTGACAGGCGGATCATCTGCTCGGTCACGCCCATCTTTCGCCGTGTCTCGGGAGCGATCATGGCATGGGAGGTCAGCACGGGAATCGACACCAGCGACTCGACTCCGCCCAAGCTCGGAGCCAGAGTAAATAAGCTGAACGCCTCGGTCACGCGGCATGCGTCCGCGCCGCTGCCGTCGACCTCAAAACTTAAAACGCCGCCGGCGCCCGCCATCTGCTTTTTCGCCAGCTCATAATCCGGATGCCCCTCCAGCATCGGATAATGCACACGCGTCACCCTGGGATGCTTGCTCAAAAACTCCGCAATCCGCAGCGCGCTCTGGTTCTGCCGTTCTACGCGCACCGCTAAAGTCTTCACTCCTCGCAAAAGCAAAAATGCCGCGTGTGGATCCATGCAGCAGCCAAGCGTTGTCCGAAGATGATGAACCTGATCGATCAGGTCGCGCGATCCGGCAGCGACGCCGCAAATTAAATCCGCGTGTCCCCCAAAATATTTCGTGCCTGAATGGAGAACCAGATCGATTCCCAATTCCGCGGGACGGCAATTGATTGGAGTTGCGAAGGTCGCGTCAATGGTGGAGATGAGCTTGTGCTTTTGCGCGAGCGCTGAAATTCTCTCGAGATCGACGACTCGCGCCATGGGATTCGTCGGCGATTCGACATGGATAATTTTCGTGTTCTCCCGAATCGCGCGCTCATGCTGGCCGATGTCGTTGGTATCGACAAACGTAGTCTCGACGCCCATCTTCGGCAGCCACTGGGTGAGAAACTTTGTGACGCCGCCATAGATATCGCGCTGCGCCACGATATGGTCGCCCGCCTTTACGAGCGCCAACAGCGAAGTCGTAATGGCCGCCATTCCGGAAGAAAACACGAGAGCGGCATCGGTGCCCTCAAGCTCGGCGATCCTATCCTCAACCACTGTGTTCGTCGGATTCCCGTAGCGCGAATAGAAGTGGTCGGTGGGGGTGGCGCGCAGTTGTTCGGCGTTATCCGTGACCTCGAACGTCGAAGTCTGATAAATAGGCGTCGCCAGAGGCCCATTCTTCTTGCGCAGGCTTGTCCCTGCCCGCACCGCCTGGGTCTCGCGCCGAAATTCGTGATTCTTCATGGTGTGAAACTCCTAGCCTAACTATTCGTGTCCTACACATGCTCGCGCCAACGCGGCAAAGGAGACGCCTTCGCACTCTCAGCCGGCGCGCGATTATCATTCAAGACTACCTGTCCGTCCATGGTGCGGCAATATCCGCCTCCGTGACGTAGGTTTATCCGGAAGTTGCCGAGTGTTCGTGGCGAATTCGGTAAAGCAGGTAACCCACCACCGCAACATTCACAATTAGTACTAAACACTTGACTGCGCTTGGATGACGGTATATCTCATAAATTTCAACCGGCACAAGCGAAGTCGTGATGATCACACTGAACCACTCCGCCCATCGCTTTACAAGCCAAAGGCCGATTCCTTCCGTTAGAAAAAGCGATGCATAAATAAAGCTGACAATTCCAAGGCTTTTTATCTTATCGGGAGTGAGATTGGCGACCTTCTGAAGACCCCAATCCACAAATCGGTTGCCTGGGTCCAAGCCGAGCTTTGCGATCCAATGTTCCAGAACATCTGCCAGATCTTTGTGAAGCAGGTGGAGGGCGCCAAAGCCGACCGCAATCAGCAAAGCCGCCTTGAGCAGCTTGAACAACGCAATCAACCGAATGAGCCTGTTATCGGCGGTTTTCATGGGACGAGCAGTGCCCAGTCAAGGTTACACAATTTAGGGACGAATTTGCGGAAAGCCGTTCACAGGATGATGTTGCCGAGAAAGTGCCGCGTGTAGACCAGGAACGATTAAACTTCAATTAGGCTTCAACTAAACTCTGCAATTGAATAAATTCCATGAAAAAGAAATCGGCGCGATCCCGAAGAAACTCTAAACCCAAGTCCGCAACAAACTCCGCCCGCCCGGCGGCCACCGCAGTCCTCAAGGGGACCATTGCGAAACGCCGACCCAAGGGCAAACTCCAGCACATTTCGTGGAACTCGATCCCGATCGAAAATTTAAACGCCCAACTAGGCCGCCAGCTAATCGTTGGCCAGGATTTAATGCTGGCCCGCGTGCTTCTGAAAAAGGGCTGCGTCGTTCCCGAGCACACCCATCCCAACGAACAACTGGCTTACATTTTGGAAGGCGCGCTCAAGTTCTGGATCGACGGGAAAGAAATTGTCGTTCGTCCGGGCGAGGTCCTGACCATTCCCCCCAACATGCCCCACAAAGCGGAAGCGCTGGAAGACACGGTAGACATCGATATTTTCTATCCGCCGAGAGCCGACTGGACGAGTGGAAAAGATAGCTATCTCCGCTGAGGTGTGAGTGTGGCGCGGGTGCTCTCGCCCGCGAAAAGCCGCGATCTGGCGCAGCCTGTTCTCTCCCCGAACTCTGACACTTCAGTGGTTGCGTTTATGATGTGAGCGTCGATCCCGAAACAAAAGTGAAATCAGACAACTCCGCCACCGCTCCACGCCTGCGTTGCATCTCGTGCAATGTGACGCCCATTTCCGCCGCACAGGATTTCCGCTGCGATGCTTGCGGGGATCTGCTCGAATTTTTCTTTCCGGAATCCCGGTTCAATCCGCAAGCGCTCAAATCGCTCTGGCTCAACCGCCGAAGCTCGCCGACTTCGCCCGATCAGAATCCAGATCAGAATAAAGACCAAAGCGGCGTCTGGCGCTTCCGCGAACTCCTCCCGCCGATGGCCGAACAGCATGTCATCACGCTCAAAGAAGGCAACACACCGCTCTACCATTTGCCGCGCTCAGCCCGCGCCCTTGGAATTGAAAACCTCTACGCCAAGCATCAAGGCATGAACCCCACCGCTTCGTTCAAAGACACCGGCATGACCGTCGCCGCGTCAGCCGCGCACGCCGCCGGGTTTCGCTGGGTCGCCTGCGCCTCGACCGGCAACACGTCGGCCTCTATGGCCGCCTACGCGGCGCGCGCCAACATGCGGAGCCTCGTCCTGATTCCTGAAGGACAAATTTCCTGGGGCAAGCTCTCGCAGTCGCTCGATTACGGAGCGCTCACCTGCCAGCTCCGCACCGACTTCGACGGCTGCCTTCGCCTGCTCACCGAGTTGGTGCGAGAAAAGCCCGTCTATCTGCTCAACTCGGTCAATCCGTATCGCATCGAAGGGCAAAAAACGGCTGCCATCGAACTGCTCGAACAACTGGCTTGGCAGCCGCCGGATCACATCATTGTGCCGGGCGGTAATCTCGGAAACAGTTCGGCGATCGGCAAAGCGCTGCTGGAAATGCGCGACCTCAGGCTAATTCCGCGCCTGCCCAAGCTCTCCATCATTCAGGCGGAAGGTGCGAACCCGTTTTATCGCAGTGTGCGGGAGCTGGGTGATAAGCCCCTGGACAACGCGAAGCTCGAACCAATGAATGCCGACACCATGGCCACCGCCATCCGTATTGGCAATCCCGCATCGTGGAAAAAAGCGCTGAAAGTTCTGCGCGCTACCGGAGGGCAGGTCGAGCAAGTGAGCGAAGTGGAAATTGCCGAGGCCAAAGCCGAGATCGGAGCCGACGGCATCGGCTGCGAACCGGCCTCGGCGGTAACGCTGGCGGGACTGAAAAAACTCCGCGCCGCGGGCTTCGTCAAGCCTAACGAATTTGTCGTTCTGATCCTGACTGGCCACTTATTAAAAGATCCCGACTTCACCATCAAGTTCCATCGCGGCGAGTTATTCGAAGGAACACCCGACGAGCGGCACGCGATTCGGACCAAATCGCTTCAGCGTGCCCCAGTCGTGCTTGAGGCGGACCTAGGGTCAGTAATTGCCGCCCTGGACGCGGCCGATAGAAATTCGTAGCACTCCGCCTCACATTCGTGTATAAGACACAATTTCGAGGTTGTTTTGCCCCGAAAACGGCGAAGGCTGTCTAAAGCCTGTGCTTTCCGTAACTTCGGCGCATAATCTCGACAAGTAGTTGTGGCGGAAACCATCGCCGCTCGCTGTTAGCCCTATGCCATCTCGCCCCATTTCCGCGGACCGCTCCCTGCGCCTGGCGCTGCCGGCGACCTCCGCCAATCTTGGCCCGGCCTTCGACGCCGCAGCTTTGGCGCTCGACTTCCATCTCCGCCTGCGCGCCGAGCGCGCCCCCGATTTCTTCGTTACCGCCGAAGGCCGCGACGCACAGATTTGTGG
>JBAWBE010000159.1:0-5089 GCA_049589635.1 Terriglobales bacterium
CATCAGATTCATGTTTACGGTGCGAACCTTCTTGTCTTCGTCGCTCTCCTTGCTGCGTTCGAACACGGCATCGATGGCATCAAGCACGATTGGCGGCGGCATCTCGCGCCAGAAGCGAACAATCAGAACTCCAAAGTCGCGGTTGTCGGTATCCATGCTATCGAGGCTGCGGTTCCTGAAGTTCTGGAGTGCCTGCGAAAACACAGCGAGTCTCTCGGCGCGGCGCGACTCGGGAAGCGCGGCGATGAATTCACCCGCGAGCTCGTAGGAATAAGCGTCGTCGTCAGCCTGATCCATGAGCTGGCGAACCCGGTCGAAATTCTGTTTTTTAAGATAAGCCAGAGCAATCGGGCCAACTATCTCCTTTTTGACATCGGGATTTGCGTGGGGCAGAAACCGTTCGATGCGCTCCGGATCCGCTTTTCCATCTTTTCCGCGCATCATCTCCTGCAGCATTGCACCCTGCAGCCATGCCTGGAAGTGGCATGCGGGAAAAACATGGCAATCGTCCGTGGCCCCGGGCTCCACGATGGAGCGACTGGCAGCGAATGCGCGGCGCAAAACTATGTCCGCTCGCGCGGGCCGGATCGTGCGGTAGCCATTGGAGACTTTCCAAAGAATGTACGTACGAGCCGCCGGTTCGAGGCCGCTCGCTTCCGCCTCCGAAGTTTTCAAGAGCCGCAGCCCCTGTTCCTGCTGGGCGGTCAGTTTCGGCCTTGGCGGCTTTCTGGGAGCTGGTTTGGGGGCGCGGTTCGCGGGAGCGGTGGCGGCGGTCGCCGCCTGAGGAGGGGCGAGGGTGGAATCCTGAGTCTGCCCGCAGAGTGCGCCTGCGGAAAATACCATAAACAGTGCGATTCGCGGGCTCGAGAAATGCATAACTCCCTCGTCGGATTCAGCTAAGGATTATAGCGATTATAGCAATGCCCTTAAAGGGTCAGCATGTGCATGTGAGTTCAAGAATCACGTGGAAATCAATCAGGGACTTTGCGCAATTCCGCCTTGAGCCTTAGGTGTAGCGACGGACATCTAACCTGACAGTCGTTTAGTTTGGTCGTTTAATCCAAACGGACTACGGAGTAATTGCCCTGATCGGACGAATTCTTTTCTTAGCGATATTTCTTGCTCTTATCTATGGCGTGCAGCGCTTCTGGTTTCTGCGGGCCTGGAACTGGATTTCGGCGCTGGCGGGCGCGCAGTGGCGCTCGGGTTTGCACGTTGCGTTGATTGCGGCGGCTCTCGCCTTGTTTGCTGCGCTCGTTGATTCCCTGCTTGGGCATGTGGTTTCGCGGGCTCCTTTTGGCAAGGGGCTTATTACTGTTGCGCGGCTTTGGGTGGTGGCTTCGCTCTTCGCGCTGATCGCGGTGAAGTCGGTGGGCGGCATTGAGTGGGTTACTAATGCGATCGCCAATTTGCGGCGTGGAGTTGCGATTAACGCTCATGGTGGATCGGAGTTTGACGCTTCGCGCCGGACGCTTTTTCGCTATGCTGCGTTCCTCGCGGGGAGTTTGCCGTTTGTGGCGGCAACCTATGGATTTGCTGCCGGGCGGTTGCGGTATACGGTTGAGCGCGTCGATGTGCCGATTGCGAATCTTCCGCCGGAGTTGGATGGGTTGCGCATTGCGCAGTTGAGCGACATTCATATTGGGGATTACATGCCTCCGCCGGAGATTGCGCGGGCGGTTGCGATGGCGAACGAACTCCAGCCTGACATTTCATTCATCACGGGAGACTTCGTCTCAGGCGAAGGTGATCCGCTGGATGCTTGCATCGGCGAGTTGGCCAAGCTGCGCGCTCCGCTGGGCGTTTGGGGCTGCAATGGAAACCACGAAATTTACGCGCGCATGGAAGATGACGCGGAGAGGCTGTTTCAGCAGCATGGCATGCGCTTGCTGCGCGCGCGTAATGAGGTGATTGAGTACAAGGGCGCTCGGTTTAATTTGCTGGGTGTCGATTATCAGCGCGACCACATGGTTTCCGGCGAGCGCACGGGGCCGATGCTTGGGGAGATTGAGCATCTGGTGCGGCGCGATATGCCGAATATTTTGTTGTCGCATAATCCGAATTCGTTTCCGCGGGCGGCGGAGTTGGGGATTGAGCTTAGTCTGGCTGGGCATACGCATGGCGGGCAGGTGAAAGTTGAGATTGTCGATCATGACATCACGCCGGCGCGGTTGATCTCGCCATTTGTGGCGGGGCTCTATTTGTTGCCGATGAATGGATCGTCGTCGGTCGTTGGTCGTCAGTCGCCGGGAAACCCTTCCAGCAGCGGAAGCTTGTCAACTCCGAATGGAACGCCGAAAGCTGCGCTTTATGTGAATCGCGGGCTGGGAACTTTTGGCTTTCCGGTGCGGATTGGCGTGCCCCCGGAGATTACTTTGCTTACGCTGCGCCGAGCCTGAAATGGAAACGGTCGTGCCCAGCGAAAATCACCCAAACATGGTATAATTCCTCTGTAGATTTATCCACATAAGCACCTTTAAATGCAATCGTTTAGCTGCATTCTCATGGCAATTTCGCGAGCGGCGCTTTGATCCAGCGTGAACAACCAAAACACCCACCGATCCACACGTAAAACTGAGAGCTAAATTTCATGGCTGACGATCAAAATCCCGAACTGCCTTTGACTCCTCCACCGGGGGGCGACGGTCCGACTGGGCCGGGCGCGCTCAACATTCAACCCGTCAATATTGAAGATGAGATGCGCAAGTCGTATCTCGACTATTCGCTGTCCGTGATTATTGGGCGCGCGTTGCCGGATGTGCGCGACGGACTGAAGCCGGTGCATCGGCGAATTCTTTACACCATGCAGCAGATGGGGCTCGCGCCGGGGCGGCCAACGCGCAAGTGCGCCCGCATCGTCGGCGAAGTGATGGGCAAGTACCATCCGCATGGAAATTTGGCGGTGTATGACGCGTTGGTGCGGCTGGCGCAGCCGTTTGCCATGCGCGCGCCGCTGGTGGATGGGCAGGGAAATTTTGGGTCGGTGGATGGGGACCCTCCGGCGGCAGATCGATATACGGAAGCGCGGCTGACGAAGGTCGCGACGGCGCTGCTGGAAGATTTGGATAAAGAGGCGGTGGATTTTTATCCGAATTATGACAACTCGGAGACGCAGCCGACCGTGTTGCCGGCACGGTTTCCAAATTTGCTGGTGAATGGGTCGGACGGAATTGCGGTCGGCATGGCGACGAAAATTCCGCCACACAATCTGGGAGAGATCGTCGACGCGACTATTACGCTGGTGAATAATCCTGCGGCGCAGTTGCCGGAGATTTTGAAGTTTGTGCAGGGGCCGGACTTTCCGACGGCGGCGATCATTCATGGCCGTGCGGGAATTTTTGAGGCTTACCGGACTGGGCGCGGGCGCTTCATGATGCGTGCGCGGGCGGCGATTGAAAATGTCACCAAGGAAAAGCAGGCGATCATCGTTACGGAAATTCCGTATCAGGTGAACAAGGCGCGTCTGATCGAGCGGATCGCCGACCTGGTGAATGACAAGACCATTGATGACATTTCCGACGTGCGCGATGAAAGCGATCGCGACGGGATGCGGATCGTGATCGAACTGAAGCGCGGCTCGGAGCCGCAGATCGTGCTCAACCAACTCTACAAGCACACGTCGATGCAGGAAGGCTTCAGTATGATCCTGCTGGCGGTGGTGAACCAGCAGCCCAAGGAAATGGGGCTGATCCAGGCGATCCTGCATTTTATTAATCATCGCGTGGACGTGGTGCGGCGGCGGACCGCATTTTTACTCTCAAAAGCGCGCGATCGCGAGCATATTTTAGAAGGCTACCTGACGGCGCTCGATCACCTGGACAATGTGATCACGGTTATTCGCGCGAGCGCGAATCGGGCGGATGCGCGGGAGAATTTGGTCGCGTATTTTGGCGGGAAGAAGATTGAGATCAATACCACCGGGCGAGCCCCCAAGCTGCCGGCGGAGAAGCCGTTTACTTCGAAGCAGGCAGACGCGATTCTTGAACTGCAATTGCACCGGTTGACGCGGCTTTCGATCGACGAGATTTCGAACGAGTTAAAGGATGTGCGCGAGAGCATCGCCGAGTTCGAGGCGATTCTGGGGTCTGAGAAGAAATTGCGCGGCGTGATCATCAAGGAACTCGAAGAGGTGAAGAAGCTGTACGCGAATCCGCGGCGCACGCAGATTGAAGATGAAGCCGCCGAGATCATGCTGGAAGACCTGATTGCCGACGAGCAGGTTGCGGTTACGGTAAGCCATTCAGGGTATGTGAAGCGTACGCCGATATCCACTTATCGCATGCAGCGGCGCGGTGGAACTGGGCGCACGGGTATGAAGACGCGCGACGAGGATTTTGTCGAACATCTCTTCATCGCGTCGACCCATGCTTACATCTTGATTTTCACCAACACCGGGCGCGTGTACTGGCTCAAGGTGTATGAGACGCCCGATGTGGGTGCTGCGGGCAAGGGCAAGCACATTGGCAATCTCGTCGGCTTGCAAGCGGGGGAGACGATGCGCACCATGGTTGCGGTGCGGAACCTGGAAGAGGCGGGACGATTTATTTTCTTCGCCACGCGCAACGGCACGGTGAAGAAGACGGAGCTGAAGGATTTTTCGCATGTGATGTCGCGTGGAATTATTGCGATTGGCATTGACCAGGGCGATGAGCTTGTCGCGGCCACTTTGACTGACGGCGAACAGATTGTGTTTCTGGCTTCGCATGATGGGCAGGCGATCCGGTTTGACGAGTCGGATGTGCGTCCCATGGGGCGGCCGGCGTTTGGCGTGCGCGGCATGAATCTTGATAAGGGCGACTACATTGTCGGCATGGCGACGACCGCAAAGGATGCGAAGCAGGCAGAGTTGGCGGCTGCGAAGATCAAGGCTGCGGCTGGCGTTGAAGCAACTGCAACTGACGAGACGCTGCCGATCAAGGGGTCGCTGATTCTGTCGGTGACTGAGAACGGCTATGGAAAGCGCACTCCCGCCGACGAGTACCGGTTGCAGGGGCGCGGCGGCTCGGGCGTGATCAATGTGAAGACGACCGAACGCAACGGCAAAGTAGTCGGCATCGCGCAGGTGAATGAAGAGTCCGAAGTAATGCTG
>JBAWBE010000160.1:0-2132 GCA_049589635.1 Terriglobales bacterium
CACTTGGCGCGCTCTGCCAGCGGCTTCAACATGATGAAGAAGCGGCCTTGATTTGAAACTGTGTTTCCTCCGGCGAATCCGACGACGGTGTTCACGGCCGGGTCGGTCAGCACAATCTTGACGTAACGTTCCATCTTGCCGCGCATCGCCTGGAAGGAAATATCCTGCGCCGCTTGTACCGATCCGCCGATGCGCCCCGTGTCCTGCTGCGGGAAGAAGCCCTTCGGCACGATGATGTAGAGATATACCGTAAGGCACGCCACCAGAATGGTCACGACAAACGTAACAAACTGGTACTGCAATACTACTTTCAGCGCATGGCGGTAGGTGGAGAGCGTCATGTCGAAAAACCATTCGCTGACGCGATAAAAAAGATTGTGGCGCTCCTCTTTTGCTGGGCGCAGAAATTTGGCGCACATGGTGGGAGTCGTGGTGAGAGAAACCAGCAATGAGACCCCGATTGCAATACTCAACGTGACCGCGAACTCACGAAACAGCCTGCCGACAATTCCACCCATCAGCAACAACGGGATGAACACCGCAACCAGCGACGTGCTCATGGAAATCACGGTGAACCCAATCTCGGCGGCACCTTTGAAGGCCGCTTGTACCGCATCCATGCCCCGCTCCACGTAGCGGGTGATGTTTTCCAGCACCACGATGGCGTCATCCACTACGAATCCCGTGGAAATTGCCAGCGCCATGAGTGACAGATTGTCCAGGCTATAACCCAGCAGATACATGCCTCCGAACGTGCCCACCAGCGAAAGCGGCACGGCGATGCTGGGAATAATCGTTGCCCGCACGGTGCGCAAAAATGCGAACACCACGAGGATCACAAGGATGATCGAAATAATCAGCGTGGCTTCGATATCTTTTACGGAGGCTCGTACGGTGACGGTGCGATCCATGGCTATGGTGAGCTTGATCGCGGGGGAAATTGAGGACTGCAAATACGGCATCAAGCCCACCACGCGGTCCACAGTCTCAATGACGTTAGCCCCGGGTTGGCGGAAAATAATAATCAGAACGCTCGGCTTTCCGCCCACTCCCTGCTTGATGCTCTCCGCGTTACCGAGCAGTCCGATGTTGCGGGTATCCGAGACTGAATCCTCGACGTCGGCTACATCGGCCAGCCTCACGGGAGCGCCGTTGCGATAGGCGATGATCAATGGCCGGTACTGATCCGCGGTAAAGAGCTGATCGTTGGCGTCAAGAGTCTGAGAAATCTTTCCGTTCGATAATTGCCCCTTCGCCTGGTTGGCGTTGGCAAGATTGAGCGCGTTGCGGACTGTGTCCAAGCCGACGCCCAGCTTGTTCAACAGCATCGGATTCACTTCCGCGCGCACCGCCGGCTGGGCAGAGCCGCCCACAAACACTGTGCCGACGCCTCGCACTTGCGACAATTTCTGCGCCAGAACGGAGTCGGCAGCGTCGTACATTTGCGGAATCATTTCGGTGTCGGACGTGAGCGCCAGAATCAGGATGGGAGCGTCCGCCGGATTCGCTTTGCGGTAAGTAGGATTACTCGGCAGGTTGGCGGGCAGTTGGCTGCGCGCGGCGTTGATGGCGGCTTGCACGTCACGGCCAGCGGCGTCGATGTTGCGATTCAAATCGAATTGCATGACGATGCTGGTTGAGCCAAGCTGGCTCGTGGACGTCATCTGATTTACCGCGGCGATGCGGCCGAACTGACGCTCCAGGGGCGTGGCGATGGAGGATGCCATGGTTTGCGGATCGGCGCCAGGCAAGCTAGCACCCACACTGATCACAGGAAAATCCACGCGTGGCAACGAAGACACCGGCAGGTAATTGAAGGCAAGGATTCCGGAAAGCAGCAGAGCTGCTGCCAGCAGCGAAGTGCCGATGGGACGCCGGATAAATGGAGCCGAGATGCTCATGGTTGAATCAGCGAATCCTTAATCGCCGGGCAGCTCTTGAGGAATCGGGTTGCCAATTTTATATTTCTCAAACCGGTGCCCCAGCAGGTCGAACCACAAATACACAACCGGTGTTGTGTAAAGCGTGAGCAACTGGCTGAGAATCAAGCCGCCTACAATGGTGATGCCCAGGGGACGCCGCAATTCGGCGCCGGTCCCGGAACCCAGGGCCAGTGGTAAACCGCCTAACAG
>JBAWBE010000161.1:0-7608 GCA_049589635.1 Terriglobales bacterium
GAAGTCAAAGCAACCGAAAAGCTGCTTCCGATTCACGAGGCACAACTTTTGTCCTATTTGCGGCTGGCTCATAAGAAGGTCGGGTTGTTGATGAACTTCCATGTGCCCGTTCTGAAGGATGGTCTCAAACGAATCGTGAATGAATTTCCCGATGCGCGTCGGAAAACAGTTCTGTCTGAAGTCCCAGAACAACAAGAAATGAAATAGGTTTTCTCGGCGTTCCTCGGCGTCTCGGCGGTGAAAAAAGATTTATGTCGGCACCCATAAGCACCATCTCAGAAATCGGCAAACACGAAGGCCAGTCCGTCACCATTCGCGGATGGCTCTACAACCTCCGCGAGAGCGGCAAGCTTCTCTTCCCCCAATTCCGCGACGGCAGTGGCATCATTCAGGGAGTAGTCCCGAAAAACGCGGTGGCGCCAGAAGTATTCGACGCGATTAAAGGCCTCACACAGGAATCCAGCGTCATAGTCGAAGGCAAAGTCCGCGCTGATAAGCGCGCACCGGGCGGATACGAGCTCGACGTGTCAAACGTTCAGATCGTACAGCGCGTGTCTGAATCCGATCCCTATCCCATCACGCCCAAAGAGCACGGCACCGATTTTCTGATGGAGCATCGCCATCTCTGGGTTCGTTCGCAGCGCCAGGCAGCGATCTTGCGCGTGCGCGCCGAAATCATCCGCGCCGCTCGGGACTATTTCGACAGCAACGGCTTCACACTGACTGATCCGCCGATCATCACGCCCGCCGCCTGCGAAGGCACGTCGACGCTTTTCCCAGTCGACTATTTCGATGAGCAGGCGTTCTTAACGCAGTCCGGCCAGCTCTACATCGAAGCCACAGCAATGGCGCTCGGCAAGGTCTATTCATTCGGACCAACCTTCCGGGCTGAGAAATCGAAGACGCGCCGACACCTGACGGAATTCTGGATGGTCGAGCCTGAGATGGCATACGCCACGCTCGACGATCTCATGAATCTCGCCGAAGGCTTCCTGACTTTCATCGTGAAGCGATGCCTCGAGCGGCGCCGACCAGACCTCGCAACCATCGGGCGTGACGTGACGAAGCTGGAAAAGATCGAGCCGCCGTTCCCGCGCGTCTCCTACGACGACGCCGTCAAGGCACTTCAGGAAGGCCACGCGCAGGGCAAGCTCGAACACAAGTTCGAGTACGGCGGAGACCTCGGCTCTCCAGACGAAACTTACCTGTCTTCTCAATATGACAAGCCAGTCATGGTGCATCGTTATCCGGCGAGCGTGAAGGCCTTCTACATGGAGCCGGATCCACAGCGGCCTGATCTTGCGCTTTGCGTCGATGTGCTTGCTCCGGAGGGATATGGAGAGATTATTGGGGGCTCGCAGCGTACTGCTTCGTATGAGTTGCTGGTGAAGCGCATCAGGGAACACAACCTGCCGGAAGAGGCCTTCAAGTGGTATCTCGACCTGCGCAAGTACGGCAGCGTGCCGCATTCCGGGTTTGGAATGGGCATTGAGCGAGCCGTTGCATGGATTTGCGGGCTGGAGCATGTGCGGGAGACGATTCCATTCCCGCGGATGCTGTACCGGCTCTATCCTTGAGGATTGACACTCTTGAGAAGTGTTCCACGTGGAACATTCATTGACATTATTGTATGTACATCGGTTGGAATTTGGCGAACACAATACGAAAATGACGGGCCTGCGTCCGCAATTAGAGAATCATCTTTGGGATAATAGCTCCAACTACTTGCAGTCGATTTTGTTGTCCTGGGCGGCGGCGATCTGCCACTTGCCATTGCGCTTCAACCAGGTATCGGTCCATATCTGGCACTGCTTTGCGTCGGGATGCGTCTTGTCTTTGCCGATGACGTACTCACTGCCGTAAATGATGGCCACGTCTTCGTCCTTGCCCGAGGACGAAGAGAAGAAGCGCACTTTGGCATCGTCAAGCGCGCAGCCGTGCGCCGAGCGGGGGCCTTTTTCATCGCGTAGCTCA
The DNA here is from genome assembly GCA_049589635.1 of Terriglobales bacterium. Taxonomy (GTDB): domain Bacteria; phylum Acidobacteriota; class Terriglobia; order Terriglobales; family Acidobacteriaceae; genus Acidiflorens. The sequence goes on from JBAWBE010000161.1 coordinate 1,975, forward strand.
TCTTCTTTGGTGTAGCGCTCGCCGCGGGTGTTCGTGCCCTGGAAATCGTCGGCCAGCAACTCAGAGACAACTCCATTATTCACGCAAACGCCTTCGGCCCACTTGCGCTCCATGTCGATCATGAACTTCGCGGTTTTGTCGTCGGGCGCGGCCCAATGGCTGGACTGGGCGTGGGCGGCGGTGCTAAGGATTACGAGGCACGTTACGAGACACATCAGGTGTGGAATTCGGTGACGCATGTTCCCTCCGGTGTTTACGTCACTATACAGATAGTTGGGCGAGTGGCTGGTGGGGCTGATTAGATAACCGTGTCGGCATGTGCTGACCCAGGCTAACGCCCAAAAAACGGGCGTGAACCTGGGGCACACCACAGGTAACAGCCTGAGAGCTTTTCGTGTCGGCGTCTGTGCCGCCCACCCTTCGAAAATCACGAAGGATGGGGCACCCTCGGTGGGAATGTTACATACTGAAATCTACTTCAAGGGTGGGCCACCCGCCCACGAGCAACGGGTTTCTCTAATACCACAGGGTTTGCTGAGTTGGCGTCGCATCCACATCATAGTTGCAGTTCGGGTCTATGCCGGGATCCGCATACGTCGGTACCCACTGCGGGCTTGCGATCAAGTTACGATTCTGATCGTAGAGTTGGACCGCAAATGAAATGTCGGTGTTGGCTGGAAGATCGCTGCATTGCGTGATGCCATAGGCTTCAAGTACGGCGCCGAAGGCCCAATTCCATATCTGCCCGTCCGCCGGAGACTTCCGCAGAACTGATTTCTTGCCGGTGGACAAATCCTTGGTTGAGATTTTCCATGTGGCGCAGTTCTGCACGTCCTTCTTGCACTCCGAAACGATGAAGCCGTAAAGGGTGTCGCCCACCTGGACTTTCTTCGGGATGCTGTGCCAAACCATTCCTTGCACGCAGCAGTTCCAACTCGCCATTCCCCAGGGGCCGGGCGCATACCACTGGAGCACGGGCTGAACGATGGTCAGGTTGTTGACAGTGTCCTCGAAGCCGGGAAAAAAGAAGACGGCCTGACCCTGCTCACTGGTGGTGGGTTCTGGTGGCACCGTCCAGGTGGCTGCAATTTCGCCGTAAGAAGTATCGGCGATGATCGAAGTGTACTCGACCCATCCGTTAATGGCGGGCAGCTCTGTCTCCATTGCCTTTGGAAGGTTGCCGGCTACACGCGCTCCTGAAGCCGTGTAGTGCGGAAAGGCGCAAGCTGGAGCCGTTTGGTCGACTTTGCCGTTGGTATGCGCGACGCGCCCGTCGGCCAGCAGGAGATCCTGCTCGGAAATGCTGCGGACACAGGAGGGATGAAAATAGCCGAAAGGAGTGATTACGAATCCGCTGGGGACGGCGGTGGGGCGGTTTGGGCCCGCGACTGCGAGCTTGTCGATCGAAGATGGCGAGGTACGCTGCCCGCTTACGAATGGAACAGAAATTAGAAGTAGTGCCACGACAGCGAGGCGTAGAACCATGAAATTCCGATAGATAGCCCGATTCACAGTGAGTCTCCTGCGGGATCAAGGTGCATTTATAGGGCCAAGAGTTGCGCCAACAAATGCGCATTCCCCAACACAATTATGTGAGCATAGGCTGGCGGCGCTTCCCGCGCAAGTGAAACGACTTGCAGTCATTCGGCATGGGTTTTCTTTCGGAAACCCGGGGGATGGATGACTTCTTTCGCACGCGTAAACGTCGACTTCGTCCTCGTTTTTATTAGGAACATCAGGTGCGGGATTCGGTGGCGCATCGTGCCCTCCGGTGGTGAGTCACTACACACACTTACGAGCGCCTCACCGGTCTTTTTTGCCGCTCCCTCGCTCGCCCCAGCGAGAAAGTGACGCATCACGCCAAGGGCAGTTGTTACAACCAGCAAGACACTTGAATCCATATGTCTCTCCTGTGGAGGGATTTTAGGCTAAGACCACCTCGACGGCTGAATCCCGCAGGTTAGTTCCCAAAGACGGGCGCGAGACCTGGGCACCAAGCTTTACATATGCTACTTCTCAGTCTCAAAATCATCTAGCATCGATTTGTTGCTGAATGGGGAGGTTTGTGCCGCCAGCTAAGATGATGGTGTGGATGACATGGTCAGAACTAACGGACAGTCCACGCGTCACGAAAGAGGAGTTTCAAGCACAGCTTGCTAAGTATCCGAAAACCAGCATCTTGATCGCGTGCACAAAGTTGAGTGTTGGTCTCGGATATGGACCGGATGCTTGCACCGTGCCCCCTGATAGTGTCGCGGACGTCCACATCCCAATTGTGTTTCCCCCCAGCTTGGTTCCTGACGTCAACCGGTGGTTCCACAAGGAGGGAAGGATTCCGTTTTTCAACGGTCAATCGCGTTACCTCGCAGCCGAGACACTTCGCCTGCAGTCGCTGCATCCCGTTCCTGAAATTCCTGAGAACGGCCCGGAGAACGGTCAATTCGGCGAATTGCTACTCAAGTCCGGCGAGCTACTCTATAAGAAGCACGTCGTTGTTGAGGACGAGTTGGATGGATACGCAAATATCGCTGCCGAGTTTTTGCCTATATATGAAATCGCGTCGCCGACGGACCCGCTGTTCAGCTTTATGCGGTTTTATATATGGCTAATGAAGATCATTCCAAGGATTCCGACCAATCTGCTCAAATTTGACCTTGAGGCGGAATTCCAAAAAGTGTTTTCGTTCACGACCGTCACCTATTCCGAATTCATCGCGGCATTTGCCTTGCACGCCCTGCAGGAACGCCAGACCCAGACGTTCGATAAGCCCATCGATGCGACGTTGCGCAAAAGCTGGTTCAAGACAACGAGCATTCCAGAAACTACGCTTGAACAGATGTTTGAGACAGTTTCATTCTCGCTTGACAGCATGCCGGATCCGAAAGACACGCTTGGATACGGCGATTTCGAGTTTCTGAAAGATCGCCCTTATTTTCTGTTCAAAGACGAGATGTACATGCTCGATTACGAATTCGCACTCGGCAAACTCGAGAGTGCGGTTATCTGGCGCGTACTCCGTAACCTTCCTAACGAGAGGAAAGAGCCGTGGCTCAGCTATTGGGGATTGGTGTTTGAGGAATATGTAACCTGGATGTTCGAGACGTACGCTGCGCCGGTTCTACATAAGGTCTATCCGAACCCAAAATACACGAGCACCGCCGACCAAATCTGCGATCAAATCATCATCTGCGGCGATACGGCTGTGCTGATCGAGGCAAAGCTGGCCACTTGCACAGCGGCAGATCGGTATTCCGGCGATTACGAGAAGGTCAAGGTCTACCTCGAAGATAAGCTCGTGACCAAAGGCGCGGGTCAGCTTCTAAATGCCGTTAGGAGACTCGGCGCAAAGGGGGCTGACGTACCGGATTATCTCAAGAGCATCAAGAAAATCATCCCGGTGATCATCACGCGCGATGATGTCGGTGGATGTTGGGGCGTGAATGCCTATTTGAACAAGCGCTTCAAAGCTCAGCTCAGCACGAAATCGCATAAAGGTATTGTAGTAACGCCCTTGGTTAGCATGAATGTTTCATGTTTGGAACGCATGATGTGGGTGCTCCAAGAGAAGGCCTTCGCTGACGTAATGGAAGAGCGCATTGAAGCCGATCCGACGCTCCGGCAGCCTTTCGACGCGGCAGTGAAATATGTTCAGCAGGGCGCAGCGCCAAAACTCCATGCGCACGTCGAAGCGTATAAGGAACTGGCCGCCCACCTTATCATCGATTTTGGCATGAAAGAAGACAGGGAGAAATCGGGGACGGACCGAACGCTCCCTAATTCCGATTAGCCTGGTGCCCCAGGTTCGCGCCCTGGGGTTGGGCGCTAACCCTTCGACGAGCTCAGGGCAGGCTCTGGGATCACAGACGTCGGCGGCTGTAGGCTCTCGCCATGCCAAGCGGACTTAGACGTTTCCAGCAGACGCGACACTCCCATTTCGTCACGTTCAGTTGCTACCGCCAGCGACTGCAGTGCGCCCTTCGCGCCGTCTTACCCATTGGGCACGACGTCCGATTGCACTCCGTGAATGAGGCCTGAAGAGCATGGGGAGAATTCCTTGCGGGGCTTCTGGAGAGTGTTTGCGGGTATGGGGTCCCCTCGGCTCCGCTCGGGGCAGGCTCTTCGACTCCGTTCGGCTATCGCCTCACTTCGCTCAGGATGACAACTCTTGGTTGTTCGGCATGATAACCAAAATCCTCCATCAAATCAGGGAAGGGTAACAGGGAAGTCTGGTTCTACGGGCGGCGCGGATGGGCCACTTCTCGAAAAGCGCGAGAAGTGGCGCACCCCCGGTTCCTTTTGTATCGGCGTTCGAAGGGCAGGCCCGCGTTTATGCTTTCCGCTGATGTGGCCCACCCGCGCCACAACGGGCGCGGACCTCGGGCACCGTGCAGTTCGATGCCTGGAATCTGCTGAAGAACGGGCGTACGATACCGCAGGAGCGATTCGTGGGTTGTCTCGTATTGATTGTCTTTCTTGCGTTTCCTCGAATCGCACTCGTGCTGCTGTTCGTCTTCTCCAATTTCCTGCAACGGGCGTACCACGGTCTGATATTGCCCTTGCTCGGATTTCTGTTCTTACCGCTCACCACTCTGGTGTATGCGTGGATGGCCAACACGCGGATGCCTATCGCCGGCATCAATCTGTTGATCCTGGTCATTGCCGTTGTGATTGACCTCGGCGGCATGGGCGGCGGCGAATATCATCGACGGAGACGGTACAACGATTAGGCATTGCTTTGTTAGTCGGCCCAATCAGCCGATGGGAGTCGAGATTCAGCTCCCGATTTTCGTCTTGAGTTTCCCCGAGGGTTCGGCGGGCAACCTCCGCTAGCTTGGCTCATCCAATGAGTCTCCCGAGAAGTTCTCACGACCAGTCGGCGGGTGCTGCTCTCGTTTCTGGGCGCTCTTCTTCGGGCGGTTTTCTTCTGTGCGCGCTTCCTCTGACGGTCTGGCGACCAGACGGTCTGCAATTACTTCCAATGCGGCGGCTGGTGTTTTTTTAGTTTGGAATCGTGGAGGTGGTGGAGATGAGCTCAAAGATCCTGATCCCGTTCGTCGTATCTCTTCTCGGTGGCTTCCTATTCGCGGTGAACCCACAATCCGCGGGAAACCCCCAATCAACGGAGCAAGGAGACATGACAGCCGCTCGGCAATCTCAGACGGAGCCGCACACGCGCGCACATGGTAGGGCGAAGATTACCGTTCAGAGTTCCGATGCAAAGGCCTACGATCAAACCGAGGGTCCGGCATTGATGGAGATCCGTCTGAGCGAGACGTTTACGGGAGATATCGATGGCGAATCTCCGGTCCGGGCTTTGCAGGTGCTACGTGACAATAAATCTGCCTCGCTCGTGAGCGTGCAGCGATTCCGCGGAAAACTCGCCGGGCGCCAAGGCACATTTGTGCTTCAAGGTTCAGAAATCGTCGCGAACGGCAAGATCAAGGCGACATGGTTTGTCGTTCCCGGATCGGGGACTGGTGATCTCTCCGGGCTGCGCGGCGACGGGGGCTTTGAGGGCGACTTTGGAAAAGGGTCCGATGGATGGCTGGATTATTGGTTTGAATGACGCATCGATCGTTTATCGGGCGCCAGCATCGGGAACCGGTGTTCGGATTTTGTAACGACGGACAGATG
>JBAWBE010000162.1:0-11120 GCA_049589635.1 Terriglobales bacterium
ATCACATCGGAGAAAACACGCCAGTGAGGCTACAGCACCGTCTTGCAGGCGATCTCGACAACATGTTGTTAATGGCGCTCCGTAAGGAACCCGAGCGTCGTTATCCATCCGCAGAGCAGTTGGCAGACGATTTGAACCGGCACATCGGAGGCCTTCCAGTAACCGCGAGCCCCGGCTCCTGGACTTATCGGGCGGTCAAGTTTTCCGGCAGGCACAAGATTGGGATGGCCGCCTCGCTCGCAGCACTGTTGGCACTGACTGTCGGAGTGATGTTGATAGCTCGTGAAGCCAGGATCGCCCATCAACAGGCAGAAATCGCCGAGAAGAATAGAAAGCAGGCGGAAAAGCGCTTCAATGACGTCCGCAAGCTTTCCGATTCCCTGATCTTTGACGTCCACGACGCCATTCAAAATTTGCCCGGATCCACGCCTGCTCGCAAACTCCTGTTGGATCGCGCTTTGGAATATCTCGATAGCGTTTCACAGGATGCTGGCGGTGATCATGATCTCGAACGAGAACTCGCCAAAGGCTACCAGAAGCTGGCTGCGGTTCAGGGCAACGCAGTGGAATCCAACCTCGGCGATGTTGACGCAAGTATTACGAGTGATCGCAAAGCTCTTGCGTTGTTCGAGAATGTGGCCAAGGCGAATCCTGACAATGCGCAAGATCAACTGAATGTGGCCATGATGCATCGCATCCTTTCTTTTAGCGAACTGAACGATGCAACCGGCCAAGAAGAGCTCGAGCAGGCGATTGCGATTACAGATCGTGTTCTTCAGAGGGCGCCAAAAAATCCCGTTGCACTGAGTGAAAGTGCCGTTCAACAGCAGAACATTGCGTTCATGCTCGATGCAGCCGGGGACCGTGCTCGTGCGATCGATGCCTACCGTAAGAATTACGAAATCAAATTGGGGCTATGGCAAAGCGATCCTAAATTCAAGGAACACGTCCACGGGATGGGAATATCCATGGTGATGCTGGGCGAAGCTTTGGCTCACATGGGTTCGCGCGACGAAGGCTCAAAGTTCATTGCAGATGGTATTGGTTTCTACGGAACATTGATTAAGGAGTTCAATGGAATCAATGAACAACGTGAGCTCATAATTTCCCAACAAAAGGGAGCGGACATCCTGTTGATGAACGGAGACGCCGCAGGAGCACTGGCAATTTATCAAAAAGCTCAAGATGCGTTGGAAGTCCTGGCCAAACCAGATCCGGCGAATACGATGCTGCGGATTGACCTGGCAAACATGAGCTACTACCGGGGAAGAGCGCTTACTGTGTTGGGCCGAAACGGCGAGGCCAATCGCGCTTTGCAGCGCGCGATTGCGGACTTCGAAAAAACTCGAGACGCGGCGATCGCCTCCGATGAGTATTCGCGCGGATTGGCCGGAATCTACGTTTGGATGGGAGATCTCTCCGTCCGCCAGTCAAATCTCCCTTTGGCGCTACAGCATTTTCAGCACGCAATCGCAGTGCTTGGGGCCAACAAGGACGACGCTCTCGACGACGATGAGCGTTGCGAAAAGGGCACTGCATTGGTGAGAACCGGCGAGGTCTATTTGCGGCTCGGCAATCCTCAGCAAGCGTCGGCCGCCTTCCAAAAAGCTCTGGATACGATAAATCCGCCGGTTGCTATGCAACATAAAGATGCACCCGCGCTCTATGTGATCAGCGAAGCGCAGGCCGGAAAAGGGCAGGCAGCCAGCATCGAGGCGCGTAAGGCGCTAAATTCGGAAGAGCGTTCCAGACTAACGAGCGACGCGCGCATTGCTTATCAATCGAGTTTGGAAACGTGGGGCCAGATTTCAAATCCATCAAGCATTAGTTCAAGTCTGTTTTTGTCGAACGGTCCGCCCCACGTGCCGCAAAGTCTCGCGGCCTCCTCTCGCTAGAGACCCGTCGTTCCCAAGGGCCTAATCACTGTGTCTGCTATTTGAACGAAGCAACGAAGCCAAAGTACGTGGACGTGATGTCCGTGTAGAATCCCGCGATTTGGCCCTTGTCATTGATGCTTCTCGGAATTGTCACTGGGGCCCCTGCCAGCGGGACATCAAAGCTGGTGAATATCCCGCCGTCATCGGTGACTTTAATAATGATGGAAAGCTTGACTTGGTGGTAGGTGGCACGAGTCCGGCCCAGGTCACGATCATGACGCAGCCGTAGTAACGAACAAGAAGTCCCAGTGGCGTTTTCGATCATGAAAGCGCCACTTTTTTTGAGGTCAGTGTCTTTTGAGGTCAGTGTCCGGTTTGAGCACGTAACTGCAAAGCGGCTCTTCGCAGGGGAAGATTTGGATCCCCGTCCTTCCACAAATCGAGCAGGGGCGCGAGCGTTTGCTGTGCCTTCTCCGGATGTCCTTGCCGCTGATAGTCGGCTGCCAATTGGTAGCGAGCGGATGCCCACCGTTGTTGAGGCTCCCAAAAAGCGAGCAGTCCCAAGGGGCGGGCGAGTTTCTCATACCAAACGACGGCCTGATCGAGGTTACCGGACCGTTGGTAAGCATACGCGAGTGTCTCAGTGGCGAGACCGCTGACCGCCGGCCCGTAGATGGGATCGGTGATGGGCAACAACTCGGCGACCGCCTTCCCCGTTTCCCGCCTTTCCGCCGCGATGGCTCCCTGCAATAGATGCATGTAGCCTTGTTGCTCGTCATCGTGAGCATCGGCCAATGGAGTAATGAACCTGGCGAGTCTCTCGGCCTTCGCGAGTGCGCCTGCGCGCGCATATTCCTGCCCTACAATCGCGCCCCACTCCACTTTGGGTCCCATGTTCTTGAGACCGGCGGCCGCGGCATCGAGTTGCAGAAGACGCACGCGATTGTCGTTCATACCTTCCGCGGCGACCGCCAGTAAGAAGTGTGTGCGTGCTACTCCAAGAATCTGACGGTCGTTTTCGTCGAGTCGCAGAGCCTCTTGAAGACGGTGTTGAGCTGCGGCATACCTGCCGTGGTAAAGATCCAAAAGAGCCAGAGAACGAAGGGTTCCTGCGCGCCGGTCTGGTTTCCCCAAGCTAGAGGAGAATACGGCAATGGCTTTCGTCTCCTGGCCATTGCCAATCAGCGCCGCGCCATATTCGCGGTTGACGTTCCCAATAGCGATCCACTCCGGTTCAAGCTGAAAGGCATGGTCATAGGCCTGCACCGCCGCGGTGAAGTTTCCCAGAGTTGAATATGCGGTTGCCATCTCAATCCAGGTGTGGGAGTCATCTGGCGCAAGGGACAAGATTCGGTGGTATTGTTCGACGGCTTCCGCTTGGCGTCCATGCCAGCGTAACAGATAAGCATAGTCCCTGAGCATCGTCCAGTCGTCCGGATAGGTCGCCAAATAGGAACGATAGAGGCGATCCGCGTCCTCGACGTACCCAAGGTCGAGAGCTCTGCGGGCCTCGATGAGCCTTCCTTCGCGCTCCGTCAGCCGCGATGTAAGAGAAATGGCTTTTTCATATTCTTTTCGGCCGAGATCCAACTGGTAGTAGATGTGACTTGCATATGCGCGCCCCAGGGCCGCATGAGCCATAGCAAAATCTGGATCGAGTTCGATCGCTGCCTTGTACAAGATCACTGCGTCAGTATGTTTTGCGTTAGTCCAGAGTGACGAACCTTCAGCGTATTCCCCTAGCGCGGTGAGTGAAGAGGTTGTGACTTGAGGCAAAGGCCGGGAGGCCTGCCCGATTTCACGCAGCGATTCGCCTAAATCGGCCCGCACCTGGCTGGCAATCAAATTGAGTGCATCGAGAATGTGGTCCTCGCTGTCAGCGCGCTCTTCATACGAGCGGACCGTCGCGCCGGTTACTGGGTCGATCAATTCGGTCGTCAGTTCAAATTGTTGCCCGCTGCGCGTGATGCTGTTCGCTATAAGTCCACGGATGTTCTCCCGGACGCAGATTTCCCGCGCTAGCGGAACGGTGGTTCGCTCCGTGCCCAACCTGCCCATCCGTTTCAACACCGCTTCCACACGGTCCTGGGGAAATATGTTCACGTAGCGCGACTGGGCCACACTCACCGTGAAGGCCGTCAGCAGCGCGTCATCGAAGCGCGGATCCCCGGTGCGGTTTTCGAAGTCGGCAATCAACACCGTGCTGCGGGCGCGGAGAGGAAAGGCTCCACGCCGCACTTTCTGCCATGCGCCGACAGACACCGCCAATAGCACGAGTATTACGGCCAACGCCATCAAGAGGACGTGATTTCGGCGCCCAACACTCGGCCCGGGGACTCCAGTAGTTCCTTCCCCTGCGTCTTCACGCGGCTCCGGGCGCTGTTCCGCGCTCTGTTCCGCTGGCCCCGCGTCCGGGTCGAGTCGTAGTCCGTTTCCATTCGAAATCTCTACCGGCGCGAGAAACCGGTATCCGCGTTTGGGAACAGTCTCAAGATACTTGGGATCGTTCGCATCGTCCCGCAGGGCGGAGCGAATCTGCCGGATGCAGGAGTTGAGGGACTGCTCAAAATCGACGTGGGTATCGTCTCCCCAGACCGTGCGGTAGATATCTTCTCGCGGGACGAGTTTTCCAGGCTGATCCGTGAGCAAAGTCAGCACGAGTGTAGGTTGAGGCTGGAGACGTATGAAGGATCCGTTACGGGTAAGGCCGCCGCCATCGGGATCGAACGTAAAGGGACCAAAACTTCTTATCCCGTTCTGGTTGAGGCTCGTGGTTCCCATAGGTTAGGCAAATCTACACGGCGCGCAATAAGACCTGCCGCGTCCATTGTTTGGCATAAATGAAAGGGGAAAAAGCCAAAGCTGCCGCTTGGCCGACAATTTTACCCCGCGGCTGAAGGGTTGGCAACATAACCTCGCGGGTTCTGGAAACATTAAGAAAACACAGTTCTGCTTGCCTAAGTAAGACATAAAACAGCACTTACATAATCATAAAAAAATCAGCTTCTTATCTGATCAGCCCACCGGCAGGTTCATGCTACTTTCACGACCGTCGCGGAGGACTGCGGTAAAGACCGGCGGCGCCGGATCGGTCGCGGAGAATCGAGCGCTCTGGTTCGAGCGCCTCGGTTCGGAGCAGGCCGCTTGGGACACGACGGATTTTGGGGACACATTGTTAGGGCTACAAGGTATGGCAAAGGAGAGGCAGCATGAAGACAAATTGCAGATACGAGATAGTTTCACGAATCGCCGCACGGGGCTTGTTTTTCGTGGGCCTTCTTGCCACCGCGCTGGTTTGCACCGGCTCCGGACACGCCCAGTCGACGTCAGCGGCAGGGGCCGGCTCGAAAACGGCTGCCGCGGCGGCACAGCCCCGCGCGCAGGTTACTCACTCTCCGGAAAAAGCGATGAGAAGCGGCGTCAAAGTCCATGGGTATTGGAAGATCGACGTTAAAGATCCGGATGGAAGGCTGGCCTCGCACAATGAGTTCGAAAACAGCCTGACGACCGGTGATCCCAATGGGCTTAGCGGCGATGACGCTCTCGCCCTGCTGCTCAGCGGAGGTCCTTCCTCGATAACCTTTACGAACGGAACGGTAAACACAGAAGGCTCAATAGCGGCCTTGTTAGCCGCGTTTAATGCGGTGCAACACTCGAAACCAAAAGACACCGTTACGGCCCTGACAGTTGCTTTCCCCTACCTCGTGATTGGTGTCAACACGAATGGATTCAATTATGTCGCAGGGCAAAGGTTCCAGAATATTAATTTTTTGCCGGGACCGTGCGGAATCTCCCCTTGCGAGGCCACGACTTCGCAGTCGGTAAATGGAAATACCATCTCGCTGGCCACAACCTTCGGTGCGACCGAACAGAGCACGATAAGTGAGGTGGGCACGTTCGTGTCGTTACTTTATTTAAGTTATAAGGGCTCGGGCAACGAATTCACGTTTGCGACGGGTGGCAATGGCGGCAATACGGGCGCCAACTTTACCTTCACTTCAGCGAATCTTGCACCGGCGGGAAGTTGCGGTGGACCGGGACAACCTCCCTGCCAGGTTTCCGTATCGCCAGGTCAAACGGTTGCGGTGAGCGTGGTTCTGAGCTTCAACTGACCGCACCAAGTTGAACCATGATTACCAATCTCCGATCGACCAGATATGCAGCATAGGCACGCGCCACAGCGGTGCGAGGAGCGTCCGTGAAGTGGGAAGCGAACCACCCAGACTTTTCCGGAAAGGTTACGGAGCGAACGCCGCGAGCCGTCGCGCGGATTGCGGTTGCGCGCATCCTCTCGTCGCTTCGGGCTCCGGCAATCTTTGCTCGGCCAATCTTCGCTGTGGTCTCCGCGACGATCTTCGCAATCGCCTTGGCCGGCCCGCAAGCAGTGGCCCAGACCGTCGAACCACCAAATACGATCCTCAAAGCCGGAGTTGTTTACGGCTACAGTACGCCGGAGTCAACTTCGAGCATCGGCGTCGGAAGCACCACGGCTGCTAATTTCATAAACGGCGGCGCGCCAACCTTCGAAGTGGCTGCCACCAACAGCAGCGGCGTGGGACTCGGTTCGAGTCCTCCCACCAGCCAACTCTTTCTCTACCAGAGCAACGGTGACGGCAGCTTCTCCCTTCTGCCCGCCGAGTTGTCGACGGGTTATGGCTATAGCAACATTAATGACGGCCTAAACCTGGTTATCGCGGGACCGGTGATAAGTCCGACCAGCCTCGATCTGGTTGTCACCGACGACTCCAGCAACTTGTACCTTATGAAGGGCAATGGCGACGGCACCTTTCAAACGCCTGTATCGTTAGGTCAGGTTGTCTACACGCTTGCGTCCTACTTGAATACCAGTGGCACACTGAATCTGGTCATCAGTTATCAAACGTTTCCGCACTCGGGCGAACTGTCTGTGGTCGATGTCCTGGCTAACAATAATGATGGATCCGGCACCTTCACGGTACAAACCGTGCCCACCCCCACCTCGCCCAACGTCTCGAACGCCTATCCATTGACCGCAGGCGATCTGGCCGCGATTCTTCTCGTCTACACGAACGGCACAGCCGCGATCTCCCAATTTAGCGACGGTGTGTTTCAGGCTCCCGTTTCTCAATCGCTCGGCATTCCCAACGGCATTGTGGGACCAATTTCTCAATTCATTTCGAACGGGAACACTTACTTCGCTGGGATTTCAACCCAGTCAAACTCTTCGGCGGCATACATCTGGCCGTTGACAATCAGTGGCAGCGAAATCGGGATAACCACACCGCCTGCCAGCTATCAGATTCCCACCGGCGACGCGGTCTTTGTCACCGCCGCAGATCTGGACGGTGACGGAAACCCCGACCTTATCGTTCTCGGAGGTGGTCAGTTTTCGTCGACACAAACGGTCAACCTGTTCCTGAGTAGCCCTGGCAATTCCTCGACTCCCTTTTCTCCAACGGCCAGCCAGACTCAGCCGAATTACATTTACGGTCCGGGCGTTTATGGAACCGAAGCGTTGATCGCGGATACTAACGGCGACGGAAAAAACGACTTGATTCTCTACGAGCCGAATCAAGGATTGACAGTTCTGCTGAATCAGGGCCATGGCTTGTTCGCGGCGCCGACGACTTATCCGGCAGGCAATCGTCCCACGGCGATTGCCAAGGCCGACTTTAATGGCGACGGACTCGACGACTTAGCTGTAGTGAATGGCATTAACTCGTTAACGGATAAAAGCGATAACACCGTCTCCGTCTTCATAAGCCAGGCCCCGGGAATGTATGCGACCCAGGCAGTCTATCCAGTTGGCGATTTGCCCTTTGCCGCGGCCACCGGAAAAGTCAAAGGGAATCAGAGCCTCTTCGTCCTAAGCCAGCAGGATGCGACCGGAAACGGCAGTAATCCGGTAGTAACTTTTCTGCAGGGCGTCGGCAACGGCGGATTTCAATCGCCGGCGTATTTCTCCATCGTTCCCAATCTTCCCGCTTCAGCGGAGCCTTCTGCGATCGCAGCGGGGAACTTCGACTCCTCTGGAAATGCCACGGTTGCGGTCGCCAACGTGGAAGGCACAATTGAGCTCTTCACCTATCAAAATGGTGTCTATGCTCCATCTGTTACCACGCCGGTACTATCTGCGTCGGGCGCGCCAGCTTTCGAATTGGATATTTCCTCTTTGGCGATCGCTGACATGAATGGCGATGGCAATCTGGATCTGGTGGCAACCCTTCGTGGTCAATGCAATTATGGAATCAACGGCCAAACTCTCACCGGCGGAGCTGTTCTGATTTTCCTCGGTAACGGTGACGGCACCTTTCAGCTTCCAGTTTCCTTTACTTCGACCAAGGCAAACTCCGATCCAGCTTTTGTTGCGTTGGGCAGCTTTGTGGGCGCGACTCTTCCTGACATGTTGGTTTTAGACGGAGGCGGTGGTTTCTGCATCTCTCAGACGCCTTTTCCCATGGTCTTCTCCAATGGCACCAAGGGCGGCAGCATGCAGTTCACGGAGACGGACCTGACGAGTCCGATAGCTGTAGAAAGCGCGACCAGTGAACTCCAGGTTTCTCTCAAAGCGGCCATCGCGGACGTTAACGGCGACGGGTTCAATGACATCGTGCTGTCCGGCGCCGGTCTTGTAAGTGTTCTGCCGAACAATGGCCAGGGCGGTTTCGGCTCACCGGCCGTCGGCTCTCCACCTCCCGATGTGGGTAGCTCCGACAGCGCAGGCCTGGTTACTGGCTCATTTTTTGGACCGGGCGGACATGATGTTGCCATGGCAAGTATCGCGGGAGCCGCTATCATCGCGGCGAATTCGGTGTCGCCTGCGACCCCTGCACCCGTAATCGCTCCGCCCGGCGGAACTTTCTCCTCGCCCCAAACCGTGACGATTACCGACGCACTCACAAACGCCTCGATCTTTTACACCACGGACGGAAGCATACCCATGCCGTCTTCGGCTCCTTACACGGGACCAATCACAGTCAGCGCGAGCGAAACTATAAACGCGATCGCTATCGCGCCGGGCTTTTCTCAAAGCGCAGTGACGAGTGCAGTCTTCAACATTCTTGCGCCCACCACAACGGTACTCACGTATTCGCCGACGACCATCTTCTCAGGAGAGCCCGTAACCTTGACCGTCATGGTTTCGTCCAACGGATCGCCAGTGAGCGGCGGCACCGTGACCTTCTCAGAGAATGGGACAGCAATCGGATCCGCCACTCTGGACAATTTTGGTGAGGCGCACTTCCAGATCGCAAACCTGCCGGTTGGTCTCGACACTCTGGAAGCTGCCTATCCAGGTTCGTCCTCTTTTGCGCCAAGCAGCGCGTCAGTAACTGTCAGCGTGGCGGCCCCGCCCATGGTCGCCGTGACGCCATCGAGCGCGGTGGTTGGCGAGGATCAAACGTATCAGTTCACAGCGGTGGTTACAGGTGCGACCGACACCTCGGTGACCTGGACCGTGCAACCCGGAGGCGCTGGCGGAACGATCAATAGTTCAGGCCTTTATACGGCTCCGCCATCCCCTGGAACAGATACGGTGATCGCAACCAGTAACGCGGATCCGCTCGTCTCTGCCCAAGCTACAGTCACAGTGACGGGCACTGGACCAGTAGTGGTCGCGGTGACCGAGACGATCACCGTAACGGATGCGCCCACCAGTCCGGACGTCCTCGATCAGGAAACAGTCACGGTGACGGATACACCAGTGGTTGTCGCGATGCCCGCCTCAGGAATTGCCGCGCCGGTTGCGTACTACTCAGTGGGTAGCGTCGGGTTCGGAAGTGTGGCGCCTGGGCAGACGGCGGCTCAGACGTTCTCAATTTCCAATATCGGAATGTTGCCGCTGATACTCTCTGGGACGCTCGTCAGCCAGGCTCCGGCATGCGCGACCTATCCCGTACCCTGTTTCTCGCAACCGCAAATCCTATGCACCAACGGAGCAACCTCATTTCCAACAACACTTCCAACAGCCGGGGCTTGCCTGTTCACAATCTCCTACACGGCTCCGTCGGGCACTGCGCCGAGCGGAGCGCTCACAATTACCGATAACGCCGAGTTGAGCAATCTGACCAGCACCGGCTCAGGGACAACGTTCATGCAGAGTGTTCCGTTGAACGGCTCGGGGAGCGATGCGCCACCGCCTGTCGCGCCACCTACGACCCTTTACATCACCGACGTCGAAACCGTCACAGTTACGGACTTGCCAGTGGTTTCGGACGTCCTCGACAAAGAAACAGTGACGGTAACGGACACCCCGTTTATCGTAGTAACACCAGCAGCGAAGCGTGGTGACTAGAGCGGGGCAAGATAGATTTTCTTCACGAACTCCTGCGATGACTCACCCTTTCGCCTTCCATGTATCTTTCGCCACGCATACCATCGCTCCCAGAACACCAAAAATGATTGCGAACGGCATGGCCTCATGAGGAACGCTCCCCAGGTTTCCGCGCCCTAGACCCATTGCGAACCCCACGCCGGCCCCCGCACTCATGCACCCGAGAATGATGACCACGTTGATCACTTTCCCTTGCACTTCGCGCCCGGTGGAGATGGCGAATCCCGAGCCCAACAGCAAAGCTACCAACCAGATGCCCGCCATCCTTTTTTTCCTCCGGTAACGTAAAGATATCACTACTCCAATGACCCAAGTCGAACGTCTCCTCGAGCTCCTCAAAGATTTAAAACCGCAAAACACGGTCGAGATTTTGCGCGAGGTGTACGGCTCAGAGCATTTGGGGATCGCGAGAAGAGGCGCGCGTATAAATGATTTGAAAAAGCTCGGCCATCACATCGTCGGCACGACGATCCGCGGAACGGGAGGGCGTTTCTAGTACCCAGATTTTACGATTTGCCGCTTCCCAGTTCGTGAGGTAGAGCGACCGCCGGACGGAAACCCTATCTTGGACGCCTTGTACCCAGGTCGGGCAAATGCAGCTTTTATAGTGTCAGGATGAGTGTTTGCAGCCCGCGCGATGACTGCGGTAAACGTAAGCATCGCACGAGTTTAGTACATCAGAAGGACAGAAAAAATAGATTGAATGCAATCTATTAAAAAAATACTTAAAGTGGCGGAGAGGGTGGGATTTGAACCCACGATACCCGTTAAGGTATGTCCGCTTTCGAGGCGGATCGTTTCAACCGCCCACGCACCTCTCCGGAGAAAGCTGTCAGTTATCGGTTGTCGGTTTGAGGCGGTTGCCCTCAGCGGCTAAAGCCGAAACTAGTTTTCGTACTTGCGGCAAGGCTCGAAGCCCTGCCCTTCCCATT
>JBAWBE010000163.1:0-15546 GCA_049589635.1 Terriglobales bacterium
TTATGAAACGCATCCGCTATTCCAAATACGTCTCCGATCCAGCCGGCGAAATGAGCATGGAGGACCTGCTCAGCGCGCTCTCCGACTACCTTCTCCAAAGCGGATTCAACGATAACTTCTGGTACGAGATGCAGGATGGCGAGCAGACGCTTGATGAACTCCGCCGCGCCCTTGAACAAGCTCTGCTCAACGGCGAAATGTTCGATGAAGAAATGCGCGACCGCCTCCAGCAGATGGCGATGAACGGGGAAATGGAAGAGTTGATTGAAAAGCTGATCGAGCGCATGCAACAGGAAGACTACATCTCAATCGACCAGCCTCACGACCCGTCGCGAAACTCGAGCGTAGGTGGCCAAGTCGGAGAAAATCAGCAGCAGGCGAAATTCGAAATCACCGACAAGAGCCTCGACTTCCTGGGCTTCAAAGCCCTGCGCGATCTGCTCGGCTCGCTCGGCAAATCCAGCTTCGGACGCCACGACACACGCGACATGGCCACAGGCATCGAAGCCAGCGGCGCGTCGCGGCAATACGAATTTGGCGATACGCTCAACCTAGACATCACTGCCACGCTCTCAAGCGCAATTCAACGCGAAGGCCTCGAACTACCGCTCAACATCGAATATCGCGATCTGCAAGTCCATCAGTGCGAGTATCAGTCCAGCTGCGCGACGGTCCTAATGCTCGACTGTTCGCACTCGATGATTCTTTACGGAGAAGACCGCTTCACGCCCGCAAAAAAAGTCGCGATGGCGCTGTCGCACCTAATCCGCACGCAATATCCCGGAGATTCGCTCTCGCTGGTCCTATTCCACGATTCCGCCGAAGAAGTTCCGCTCTCGCAGTTAGCCCGCGTCAAAGTTGGGCCCTACTACACGAACACGCGCGAAGGCCTGCGCATGGCGCAACGTCTCCTCCAACGCCAGCGCAAGGATATGAAGCAGATTGTCATGATCACCGACGGCAAGCCCAGCGCGCTCACGCTCGAAGATGGCCGCATCTACAAAAACGCCTTCGGCCTCGACCCGCTCGTGGTCAGCCAGACGCTGGAAGAAGTGTCCAAGTGCAAGCGTGCGGGCGTCCTTATCAACACCTTCATGCTCGCCTCCGACTATGGACTCGTCCAGTTCGTCCAAAAAGTAACGCAAATGTGCCGCGGCAAAGCCTACTTCACCACGCCCTATACGCTTGGGCAATACCTGCTGATGGATTACATGTCGCGCAAGACCAAAACCATTCACTAGCGTTCTCCCGCCTGCGCCGCGCAATTCGGTTAGACTTTTCTAACAGCAGAGGGAGAAGAAATGTCCAAGCTAGTCGTCCGTTTTCTCGCCATCCTGGGTGCTCTGTGGCTAATCGGAATGGCCATTGTGCTCTTCGCCGTCATTCGAACCAAAGGAACGGTCCCATCGAAGACCATTCTTGAAGCGAACTTCGACAAATCGTTTCTGGAAGAACTTCCTGACACGCCCGCCGCGCGCCTCATGTCTACGGACCGCCAATCGCTGCGCGACGTCGTCGACACGCTCGACCGGGGAGCCAGCGACGATCGAGTAGTCGGCATGATCGCCCGCGTCGGCGCTGCTCCCATGCCAATGGCCCAGATTCAGGAAATTCGCGACGCCATACTCCGTTTCCGCGCGCACAAGAAATTCGCCATCGCCTACTCGGAAACCTTCGGCGAGTTTGGCCCCGGCAACGGCGCGTATTATCTCGCAACCGCCTTCGACAAGATTTATCTCCAGCCCTCGGGCGACGTCGGCCTCACCGGCCTCATCATGGAGTCGCCTTTTATCAAAGGCACGCTCGGCAAACTCGGCGTTACATTCCACGGCGATCATCGTTACGAATACAAGGCCGCGCTCAACTTCTACACCGAGTCGAAATACACCGACGCGCACAAAGAAGAAATGACCTCCATCATGAACTCCTGGTTCAATCAGATGAAAGACGGAATCTGTGCGGCCCGCCAGATCGCGCCTGATAAATTTCAGTCGATAGTCGACGCCGGGCCGTACCTCGGCAAAGAGGCCGTCGATGCCGGGCTGATCGATGGCGTAGCCTATCGCGACGAAGTTTACGGCAAGGTCAAAGAGCAGGCTGGCGGCAACGCCGAACTTCTTTATCTCGACAAGTATCTCGATCGCGCTGGCTCTCCACACGATCATGGCAGGAAAATTGCGCTCGTCTACGGAGTCGGCGCAGTCACGCGCGGCAAAAGCGATTTCGATCCGGTCCAGGGTGAGCAGACGATGGGCTCCGACACGGTGGCATCAGCGATTCGCGCCGCGGCGAACGACGAGCACGTTAAAGCAATTCTGTTCCGCGTCGACAGCCCCGGTGGTTCTTACGTCGCCTCAGACACGATTTGGCGCGAAGTAGTCAACGCGCGCAAAGCCGGCAAGCCTGTCATTGTCTCGATGGGCAATCTGGCCGGCTCGGGAGGCTATTTCGTAGCCATGGCCGCCGACAAAATTGTCGCGCAGCCCGGCACGATCACGGCCTCCATCGGCGTGCTGGGGGGAAAGATGCTGACCTCCGGCCTCTGGGACAAAGTCGGACTGTCATGGGATGAAGTTCACCAAGGCGACAAAGCCACGATGTTCACCGGCACTCATGACTACACGCCCGCAGAGTGGGGACGCTTCGAAGCGTGGCTCGACCGCGTCTACGTTGATTTCACCGGCAAAGTTGCGGATGGCCGCAGGCTGCCCAAAGAAAAAGTGCTGGAGATTGCGAAGGGCAGAATCTGGTCTGGGCAAGACGCGAAAACTCTCGGCCTGGTCGACGAACTGGGAGGCTACGACACGGCGCTGAGACTGGCCAAGAAAGCGGCCGGCATTCCGGAAGGCGATGAAGTAAAAATCGTGGTCTTTCCGCACGAAAAAAGTCTCTGGGAAACACTGCTCCAAAGAAACGAAGCCGACAATAGCGACAAAGAAGCCGCCGCCCAAACGCTGGCGAGAATTCTGCAAGACGTGCGACCGCTAGCCAAAGAGCTGAACGCTCTGGGCGTTACAAATAAGAAAGATCAGGAAGATGTTTTGAGGATGTCCGAATTTGAGATGGGAAAGTAACTTAACGGAGGGGAACTGACGGATGATGGCTGAAAGCTGATGGCTGGGGTTCAAACTCCCAGCTTCTTCACCTCATCGTTGTAATACTTGCGATACAGAATCGTCCACTCTTCGGACCCCTCGATAATCGTCCGCCGCTGGCTTTCGATTTTCCGGCGCGCTTCCTGATCGATGCGTGCCTCCTGCATCAGCAACTCTTCAAGAATTTTGCGGACTTCAAGGCGAATCGTATTCCGGTCCTCAATAAAATCGACCGAATCCATATCCGCCACCGCGTCGGTCACGACGTGGGCCAGTTTGTTCACTTTGTCCCGGCTTATCCGCACAGCAGCGATATCCTCCAGACACGAACGCCGATCACAATACCGCCTTATACTTCTTCACCAACTCGCTTTTTACCTTGCGAAACATCTCCTGATAATTCGCGCCGCTCTTCTGCATCTCCTCGGAATACGCTTCGAGAATGACGCGCACTTCATCGTTGATGCGGTCTTCGAGCGCGAGTTCATCGAGCAGCGCGGCGTGCACCTTCTCCGTCAGGGCAGGCGCCGCCTTGGTCTCGATGAGACCGCTTGCAACAAGTTTTTTGGAAACCTCGCGGGCCAGATAGCCCACATACTCTCTGGAAAAAAGCATGTCAGGAAGTCTATTTTGTGAACAGAAAGTGTAACACAGCGGTGACAAGCCACGAATCGCGAGCCACGAGCTTAGAGCGAGCCCCGTCCTCCAAATCCGCCCAGATTGCTCGGGGCTCGCGGCTCCTGGCTCGTAGCCGATTTGCCCCTCAAGCCGTACAATAAGCGAATAACATGTCTCCACATCCAGACGATCTGACCGCCATGAAAGACGATATGACCGCCTTCATTGAAGGTCTGGGCATGCGCCGCTTCTTTGGCTACGTTGAGTGCGAAGAGGTTCCAAGCGTCCTTTGGGATACGGGACCGAACCCTGACGGCTGGAAAGATTTCGTGGAGCTGGCCAAGTCTACCAACGCGGCTTTTCTCACAATGCATTCCTGGGTACTTGATCGCGAGGAATACGACCGCCTGACCGAGCGCCTGGCCGACGGCGACTACTCCAGCGACGAGGATCTGGAAGAGGGGCGCTGGCTGAAAATGCATGTCGGCAAAACCGGATTTGTGCAACTCGCATGGGCCTATCAGGGATGTATGTTCGTCTACGAAGCGGGTACCGAGTGGTATGAGCACTACCAGCACCTGCGCGAATTAGCCGACGACTCCGGCGGCTTCCTGATCGATGAAACCGGCCAGGACGAAGAACCGTAGGCTATTGCAGAAGTCAGAAGTCAAATTGCAGAAGTAAAATCCCACTCGCCGCAACTCATTTACTGCCAATTTTTACTTCACCGCCGGTCTAAAAATCATATCGAACCATGGCGTCCAGGTTTTCCCGCCATCGGTTGATCTCACCGCCGTTTCCCGAACTCCGCCCGCAACGGCCTTCCAAATGCCGCGCACCAGGCGCTCTTTGCCGTCAGCCGTGCGATCCTCGCCGCTCAGCACCATCTCATCGCCCTGCATCCCGCCTTCGATCAACAGCAGCACTCCACGATTCGTAACCCAAGTCTGATGCCACACTTTCCTCGACGCGTCATAAATGGTGAAGCTCTCGCCGTGCGAGCCATCCGTGCCCTGATAGTCTTCCAGCAACACGCAGCCATCCAGAATCCAACTCACGCGATTGCGCGCGACGCGAACCTCCGGCTTGTCGAGATCGAACCCACCCCAATCGCCGGCAAAGAAATCAAACTGACGATACTCTGCCGCCGAGCACGCCCCAGCCTTCGAAGTCTGTGCCGCCGCGCGAGCGTTTGCCGCGATCGCAATGATCACGCAAACGCCCGCAACACCAACCACCCGACCAATCATCCGCGCGATCCTCCAGTTCCCGTCATCTTAGTAGTTAGTAGGGCACCGCCACAAATGCCGGCGCCTCGCCCGTTTTCGCATTGAAAGCGCCGCCAACAATCACTCCGTTGTCGTTTACATCGTTCGCATAAACCAGGGTGAACGCATTATGTCCGATCATCAGGCTGTTAAGGTCGGTCATAGTGCCGTCCTGATAAATAAACGCGTGGCTGCCGTTCGGTCCGCCAAAAGACTGCCCAACGATCAAGCCAGTTTTGTTGATCGCGTAGGCAATGCTGTTGCTGTCCTGGGCAAGCGTGCCGAGATTCTTCATGCCTGCAGTCTCGTTCCAGTAAAACGCGATCGGATTGAATCCTGCATTCTGATCGCCCGAAGGGTTCCCAAATCCCACCACTTCTCCTTTGTCATTCATGCCCGCGGGCGTATTCCACGCCATCCCGCCCAGGTTCCCCATATCGATCGGCGTGTTGTTCTGATCCTGCCAAAACACAGCGTGAATGGCGCTCGCGCCGCCGACGGCGTTGGAGCATATTCCGGAGATTCCGGCCATTTGTCCTTTGTCGTTGATGGCATCGACAGTTCCGTCTGAGTCTCCCGGATACGTTTGCAGTGCGCTGATCTTCGCCGTCTTTACGTTGTACACGAATGGCAGGAACTGCAAAACTTGTGGCAGATTGCAGGTCGGATCTTCGTAGGATGTCTCCGCCCATCCCACGGCCTGGCCTTTGTTGTTGACGCCGGTGGCGAATGAGTTGTCGCCACCGAGCGTCGGCAGCGCGCTTATGTGACCAGCCTGCCATAGAAAGCCCTGGCAGGTATTTCCGGAACTTGGAAGAAACCCGCCCGCAACACAACTAAACACTTCGCCACGCGGCTGAACAATCGAAGTGTCGGAAATCCCGACGATCAAGCCATTATTGTTCTTGACGCTTTCCCACGCGACGGAACTGTTTGGGCCGCCCAGCGTTCCAAGCTTCACCATCTTGCCTTCGATCCACGCGACCGCCTCGAGGTTTGTGTTTCCGGCGAGATCGGCCGATCCCATCGCCCAACCGAGGTCGTTGATCGCATTAGCTGCGCTTGCCGTTCCTCCGAGCGTGTCGGGAAAAAAGAACACTTGATAATTCGTCACGTGTCGCTTCTGCGGTGCCGATTGGGCGGCAAGTAAACCTGCGAATGCGAGCACGATAATTAAAGTCAACGAAGGTATGCGGCGCTTTACAGATGTCATAGCTCCTCCTGGAGTGTCATCAAGAACCGCTTTCCGAAGCTTTCCTGGATCGCAAATCATCATTTCGGACTCGCGACAATCGCTGAAAGCCCCGGCCAGTCGGCCACTTGGTGAGATCACAATAGGTCGGATCAAATGACGTCGTCGGACGTTTGCGGACTTCGCTATACGGAACACCGGACGTTTTCGGCTGCGACTATCGCGAACGGAAAACCGGGTGGGAGAACGAAAGGGATGCTCCAGGCATTCGCGGGCGAGTCCGCGATGTTCGTTGTGGGTTCTGGTCCGAAAACGTCTATCTTTATCCCGGCAAGGCGCTATCATGGCTTCGGAAGACAATGACGCTGGACCTTCAAGCCTGTTCTCGAGCCCGCCTCTCGCGCGATCCGCGCTTCGACGGCAAATTTTTTATCGGCGTGGTTGGCAGTGGAGTCTACTGCCGCTCCATCTGTCCCGCGCCCACCGCCAAGGAAAAAAATTGCCGCTACTTTCCTACTGCCGCCGCCGCGGCCGAAGCCGGCTTTCGTCCTTGTCTTCGTTGTCGCCCCGAATGTTCGCCGGGAACGCCCGCCTGGCTTGGCACATCGAACACCGTCTCCCGCGCCTTGCGGCTCATCGGCGAGAGCGGCATCGAAGATGGCGGTATTGAAAATCTTGCCGACCGCGTTGGCGTCGGCTCGCGTCATCTCCGCCGTCTCTTCATTCGTCATCTAGGAGCCGCGCCCAGCGCAGTTGCGCAAACGCGCCGCCTGCACTTCGCAAAAAAGCTGATCGACGAAACGCGTTTACCCCTGGGCGAAGTTGCGCTCGCCTCCGGCTTCGGATGCGTCCGTCGCTTCAACGCGGCTATCCGCAAAACTTTCAAGCGCACGCCCAGCCAAATCCGCCGTTTGGCGCGGCAAACGGAGACTCAGCCGGAAAACGAATATGTCTTTCATCTCCGTTTTCGCCCGCCGTATCACTGGAACGGCATGTTGTCATTTCTAGCGGCGCGCGCTACGCCTGGCGTCGAGCTGGTCGACCAGAATAGTTATCGCCGGTCCATTTTTCTGAATGGATGCCAGGGCCATTTCGAAGTCTCGCCGAATGAAGACCGGCACTCCCTCGTCGTACGCGTCCAAATCGCCGACCCGCGCGCTCTTTTCTCCATTATCGAGCGCATCCGCGCCATGTTCGATCTCAACGCAGACTGGGCCGCCATTGCGAAGAGTCTCGGTACCGACCCGCAACTCGCTGCGTCTCTCCGCGCGCAACCCGGGCTTCGCGTTCCCGGCTGCTGGAATGGCTTCGAACTTACCGTGCGCGCGATCCTCGGCCAGCAGATCACGGTGAAAGGCGCGACTAATCTTTCCGGACGCATCGCAAAATCTTTCGGTCAGCCGCTCGCGTCAGCCAATGGACTCTCGCATCTTTTCCCTACGCCCGAAGTCCTCGCCGACGCGAAACTAACGAATGTTGGTCTGACCGAGAAGCGCGCGCAAAGCATTCGCGCTCTGGCACGGGCTGTCAGTGACGGCCACATTTCTTTCGACCGCATCATCGACTCCGAAAGGTTCCTCAAGCGCCTCTGTGAAATCCCTGGCATCGGCAGTTGGACCGCGCAATACGTAGCCATGCGCGCTTTGGGTGAGCCCGATGCATTCCCCACCGGCGACCTCGGCCTGCTACGCGCGCTCGACCTGCGCAGTCCTCGTGACCTCGACAAACGAGTAGAACCCTGGCGCCCGTGGCGGGCCTACGCCTGCATGTATCTTTGGACGTTCGGCCATGGGACGTTCCGCCACGGGACTTTCGCGCACCACGCAAGACCGCGAAAGAGCGCCGCCTAATCGGGTCAGACCTTGGTAACTCTCCACAACTACGGGCGTAGCCGATAATCCCGAAAGGGAGACTTCAATGAGCGAACAGGAATTGGTTTTTGGTGTCAAAGAACTTCACGTGATGAGCCTGGCGTGCGCTAACTGCGGACATGGAACAATTTTCGATTTTGAAACAAAGGACTACCTGGAAAAACTGGTCTCCCCCAAGTGCGCCGTATGCAACACAGAGCTAGAGGTCGATCTGCGAGAGCAACTCAATGCCTACCGCGGTTTCTACGACAGCATGTCGGCGTGCAAACGCGTTGAATTCCGGGTGCGACTGACTAAACCCGAAGCCGCGGCATCCGCCAGTCAAATGCAGGAAGCAGTCTGTTCAGCGGTAGCGGAAGTGCAGCAGGCCGTTACAGATGCTATTTCGAAGGAACTTGTTGGATAAGGAGCCTCGTCTAATTTTTGGGCGACATGGTCGCGGGCTGATCGTGAAATAATATCGTCTTGCCCGAGAACCCCAACCGAGCCCGCGATCATCTTGCCAACGAGCGCACCTTCCTCGCTTGGGTGCGCACCGGCATTGCGACCGTCATCTTCGGATTCGCCATCGGCCGCTTCTCTATCGCCCTGCGCGAATTCATGCATCTCGAAGGACGACCTTCCGGGACCTCCGGTGTCACCGCATGGTTTGGCGTAATCTCGATTGTCGGGGGAGTGCTGCTCATCCTTGCCGGCCTCGCCCGTTATCGAAAAACGCGCATGCAACTCGATACGGATACCTTCGAGCCAGCCGGACTTGTCATCGATATCGTTTCCTACATTCTGGGATTATTTGGGCTGGCATTGGCCGGCTATCTCATCTACATCGAGCTGTTCCGAAAATGACGCGGCTTTCGCCGCAGGGGGACTCGTTCGCTCATGTCGACTCAACAAGAAAAAGAAGTTGCCGGCCAGGCCGCCGCCAAGCTTGTTAATGATGGCGACATCGTGGGTGTCGGCACGGGCTCGACCGCCTATTTCACGATTATGGCTCTAGGCGAGCGAGTAAAAGCTGGACTGAAAATTACCGGCGTCCCTACCTCCAATGCCTCCGCTGATCTCACGCGCAAGCTCGGCATCCCGCTTTCCACGCTCGACCAGCACTCCGTGATCGACATCGATATCGACGGCGCCGACGAAGTCGATCCTGACTTAAACCTGATCAAAGGCGGAGGCGGAGCGCTACTGCGCGAAAAAGTCATCGCGTCGGCCTCAAAGAAAATGGTTGTAGTCGTCGACTCGGCGAAGGTCGTAAAGCACCTTGGCAAATTTCCGCTGCCGGTCGAAGTGATTTCCTTTGGACGCACGGTGGTGGAAAAGAAAATTGCAAGCCTGGGCGCATCTGTGAAGTGGCGGACGCGGCCCGATGGCAGCCCGTACATCACCGATAATGGCAACCCAATCCTCGATTGCAGCTTTGGAAAAATTGAAGACCCACCGGCCCTCGCCCGGACGCTGAGCGACATGCCGGGAGTGCTGGAACACGGCCTGTTCATAGGCCTGGCAACGATGGTGCTGGTAGGAAAAGGAAATGCCGTAGAAGAAATGAGCGCCACGCCATAGCGCCCCGCCGGCTGTCGCGAAGACGTCTTGCCCTCGCGCTCGTGAACTAGGCTTTTACAATCTCGCGCAGCGTTGAGAGCAATCGCTCCACTTCCTCCGCGGTGTTGTAATGCACAATGCCAATCCGTAGAAATCCGCCGGTCCGCTCCAGGTCAAGCTGCTCAGTCACGTTGAGGGCATAATAGTTCCCGTCCCACGTGAAGAGTCCGCGCTCGCCCAACTTTGCCGCCAGTTCCAGCGGAGTGTAGCCATCAACCCGCACCGCGAATGTACCGCAGCGATGATCGAGCCGCTTCGGATCGCTGATCCCGTATAGTTTCAGGCCGGGAATCATCATGAGCCCGGCAATCATTTTCTCCATCAGCGCCCGCTCATGAAGATGAATCGCCGAATGCGCGGCAACAATCGCCTCGCGCCGGTTCATGTTGCTCGAAGCCGCAGCGCGTTGCCCCAACTCTTCCCAATATTCCACGCACGCCCGAATGCCGGCGATGCACTCATGATTGAGCGTGCCCCACTCCCAGCAATTTGGAATGCTGTTCGTGTTCGGACGAATTTTGTACGGCTGAAAGTGCTGGAGGTGCTCGCGCTTTCCATAGAGCACGCCCATGTGCGGACCGAAAAATTTGTAAGTCGAGCAAGCCAGAAAATCGCAACCGAGGGCCCGCACATCGATGAGCCCATGCGGAGCGTAGTGCACTGCGTCAATGTAGCTGAGTGCTCCCGCGTCCCGCGCGAGCCGCACAACCTCGGCAACGATGTTGATCGTGCCCACTGCATTCGAGGCATAGCCGACTGCCACCAGCCGCGTACGGTTCGTGATTTGGCGCGCCAGGTCGCTCATGTCGAGTGTGCAGTCGTCGGCATTGAATTTCGCCGCTCGAATGACCACGCCCTTTTCCTCCAGCGCTTTCCACGGCGAAAAGTTGGCGTCGTGATCGAGCAGCGTGAGCACGATCTCGTCGCCGGGCTCGAGTTCGCGGGCAATTGAGCGGCTCAGGGCGTAGGTGAGCGAGGTCATATTCGCGCCGAAGACGATCTCATCGGCTTCGCAATTGAGAAAGTCACCCATTGCCGTGCGCGCCTCGGCGATCATGCGATCGGTGTTGCGGCTGGTCTGGTAGGCACCGCCGGTGTTTGCATTGTCACGAGCCAGATAACCCGAGATGGCGTCGATCACGCGCTGCGGGACTTGCGTCCCACCGGGCCCGTCGAGGAAGACTGCGGGCTGGCCATTCACGGTCTGAGCCAGGGAGGGGAACTGGGAGCGGACCCAGGTGAGGTCGAGCGCGGTCGGAGAGAGTTGTTCGGCTAGGGCCATAGGAAAGAATATTTTACGGTAGTTACAGGAATCCGGTTTGGCCACGGGCATTCCACACAAAGGTGCATCCGAACCAAGAAAAGCACTTTGACGGGAACGGCTGTTCTTTGACAATCAAGGAAGTAACCGCCCCCGTCACTTCGTTGTTCGTTACCTCGATGTTTCGCACTTCGATGGTTTGGTCTTTCTCAGTGTGCCTTGGTCTCTGGTCCAAGAAAATCCATGGCATATAGTGGGGGAGACCCAGGGAGCAGTCTATGTCGGGCCAAGTCGTTCTTTATTTTGAGGATCAAGCGGATGCTCTGCGGTTCGCACTCGCAGCCGGAAACGTTATGGCGGGTGAGGGTGCGAAGTCTTCGAGCGAACTGGTGCAGAAGACAGCCCGGGTCAGCCGCATCCGGTTGAATGCCAGTAATACGGGGAAGGCCAAGGTGAGTTCGCCGGAACGGGTCGCTTAGTCCTCCGAGTCCCTCCGATTTCGCCCGGACGGGCGGGTCGCCCGTTCGATGGCACCCATTCCCACTGCCTGCTCTCCAGCGATAGACGAGCCAGTTTCAGCCCGGGCACGGCGCTCCGGCTCACCTGATGCCCTTCGGGTAGCAAAAATAAGGTTCAGTCTCTTGCGTCACTTGCGCGACGGTGACCATCTAAGTTTAAAATCGTCTAAGTGTAGTAAGCTCTCGCTGGTATTTAGTCCGGATGCTGAAAATTCCTCAACGCGGCGCCATGGTGCGGGTGGTTTGCCTACTCGCGATGGCGCTGGTGTGCGCGATGGGAATTGTGCAGGCTGTGCACGCGCATCCTGAGGACTCGACCGCGCCCCATCACGTTTGCTCGATTTGTTCGACCGCCCATGTGGGACTGAGTACGGCGATCACGTTTGTGCCGCCAGTGCTGAACGAGTCCATACTGGCGCCTCTGGCCCCGGAGTCTTCGGGAATTTTCCGCTGTGCTGAAGTTCACTTCATTCGTCCTCCGCCTGCCGCCTGATCTAAACACCCCAAAAATTAGCCCTGGATTCATTGCTCCGGAATCGGTTACGGAGATTGGTCCGGAAGGTTAGGCATTCCGATTGTGCGGTCTGTGTTTCGACCCCGCGCGATCGGCTAAGCACCTATTTATTGGAGGAATCATGCACTTATCTCATAGGAAGTGTCTGGCGACGGCTATTGCGGCCGTTGTTTTTGCGTTAAGCGTTGGAGTTGCGAATGCGCAGTCGGGCGGCGGTTCGGGATCGATTAGCGGCACGGTCGTGGATCCTTCGGGCGCGGTGGTTCCAAATGCAACGGTCGAACTTCATCAGCCGGTCAGCGGCCTTGACCGGACAACCACAACCGACGGTAAGGGATTTTTCAGTTTCTCGAATGTGCCGTTTAATCCGTATCACATGACCGTGACCGCGGCGGGATTCGCCCAAGCGGCGCAGGATGTGGACGTGCGGTCAGTAGTACCAGCCAGCGTCAAGGTCAGTCTTCAACTGACGGGCGTCTCCAGCACGGTTACGGTCGAGGCTGGGGAAGACCTGGTGGAAAATGATCCCACCTTCCACACCGACGTCGATCGGGATTTGTTTGAAAAGCTTCCTCTGGAGAGTTCCTCGTCGTCCGTTAGTTCGCTGGTTACTCTTTCAACGCCGGGAATCGCGGCAGACTCCAACGGCCTGTTCCATGGCCTGGGCGATCATGCCGAGAATTCATTCTCCGTCGACGGGCAGCCGATCACTGATCAGCAAAGCAAAGTCTTCTCCAACCAGATTCCACTCGATTCGATTTCATCCATGGAAGTCATCTCGGGCGCGCCGCCTGCGGAGTACGGAGGCAAGACCAGTGTGGTCATTGTCGCCACTACGCGCTCGGGTCAGGGTGTAACCACGCCGCACGGCAGCATCACTACTTCGTACGGGGCATTTGGGACCTCGAACGTAGCAGGCGATCTCGCATACGGAGGCGCAAAGTGGGGAAACTTTATTTCGATCAGCGGCTTGAACAGCGGTCGGTTCCTCGATCCTCCCGAGTTCGTCGTGATGCACGATCGGGGCAACGAAGAAAACTTTTTCGATCGGATCGATTATTCATTGTCGAAGGTAGATTCGCTGCGCCTGAACCTGGGTTTCACGCGGTCGTGGTTCCAGACCCCAAACTCGTATGACTCCGAATTGGCGACCCCGTGGAATGGAGTGGTTGTCGCGAACGGCGGCCTCGATCCCGACGGAAATGTGGTCGGCCCAGCCGACCAGCGCTCGCAGATCAAAACCTTCAACATTGCGCCGAGTTGGACGCGGGTGCTCAATGCGAACGCCGTATTTACTCTGGGCGCATTCGTTCGGCGCGACGCCTACAACTACTATCCCAGCGCCAACCCCTTCGCGGACCTGGGTGCGCCGGGGCTGCAAAGCGAAACAGTAAGTCAGCGACGCACCCTGACCAATGCCGGACTGCGATCGGATCTCTCGTACGTAAAGGGAATCCACAATCTGAAAGTGGGAGCCACTTACGAGCAGACATTTCTAAATGAAACCGACCCATTCGGCATCGTCGATCCGACGCTGAACGCTCCGTGTCTGGACTTGAGCGGCAACCCGGTGTGGTTCGGAGCGACTCCTTCCACGCCTAACGATCCGTCGCAATGCACCGGTCTTGGCCTCGAGCAGAATAATGGGATCAACAATCCAAACATCGCGGCGTTTAATCCTTTGCTTGGGTGCTATGACCTGACGCGTCCGACGCCGTCTCTCAACGACGCGTGCCCAACCACCGCCAGCGGCCTCTATACATTTAACGGGCACACCGACGTCAAGGAACTTGCGCTTTTCATACAGGATTCGATCACCAAGGGGAACTGGGCGCTGAATCTGGGATTGCGAGGCGATTTCTATAACGGACTTACCACCCACAAGGAAGCCGAACCTCGGCTGGGCATCGCTTACAACGTCAAGCGTACCAATACTGTTCTTCGCATTTCCTACGCGCGAACCATGGAGACGCCGTTTAACGAAAACCTGGTGCTCTCGAATGAAGGCTGCAGCAACCCCGTGCTGAATCCGCTTTTGCTTTGTAACGGTTCGAACATCACCCCGTTCAGTCCGGGCTGGCGGAATGAATTCCATGCCGGTCTCCAGCAGGCGTTCGGGAAATATCTGGTTTTTTCCGGCGAGTACATCTGGAAGTACACACATAACGCCTACGACTTCAGCGTGCTGGGCGCGACACCCATCACGTTTCCGATTGAATGGGATCGCTCGAAGATTCCGGGATACGCGGGACGCGTGAGCGTGCCGAACCTGCACGGATTCTCCGCGCTAATGGTGTTCTCAAGTGTGGCTGCCCGTTTCTTCACTCCGCAGATCGGCGGCGCCGGTGCGGTTCCGGCCGCGTCGGGGCCCTTCCGCATCGATCACGATGAAAAGTTCAACATGACTTTCCACACGCAATACCAGCCGTGGAAGATCGGTCCATGGCTTGGATTTAACTGGCGTTATGACAGCGGATTAGTCGCCGGTCCAGCTCCTTGCGCTGGAGGTCAAGACTGCGCAAACGGCCCGAACGGCTCGGACACGGTCGTGGATACATCGGGACTGAGCGCGGACCAGCAGTTCGAAGCGGGACTGTTTTGTGGCTCGGTCCGCCCAGCCCTGCCAACGCCCGGAAATCCAACCGGTACTCCACTCAGTTCCAGCCTGGGCACAAACCTGTGTCCGGCTTCACAGTACGGATCATCGCTTTTGCAAATTCCGGCTCCCGGAACCGAGAACGACGACCACAATCCGCCGCGCGTTGCGGGGCGCAGCTTGTTCGACGTTGCGGTGGGCGATGACAACCTCTTCAAGGGCGACCACTACAAGTGGAGTGCTACCGTTACCGCCGTCAACATCACCAACAAGTACGCGTTGTACAACTTTCTGTCGACGTTCAGCGGCACGCACTATGTGACGCCGCGGGGCGTGACGGGGGAGATTGGGTTCCACTTCTAGGCAAAATCTTCTCCGCGGATTACGCGGATGAACACGGATTTTTCTTTGGATTTTGAGAAGAGATTTTTGATCCGCGTCATCCGTGAAAATCCGCGGAGAAGAATTCTGCCGTTTCCCGGGGGTCAAGCAACACGTTATTGCAGCTTGGCGTACTCGCTTTTGGCGGTCGCGAGCAGCGGCAACCCTGGATCTGCGTCCTTCCAATCGGCCAGGAAGTTCTGATAGGCGATGCGGGCTTGAGGAATGTTGCCCGATTTCTGATAGACGCGGCCGAGTTCGATCTGAACAGCGCTGTAAACGAGGTCGGGGCCGCTGCGATGGCCGATATCGACAACCTTTTGAAAATCCTGCTGCGCTTCCGCGTAGCGTCCAGACATCTCGTATGCGAGCCCGCGCAGATAAAACACTCCGGGATTCGCGCGGGCGTAGAGCGCAGCCGTGTTGAGCAGGTCGATCGCCTTGGCGGGATTAGGCTTGGCCGAGTTCGGCGGCATCAAGGCGATGATCGCGCGAATCTGGGGAACGCTCGAGTTTACGGCCAGCGTGTCGTTCGGATGCTCGCGCAGAATCTGGTCAGCGACGGCGCTTGCTTTCGGGTCCCGGAGCACGGCGAGAGCAACGCCGGCCGTCGCCATGACTCCTAGTGCT
>JBAWBE010000164.1:0-12572 GCA_049589635.1 Terriglobales bacterium
GTGTACCAGTTCTTGTCTTCGCCGCGCAGACGGTTCATGGGATAGAAACAGATGTAGCGGTTGGGCGGCATGTTGGGAAAGAGGCGCGGACGCATGGCTTCTTTCTGGCGGGCGATGGTGTCGGCAATCGCTTTCTTCCAGCCTTCGGAGTGTGGCTCGACGCCTTGGTCCGCTAGCGCCTTGTAGGTCTTCAGGCTCGATTCGTAGAGGCCAAGTTCGATTACGGAAAGGTAGGAAGATTCTGGCTGGAGGAAGTCGCTGAGGCGCGTGCGCGCCAGGTCGAGTTCGGCCTGGTTTAGGTCGGCGAAGCTTTCGCGGAAGTGGACGAACATCAAATCGCCTTTGTGTCCGATCAAGGAGAAGAGCGCGGATTGGCCGTTCTGGTTCGCCTCCGTCTTGGAGAGCAGCGTGGAGGCCTCAGCGGCGATGTCGCGGCGGTCGGCGCCGGCGAGAGCCCGCCAGGCGGTCCAGCGGAAGCGCATCATCTGATGAAGCGTGGCGTAGCCTTCGAGCGTGAGCGGCACGGCGGGAAGCTGGGCGGCGTCGACGGGCGCAGCTGCGGGATGTGTGGGATGCATTCGGGTATTGTAATTGGGTGGTCGTGATCGGGTCATCGGGCCGTCTGGTGATCGGGTCATCTAAGATCAACCGCCCTGGCCTTAACTCTAGATGGCTCGATCAGCCGATGACCCGATGGCCCGTTAGTAGGTATCCTTTGCGCTACGGGGCTCTGATTGCCGCCGCACAGGAGGGTATGCTACAAGCAGCTATATGCGGAAATGGATGAGTGATCGGCTTAAGCGCCGCAAAAAAGGTGGCGAGGCGGCGAAGGATCAGGCCAAGACAAATGCGCCCGAGCCGTTGCAGCCGAAATATTTTGAGAGCGACATTGACGACAAGGCGGGAGCGAGCGCTGCGGATACGGCTCGGGCGACCGTGGCCGAGGCTTCGACGCCTGAACCGCCAGCTTCAGAACCGTCGTCTTCAGAACGATCGGCTTTAGAACGATTAAGCTCGGAACGTCCGGCGCAGCGTTCATCACCTCAGCGTTCGTCAGGCCCGCGGTCATTGCCTCAGCGTTCGCCAGGGCAGCGTTCATCAGGCTCGGGCATCACACCGTCATCGAGCCCGACATCATCGAGCCCGACGTCATCGAGCCCGACGTCATCGAGCCACACAACGTCCGAGCAGCCGGGGAAGGAGCGCTCGCCGGCGGACGATGAATCGTCCGATACGGGGAAAGAAACGCAGGCGGACTTCTTGTTGGGATCGCGAGGTGTGCCTGAGCTTCCGCTGGCCGCCGCAGTTTCGGGAGAGAGTCAGAGTCGGAATCGGAATCAGAATCGCCCCGCGCGACGGCGAAGGCGCGGAGGCCGGGGTGGCGCACGGCGCGGTCCGGGTGGAATTGCAGATACACCATTGGCTGCGGGCGCGACTGCGGGGCAAAGACAACGATTGACTGGAACGGGATCGGTGGAGACGGCTGCACGATCCGCCCATGTCAGCGAGGATATGCCGCTTGACGAGCCGCTGATGCCCGAATCCGCTAGCGGCGTGACGCCAGCTTTTGCCGCACCAGTGAGTGCGGAGGCGACTTCGACGGTGCGGAGTGGAACGGCGCCCGCATCCCTTGCCGGCGGGGCGCCGGCGGTACCCGCGGCTCCGCCGCGGCCGAGTAAGGGAACTGTGGTACTGGCGATCGGGCTGCCAGGGTCGGGGAAGAGTTCGTGGTTCAAGCGTCACGATATTCATCCACTGTCGAGCGATCTGTTGCGCGAGCTTTTGTTTGACGATGCGCAGGAGCAGAGATTTCAGGATCTGGTGTTTTCGAATTTGCGCTCGATGCTGAAGGCGCGGCTGATTGCGCGACGTCCGCTGAATTATGTGGATGCGACGAATTTGACGCCGCATGACCGGCATAGCTGGATCAAGCTCGCGAAGGATTATGGGTACGATGTGCAGGGCTTGTTTTTTGATGTGCCGCTGGAAGTTTGTCTGGAACGGCATGCGCGGCGCGGGCGCGCGGTTCCGGAAGACATTATGAGGAAGATGGCCGGGAAGTTGAAGCCTCCGACGTTTGAGGAGGGATTCTCGAAGATTACGGTGGTGCGGGTGAAGCAGAAGGACGCGGCGGCTGGATAGTGGCAAATGCTTGTTCAGCACAGAGTCACAGAGGCACGGAGAAAATCT
Source organism: Terriglobales bacterium (assembly GCA_049589635.1). GTDB lineage: Bacteria > Acidobacteriota > Terriglobia > Terriglobales > Acidobacteriaceae > Acidiflorens. The sequence goes on from JBAWBE010000164.1 coordinate 2,191, forward strand.
TGAAAAGTGAAAACCTAAGGATTAGATTTTCTCTGTGACTCCGTGCCTCTGTCGTGAAGAATTCATTATCCTTTCAAAAACGGCAGCAGCTCTTTGAACGCCGGCGCGCCGGACTGGCGCAGCAATTCATAAATCATCATTTCGGTTGAGGAAAGAATTGCGCCGGCGGCTTGCATGCGATTGAGGCCCAAGTGCCAGTTCAGTTCGGTGCGCGAACTGACTGCGTCCGCAGCTACGTGGACGAGATAACCTTCCCGGAGCGCGCCCAGCGCGGTCTGCATAACGCAGATGTGAGTTTCCATTCCGCAGAGCAGGACCGTCGTGCGCTGACCGGGCAGTCGCTTGAGCATGCTGCAGAAAGCATCACTGCCGAAGCAGGAGAACATTAGCTTATCGATGGCGGGGGCTTCGGGCAGGAGTTGGGCGATTTCCGGGACCGTGTTGCCTAGCCCTTTTGTGTATTGGGTGGTGACCAGCGCGGGGATTTTTACAATGCCTGCCAGGCGGATCAGCAACTGGGCGTTGCGGAGCAGGCGCTCTTTTTCCCAGATGGGCGGGAGAAGTTTTTCCTGAATGTCGACTACGATGAGCGCGCATTGCTCGGGTTCGAGCGTGCGGCGCGCCATTTCGGCGGAGTCGGCGGGGGCAATCAGATTTTCTAAGATTGTAGTCATGAGGTTACTTAAGGGATTTTATCGGAAGACAGGGCGTGAAGGCAGCGTTCATGTTGACCGCTCTTGGTGCCGGATCATAGAATCGAATGAAGCCGGTGGGATCCGGCTCCGCAACATTGCTGCCCCCTCGTTCAACGGCTAGGACACCTGCCTCTGGAGCAGGCTATCGGGGTTCGAATCCCTGGGGGGCAGCCAAAACGCATCCTGAACTCAAAGCCCTCTACTTGGCGGCGGTCGTTTCGGTCGCCTGACGCGGTGACATTGAGACGACGATGTAGTCGCGGTCTTTGTCGCCCATGTTTTCGACGCGCAAGATCATTTTGTCGTTTTCCATACGGAATTGTGCCTTTTCGCCTACCGGCAGAAGGGTGGGGTGTTTCTTATCCTTCGGCCGAATGCGATAGAGGAGACGATCGGTTTGCAGAACGTACTCCTGGCATAGAAGTTCGCGGGTTTTCTTGTGGCCGGAGTCGGTGCCGATGATTTCACCAGCGACGCTCTTGCCGCTATGCTCGTCAACCCCGCATTTTACCGAGTCCATTTGCAGCAGGGTGCCGCTCTGGAAGGTCTTTGGCCCCTTGGCTTGAGCCGAGACTGAGAGCAACGCGACCGCAAAGATCATTCGATATCTCATGGACCGCCTCCGGAGAGCGTGGATTAACGCCTCTGTCGATCGGCAGATTATCGCGGTAAAGGAAGCGGGAGGGATAGTTTACTGGGGGGCTTGGCCGACGGTAACTATATTTCTTGGGGAGCTGGGCTCTCAGGGCAGTATTGCGCACCTAATCCGATTACCGGCAAATGACAATATCGTACCGATCCATTGATCAGTACGATATTGTCATTGCGATCAGGACTGGTTGGTCGCTGATTTTCTAGTCGCCTGACGGCATCAGGTCTTCGAAGCCTTCAGTTGAGGCCATTGCTCGAGTCATAAGAGCTTCATGGCCGGAGATATCGGATTCGAAGTTCACACCGCGATGATGGCCGTTGGTTGGCGCTTGCTGCGTGTGGCCGTTTCCGAATTGCGCGGCTTCGGTTGACCCGTGGAGGGCTACCGTCGAGGATGTGCCGCTTGTGATGACCTGCTGGACGGCGTCGAAATATCCTGTCCCGACGAAGCGCTGATGCTTGACGGCTTCGTAGCCTGATTCTTTTTCGCTCTGGAATTCGGCTTCCTGCAGCTTGCAGTAGGCGGTCATTCCGGATTGGCTGTAGGCGCGCGCCAGCTCGAACATGGTGTGGTTAAGCGCGTGGAAGCCGGCCAGGGTGATGAACTGGAATTTGTAGCCCATCGCGCCTAGTTCGCGCTGAAAGGTTGCTATCGTCGCGTCGTCCAAGTTCTTCTTCCAATTAAATGAAGGGGAGCAGTTGTAGGCCAGCAGCTTGCCAGGAAATACTTTGTGGATGGCCGCGGCGAACTCGCGAGCTTCGTTCAGATCGGGTTTGGAGGTTTCGCACCAGATCACGTCGGCATAGGGAGCGTAGGCGAGGCCGCGGGCGATGGCGGCTTTGATGCCTCCGCGAATCTGGAAGAAGCCCTCGACCGTGCGTTCACCGGTGATGAACTCGCGGTCGCGCGGGTCGATGTCGCTGGTGAGTAGGTTGGCGCTGTCGGCGTCGGTGCGGGCCATGATCAGCGTCGGAACGCCCATCACGTCGGCGGCCAGGCGCGCTGCTACGAGCTTTTGGATGGCTTCGGAGGTCGAGACCAGGACTTTGCCGCCGAGGTGACCACATTTTTTAGCGGAGGAGAGCTGATCTTCAAAATGGACGCAGGCTGCACCGGCTTCGATCATCGATTTCATTAATTCGAAGGCATTGAGGTTGCCGCCAAAACCGGCTTCGGCGTCGGCGACTAACGGGGCGAACCAGTCGATGTTGTGGTCGCCTTCAGAATGATGAGCTTCGGCATGATGAATCTGATCGGCGCGCTGAAGCGCTTGATTGATGCGGCGGCAAACATTCGGGACACTGTCGGCGGGATAGAGGCTCTGGTCGGGATACATTTGGCCGGCGTTGTTGGCGTCGGCAGCAACCTGCCATCCGCTAACGTAGATGGCTTTGAGTCCGGCTTTGACCTGCTGGACGGCCTGGTTGCCGGTCATGGCTCCCAGGGCGGGGACATATGATTCGGTGTTGAGCATCTCCCACAGACGCTCGGCGCCGCGCCGGGCGACGGTGTGCTCGATCATGAGGGAGCCGCGGAGGCGTTGCACGTCCTGCGGTGAGTAGGGGCGGCTGATACCGTTCCAGCGCGGGCTCGTCTGCCAGTTGGCGTGTCCGTTGGTCTTGCCGTTGACTTTGCTATTGCCGTTGTCGTTGTGATTGCCGTTGTTCGAGTTTGAGCTTGTCAATTGCATTTTGTCCCCCACCACAAGAGTTGCGTGCCAATACCGCGTCCCGAGTTGCAGTAGACCTCGAAATGCCCGGCAGGGACAAGCCTGTATGGACGCGCCGGACGAGTGGGTCAAATTGACCTAGTTTGGAAAAACGCAGGCCATCCGCGAGGCATCATAATTTCGGGCATATTCTCAGGCGTAAGATCAGGTTGACGATTGCGGACATCTACTTAGTTTGGAGGCCATCCCAGTGGCGAACACGGTTCTTGAAAATCAGACGCAGACCGAGATTCTCAGTCCCGAGGCACAAGTTTTCTTATCGAAGCTGGCGGCGCGATTTGAAGGACGGCGGCAGGAACTTTTGGCGCGACGGCGAACGGTTCAGCAGAAACTTGATGGCGACTGGCGGCCGGATCTTCTGCCGGAGACAGCGGCTGTGCGTGGTGGCGATTGGAAGGTTGTGCCGATTCCAAGAGACTTGTTAGATCGGCGCGTCGAGATTACCGGGCCAGTCGAGCGGAAAATGATCATCAATGCGCTGAATTCGGGCGCGAACGTTTTCATGGCGGATTTTGAGGACTCGAATTCGCCAACCTGGAAGAACAATATTGACGGGCAGGAGAATCTGCGCGACGCGGTGCGCGGAACAATTCAGTTTGTGAGCCCAGAGGGAAAGCGGTATGAGGTGGGCGCGAAGCCGGCGACGCTCATGGTGCGGCCACGGGGCTGGCACCTGGATGAAAAGCATTTTCAGGTGGAGGGACGGCCGATTTCGGCCTCGTTATTCGACTTTGGATTGTACTTTTTTCACAATGCGCAGGCGCTGATCGCCAAGGGAACGGGGCCTTATTTTTATTTGCCGAAGATGGAAAGCCACCTGGAGGCTCGGCTTTGGAACGACGTGTTTTGTTTTGCGCAGGATGAACTTGGGATTCCGCGCGGGACGATTCGGGCTACTGTTTTGATCGAGACGATTCTGGCCGCTTTTGAGATCGATGAGATTCTTTATGAGTTGCGGGAGCATTCCGCAGGACTGAACTGTGGACGCTGGGACTACATTTTCAGCTTCATCAAAAAGTTTCGGGCGCATCCGGAGTTTGTTTTGCCGGACCGGTCGCTGGTCACGATGCAGTGCCATTTTCTGGCTTCGTATGTGGAGTTGCTGATTCAAACCTGCCACCGGCGCGGTATTCACGCGATGGGCGGAATGGCGGCGCAGATTCCGATTCGCAATGATGCGGCGGCGAATGAAGAGGCGCTGGAGAAAGTAAGAAAAGACAAACTGCGAGAGGTGCAGGCGGGGCACGACGGAACCTGGGTGGCGCATCCGGGGCTGGTACCGGTTGCGAAGGAGATTTTTGACAAGTACATGCCGGAACCAAATCAGATTGAGAAGCCGCGGACGAATCGGCCAGTGAGCGCAAAAGATCTGCTCGAGGTTCCGAAGGGTGAGATTACGGAGAAGGGTCTGCGCTGGAATGTAGACGTCGGCCTGCAATATGTTTGGTCGTGGCTGCGCGCGAATGGCTGCGTGCCGATTTACAACCTGATGGAGGATGCAGCCACCGCCGAAATTTCGCGCGCGCAGGTCTGGCAGTGGGTGCGGCACGGGGCTCGGATGACGGACGGCAAGACCGTGACGGCCGATCTGGTCCGGCAGATTGTGCGGGAGCGGGTGGCCGAGTTGCAGTCGAAGGATACGAGCCGCGATGGACGGCTTCAGCAGGCGGCGCAGGTGCTGGAAGGCTTGATGACCGCGAAGGAATTCCCGGAGTTTCTCACGCTGGCTAGTTACGATTTATTGGACTAGAGTCCGTTATTGAACTACAACGTTAGGCATGGCCGCACGTCAGGATTCCTCCACTGCCACGCGCATTGACGACGGGTTGCTCTCGCAATTGCAGGAGCACGTTGCCGGGCGCGAGATCGAGCGCGGTTTGGGCTGTTTGCGAGCGCATCAGGATGTGATCGTCGCAATCGATGCGCGCCAGCCGGATGCCGCGCGGCTGCTGGCTCTACTCGCTATCTGGAGCGACATCGGGTTCAGCGGCGCCCCGCCGGTGAAGGAATTGCTGCGGCGCTTTTCCTCGCGTTCCCACCTTTCTATTTCTGAATATCTTTGCCTCCGCATGACGGAGGGAATGGTTGCCATGGCGGATGAGGCCATGGAGGCGGCGATTCCGCATTTCGATTTTGTACTGGGTATGCCAGAGGAGCTAGGCAACCGATTTCTTTTGGCGATTGCTTATTACTGGAAGGGCCGCTGCCTTCGGCGGCGCGGCGATTATGACGAGGCGCTGATTTTTACCGGCAAGGGAAGAGACCTTGCGCTCGAACTCGGAAGCCCCCGCATGGCGGCCGTGATGCAGGTGCTGGAAGGGTGGATTTTATTTCAGCTTGGAAAATGGAAAGAGGCGGTGCGCGTTTCGGAGGTTGCCGAGGACGCGTTGCGTCCGACAGACGACTACGTGACGCTGGGGAACATTCAATCGTTTTACGGGCGCATGGCTCGGCGCGAGGGACGCTTCGATAAAGCGATTGAGTTGTTTGCCAACGCGATTGAACACTATCGGAAGCGCGATCCGCAACATCCGAATCTGGCGCGGTCGCTGGCGAACATGGCGCTCGCCAAGCGTGGCATCGCACTGCAATTGCAGAGACGGATCGATGTGGATGCGCAGCGGCGGAGAAAAAGTTCGGCTGGTGGGGACGGAGCTTTCGCGGCTAATGCGAAGACGGCTGCGAAGTCGATGGCGTCGCTGAAACGGAATCCGGAAAGCTCGCCATCGATTGGAGCGGATTCTCGGCGCCGGCTCACGCAGTTGCGGCGTGAGGCGATCGAGCATCTGGCGGCGGCGCAAGCGATTTATGAGCAGCGGCCGAATCATCACGGGAGTGGCACGGTCTATTTGAACGCCGCCTACATTCATCTGGATAACGGCGACTTTCAGCGGGCGGAAGAGGAATCGTCATCCGCGTATCGGCTAGCCGGGGAGAAACACGACTACATTCTGATGGGGCGTGCACGCATCTTGCAGTGCATGATTGAGAACGCGAAGGTTGAAGAGGAGATTGGCGGCGGAACCGATCCGGGGCACCATGCGCGCCGTGCGCTTGACTACAGCCAGGAGGCGATCGAGCTGGCCAAGCACACGCAGCATCACCTGCTGCTCGCATCCGCATATCTATGGCAGGGGCTGACGCAGTGTAATTCGTTTTTTGACGACCTCGATGCGGCACGCGAATCTTATGACCTGGCGCGGACCATGTGTGGAGATACGCAGCCGGAGAGCATTTGGAAAGATATGCAGATGCTGCGGGCCAAGTTTCTGCGCAAGGGAAGCGTTGATCCCACGCTGAAGGCATGGTCGCAAGGGTCGGTGGGGACGAAGTCGTTCCGGCAGATCAGCGACGAGTTTGCGGAGATCGTGATCGCGCGGGTGTTTGAACGCGAAGGGAGAAAAGTTTCGCGGGTGGCTGCGCGTCTTTCGATTTCTCCGAAGAAGGTGCGGAAGATTTTGGCGCGGGTGGGGAAGCGGAAACCGCGGGAACACTGAGATTCGACACGATGCCGGCTGGAAGCTTTGCACCGCAGCGATAGTCTAGTAAAGTAGTAGAGTTAATGATTAGTCGACGCGCTCCCGACCCCTCCAGGAGCAGCAGGAGCTAACGAAATGAAGATTGCCAATAATGTGACCGAACTCATTGGGCACACGCCGCTGGTGCGCCTGAATCGTGTGACCGCCGGCTGTGTGGCTGAGGTCGTGGGAAAGCTGGAGAGCCAGAATCCGCTGGGCAGCGTGAAGGACCGCATTGGCGTGAGCATGATTGCGGCGGCGGAACGCGCGGGGAAAATCTCTCCGGGCAAAACCGTTTTGATCGAGCCGACCAGCGGCAATACTGGGATTGCGTTGGCGTTTGTGGCCGCGGTGAAGGGATACAAACTTATTCTCACCATGCCGGACACGATGAGCCTGGAGCGGCGCGTGCTGCTGCTGGCTCTTGGAGCGGAGATCGTTTTGACTCCCGGGCCGCGCGGGATGAAGGGGGCGATTTTCAAGGCGAACGAATTGCTCGCTTCGACGCCGAATGCTTACATGCTTCAGCAATTCGATAATCCGGCGAACCCGCAAATTCATCTCGAGACCACTGGGCCGGAGATTTGGGAAGACACCGATGGCCGCGTCGATTATCTGATTTCAGGCGTGGGCACGGGCGGCACGATTACGGGCGTGAGTGAATACATCAAGCCGCGGAGGCCGTCGTTTAAAGCGATTGCCGTTGAGCCGGTCGATAGTCCGGTGCTCTCGGGCGGAAAGCCCGCGCCGCACAAGATTCAGGGGATTGGCGCGGGGTTTGTGCCGAGCATTTTGCGGCGAGATTATGTCGACGAGGTCATTACTGTCACGAACGACGAATCGATTGAGATGGCGCGTCGGCTGCCGCTGGAGGAGGGACTGTTGGTCGGCATTTCGTCCGGAGCGGCGGTGGTGGCGGCGCTGAAGGTGGCGCGGCGTCCGGAAAATGAGGGCAAATTGATTGTTGTGATTCTGCCTTCGTTCGGTGAGCGGTACTTGAGTAGTATTCTCTTCGAGGGGCTGCGGAACCGGGCGCTGCAAATTCCTACGGCGCCGCTTCCGGACTAATCGCTTTAGGGTAGTTGCTCCCGGATTGATTCATGGCGAGTTTGCTGTCGAATATTCGCGAAGACGTTGCCACCGTGCTCGATCGCGATCCGGCGGCGCGTTCTCGGCTGGAGATTTATCTCTGTTACTCTGGCCTGCATGCGGTTTGGTTTCATCGCATTGATCACTGGCTTTGGCAGCACAAATTGTATTTGCTGGCGCGCTGGTTTTCGCAGGTGGCGCGATTGCTGACGGGGATTGAGATTCATCCGGGCGCTGAGATTGGGCGGCGGGTTTTTATCGATCACGGACTGGGAGTGGTGATTGGCGAGACTTCCGTGGTGGGCGACGACGTTACGCTTTATCAGGGCGTGACGCTCGGCGGGACCGGCAAGGAGCAGGGGAAGCGGCATCCCACGCTGATGGATAATGTAGTGGTCGGCAGCGGCGCGAAGATTTTGGGAAATATTATTGTGGGGCGGAACTGCCGGATTGGCGCGGGTTCTGTGGTGCTGCGCAATGTACCGGACGACTCGACAGTGGTGGGCGTGCCAGGACACATTGTTTTTCGCGAAGGCAAGCGCGTGGTGATTACCGATCCGAAGCAGATTAACGATCCGCTGTCAGAGGCGCTGGTGGCGGTGGCGGGCGAGGTGAATAAGTTGCGCGATCGGTTGAATGCGCTGGAGGGAGCGGGCGCCACGCATGAGCCGCTGTCGGAGTCGATTCAGCGGATTATTGAAGATATTGATTATCAGATATAGAGAGGAATCTGAGCCAGCGAAAGGCGGCCCTCAGGCGCTGAAGCGCGCTAGTATCCGCGATCACTTACGGCACGAGTGGAACTCGTGCCCTTCCCTTACACTCGAAAGAGACTGATGAAATACGGGTTTGTCATCGATAACCGCAAATGTATTGGCTGCCATGCTTGCACGGTCGCGTGCAAGACTGAAAATCATGTTGCGCTCGGCGTCAATCGTACGTGGGTCAAGTATGTCGAGAAGGGCGCGTATCCGAATACGCGTCGGGTGTTTCAGGTCACGCGCTGCAATCATTGCGAGAAGCCGCCTTGCGTGACTATCTGTCCTACGACTGCGATGTACCGGCGCAAGGACGGGATTGTCGATTTCAATTCCGATCGCTGCATTGGGTGCAAGGCTTGCATGCAGGCTTGTCCTTACGATTCGATTTATATCGATCCGGATGAGGGCACCGCGGCGAAGTGCCATTTTTGCGCGCATCGGACGGAGGTGGGACTGGAGCCGGCTTGCGTGATTGTTTGTCCGGAGCACGCGATTATTGCGGGCGACTTGAGCGATCAGGCAAGCGAGATTTCGCAGCTGGTGGCGCGCGAGACGGTGCGGGTGCGGCGGCCGGAGCAGGGAACGCAGCCGAAACTTTTTTACATTGACGCGGATGAGGCGGCGATTGTGCCGACGGCGGCGCGGCATGAACCTTTTTATATGTTCTCGCAACGCAATGCGGCGCTGCATGGGAGCGGGGCGATTTATCCGCCGAATAGTCCGCTACTGCAGCCGAATGCGCTGGCGGCTTATGACGTGAGCCACGCGCGGCCTTGGGGATGGCAGGTTCCGGCGTATTCGTGGACGAAGTCGATTGGTTCGGGAGTGCTGGCGATTCCGGCGATTGCGATGGCACTTGGGCGGCTGACCGGGGATCGCATGCGGGATATTGCGCTGGCGACGGTGGCGCTTTTATTTACTGCGCTGACGACGGTTTTGCTGGTGTGGGACCTGGAACACAAGGAACGATTTTTGCGGGTGGTGTTTACGCCGCAGAGCAAATCGTGGCTGGCGCGCGGGGCTTTTATTCTGATTACGTATAGCGGATTGTGCAGCGTGTTTTGGCTGGCGGCGGTTTTGGGATTTTCTGCCGTGAGTTCGATTTTGCTTTGGCCTACGGTGATTGTTGGATTTGCGGCGGCGGTTTATACGGCATTTCTTTTTGGACAGTGCGAAGGACGTGATCTTTGGCAGACTCCGCTGCTGCCGGCGCATTTGTTTGTGCAGGCTTTGATGTGCGGATCGGCGGTGCTGGCTTTGCTGCCGAATGCTTTGGGCGGGTCGGATGCGGCTCGGGCGTTTGCGATGCCGGCTTTGATCATCACGCTGGTGCTCCATTTGGTGATGATGCTGGGCGAGATGGCGATGCCGCACACTACTGACAATTCGCGCTATGCGGCTCGGCTGATTACGCATGGACCGTTTTCGCGGGCGTTCTGGGGCGGTGCGATTGCGGTGGGCGGAATTTTGCCGCTCCTTATTATGCTGGCGCCGATTATGTTGGCGCCGACTGTGTTCGGCTCGATTATGCCGGGCGCGGCGCACAATGCGATTGCTGACGGCTTGGCTGCGCTTCTTGTACTGGGCGGGCTTTTAATTTTCGAATGGTGCTTTGTGATGGCTGGGCAGAGCGTGCCGAATAGTTGATGGATTTGTTTATGGAGATTTTGTAATGACTGATTTCAAACGCGACGGCAGTCATCTGGCGTATTGTCCACCCGTCGAGAAGTGGGACGACTGGGTTGAGTACGATCCGGACGAGTGGCCGAAGCGCGTTGAAAAACATTTTCAGATTGTTCCGACGGTCTGCTTTAACTGCGAATCGGCATGCGGGCTGCTGGCTTATACGAATAAGGAAACCGGCAAGATCGAGAAGTTTGAGGGCAATCCAATGCATCCGGCAAGCCGCGGGCGGCTTTGCGCGAAGGGGCCGGCGAC
>JBAWBE010000165.1:0-5672 GCA_049589635.1 Terriglobales bacterium
CCCCTGCAATGTTTCTCTGTGCGGCAAGGTGATCGCTATTTCCAACGACGGCAAACAGGTTGTCGTCTCGGACGACGTTTCTCCCAATCCGCAGGTCTACATTTACAATTCCGCTGCTCAAAGCGGAACCAGTAATGTGACCGATATTCCACTGCCCGGCACGGGAGGCCAGGACAGTCCCGATGTTGCCGGTTCAGCGGCGTTCTCGTCCGATCAGTCGAAAATTTTCATCCTGACCAAGGGTGGACAGATGTTCGTTTACTCGACCGTCGATGCGCTTCTTCAGGTGACACTGCCATCTCCGAGCACCGACTGCGCGATTTTTTCGTGCGCCGCGTTTTCCGCCGACGGAAGCTTCGCCTATGTCATCGGCACGGCGGGCACGGCAGGAACGCTTTCCGCGTTTTCGACCTGTGCAACACCGGGAGTGCCCAGCACAGAGTTGGGGAGTGTCGGAACATTCGGCGTCCCGCTGGAGATTTTCACTTCACCGAATCTGCCTCCGACTCCGCAGGGTTCGGATCTGATCTGGCAGAACGTATTCGTTCTTGAACCACCCAACCTCCAGATTTTCACTGCAAAGTTCACGCAGACTCAGATCGGCCCGACTCAATTCACCTGCAATCCTCCTCAGGCGAACTTCAGCCTGACGGCAGGAAATACTTACAACCTCGGAAAGGGCGCATTCACTCCTCTTTATGCGCGACTGGTCGGCGATGCCAGTGAGTTCATTGTGGTCGGTCAGAATATCCCGTTTGTTCTCATCTTCAACGTCGCCAGCGGAACCACCACGGGGATTGCGCTGGTTCGCGAGGGTTATTCCAACATTTTTCCCTACGCCGCCTCCGCCACCAGCGACGGCAGCCTGGTCTATGTAGCCGCCTGCGATCAGTTCCAGAACAATGATCCTTCGCAGCCCTGCTTAGCGGGTTCTGTGCACATCGTTAGTACCGTCGGACTCGGCGACTATCAGCAAGTCCCATACATCAACAACACAACCAACAATATGTGCAATAACCTGGGCGGAAACCAGGCTCTCTGCGTGTCAGATCTGGTGGCGATTAAACCGGACTGAGAAGAGGCCAGAGAAGTAAGTGGTTAGCGAAGGTTCTTGTGTAGAGACGGGCCTGCCCGTCTCGGGCCATTCTTGTGCCATGTCTTGAGGAATATGTTCGACGATATCTTCGAGCAAGGGGCCGGGGGATTTTCAGGCCATCGGCTAGGCGGCGAAAAGGTCAGTTCCCAATTTCTTTCCCCACGCTGTCCAGCACTCCATTAATGAATGTCACCGATTCGGGTGTCGAAAACTTGCGCGCGATCTCGATCGCTTCGTTGATCACAATGGCGCGAGGTGTCTTGGGATATTCGAGCAACTCCGCAACCGCTCCGCGGAGAACGTTTCGGTCGACGGCTGCCATGCGCTCCATTTTCCAGTGTTGCGCATGTTTCCCGATCAGACCGTCAATCTCTTCCAGTCGATCGCTCGCGACGCGAAATAGATCTTCGGCAAACCCGCGGGCCTCCGGGTCGATGTCAGTACGCGTAGCCCAGAATGTCTTGCGCACAAGTTCCGGCGTCTGCTTCCCCATATCGGCCTGAAACAGCATCTGCAAAACCAGTTCGCGAGATTTGCGGCGAGTGCCCATGAAAAGCTGTCGTCAGTCGTTGGTCGTTAAGGGTTCGCTTCTAGTGTATACAGCAGGATTGCACTGCGGAAGAAAGTTAACGCTTCGACTTCTCGCTCTTGTTTTTGCGTTTGCTTTTACCAACGGCCAACGACGAACGACCAACGACGATTTTCTTCAGATTCGCCATCTCCACCGCTGCCAGAGCCGCTTCGAAGCCTTTGTTTCCCATCTTCAGGCCAGCGCGATCGATGGCCTGCTCCAAAGTATCGCAAGTCAAGACGCCAAATGCGTGAGGCACGCCCGTCTCCTGCGCGGACTGACCGATGCCGCGGGTGACTTCGTTGACGATGACGTCGTAGTGCGCGGTGTCGCCGCGCAGGAGGCAGCCGATGCAGATAATGGCGTCATACTCGCCAGTCTCCGCCAAAGTCCTGGAAACCGATGGAATTTCAAACGCTCCAGGGACGTCAACAATTCTGATCTCCTCGTCCTTCGTACCCAGGCGCGTCAAGGCGTCCACAGCGCCTTGATTAAGGCGTTGGGTAATGAACGAGTTAAAACGCGATACGACAATTGCGAATCGCAGGCCTTCCGCGCGAAGCGCGCCAGCGCGCGTCATCCCCATCCAATGGTCAGGAGCGCCCAGCACGGCAACCCTAAAGCCCGGAAAGATCTGAACGATAAACTGCCGCCAGCCGGTCTGATATTCGCTCACATCAGAGAGAACTTCGTAGCCCTTCTCGCGTACCAAAACATGAGCCGCGTCGGGATCATCCACTTCAATCGCAAAATTCCACGGGTTCGCCACATCCTTGGCCGCAGCCTCCCAGCCAATCGCAATCTTCGCCAATGGCGCGGATAGTGTTACTTCCCGAGATTGCTTTTCCGCGGTTCCAGTTTCGTTGCGGCAACCAAGCAATTCGAGAAAATCCCGTAACCCCTCGAATTCCTTCTTGGATCGAAAGTCCTCATCAATTCGAATCGACTTGATCATCTTGGTCTTGATCCGCGAAAATCCGCGTGCTTCCGCGGAGAAGAGTTTTTACTTCTGCAATTTAACTTCCGACCTCTTACTTGCCCTTAAACACCGCCGGACGCTTCTCCAGAAACGCCGCCGTACCTTCCTTCTTATCTTCAGTGGCGCAGCAAACCCCAAACAGCGACGCCTCGAGAAACAGTCCCTCGGCCAGTGTCATCTCCATGCCCTTGTTGACGGCCTCCATGGCGTACTGCACCGCCAGCGGAGCATTGGCAACAATCTTCGAGGCGATGGCTTCCGCCCGCGGAATCAGTTCGCCCGCCGCCGTGACTTCATTCACGAGGCCAATGCGATGCGCCTCCTGCGCCGAAATCATCTCGCCCGCCAAAATGTGCTGCATCGCGAGCCCCTTGCCGACGAGACGAGCCAAGCGCTGCGTCCCGCCATACCCAGGAATAATTCCCAGCTTCACCTCGGGCTGCCCGAGTTTCGCGTTGTCGCTCGCCAGCCGCATCGTGCAGGCGAGAGCCAGCTCGCATCCACCGCCAAGCGCGAATCCGTTAATGCAAGCAATCACCGGCTTGCCCAGATTCTCGATCAAGTTAAGCACGCTCTGCCCGCGATGAGCATATTTCTTGCCCATCACTGCATCCTGGACGGCGAGTTCGCTGATGTCTGCGCCCGCCACAAACGCCTTTTCGCCCGAACCCGTCAGAATCACAACGCGGACCGCGTCATCATTCTTAATGTCGTGAAACGCCGCCCGCAACTCTTCCATAGTGGCCATGTTGAGCGCGTTGAGCACCTTTGGCCGATTGACTGTGACGTAGGCGATCGCGTTCTTCTTTTCGAGGAGAATGTTTTCGTAAGTCATAGGCTCAAATGTTTATGGCGACAATTAATCTCTAATCAGACTCTTGTCATCCTGAGCAAAGCGTAAGGACCTGATGTCCTATGCAGCAGCAAACAGCAGGTCTTCGCTTCGTTCAGAATGACAAGCCCAACAAAATCCGCGTGCATCCGCGCAAATCCGCGGAGAAGAATTTCAGAACGTCCCTGCCACCGGCTTCTCCGGGTTCGCATAATCATAAAACCCGCGCCCTGACTTTCGCCCATACCACCCGGCCATCACCAGCCGCTTCAGCAGCGGAGGCGACGCAAATCGCCGCTCCTTGAACTCGTCATACATCACATGCGTAATGTAGTAAGTGGTATCGAGCCCGACAAAATCCAGCAAAGTAAACGGCCCCATCGGATACCCGCACCCCAGCTTCATCGCGTTATCAATATCCTCGATCGATCCCACGCCCTCTTCATACGCGCGAATCGCATCCAGCAGATACGGCACCAGCAGCCTATTTACGATGAACCCGGTCTTATCCGAAGTCCGCACCGGAACCTTGCCTAGCTTCTTTCCAAACTCGTAAGCGGACTGATACACATCGTCGGCGGTTGCGATCGTCTTCACTACCTCAACCAGCTTCATCAGCGGCACGGGATTAAAAAAGTGCATTCCAATAAACCGCTCCGGCCGCTTGGTAGCCGCCATCAACTCAGTCACTGAAATCGACGAAGTGTTAGTCGCGAAAATCGCCTCTCGCTTTACGATCCCGTCGAGCGAGTCATACATATCGCGCTTCTGCTGAACATTCTCAATGATGGCCTCGATCACAATGTCGCACTCGTGCAGATCCTGCCGGTTCGTAGTCCCCTTGAGCCGCGCGCGAATCGCATCCTTCTGCGCCGGAGTAATCCCGCCCTTCTCGACCGGCCGCTCAGCAAACTTAGCCAGAGACTTCTCGATTCCGGCAAAGCCCTTGTCGAGATATTTCTGCTCGACTTCAAGCACAGTAACGTCGAAGCCGGCGGTCGCGCACACTTGCGCGATGCCGGAACCCATTAAGCCACAACCTAGAACGCCAACTTTTTTGATTTCCATTAATTTATTCCTTATGCCGACTTTGCCTTCGCATTACCAATTCTGACTGCGTTCCAAAGCAAGACCAATAAAAGTGTCCAGCCGACCACATTGAAAAGAAGTAAAGCGATTACTCGTTTGCCAGCGTTAATTGGAAGCACGTTCAGACCGGGGCGATCAATGAGCAGCATGGGCCAGTCGAAAAACCCAGCGATCTTCTGTCCCGAAATCTGAAAGAAAAATGGAACAAGAGTCAACGCGACTCCCGCCACAACTGCCAAAGTCGCGAATCTTAGCGGATATCTCGAATTCAGCACGGCTTTCCGACTCCAGGATTCTTGGCTCTATCACGATTGCAGTCTCTTGCGCCGCCCAATACACATGGTTCAAAGTCTGTCTTCAAAAGGATGAGCCGCTCTAGAGAATGGCCGATCAGCGGCCTTCGAGATTCTTGAGCCGATCCGAGATAGACTCGACTTCGGCATCCAGCGCACGAAGCGCTGCGGCATGGCTTCGCGAACGCAATTCGACAGGGGACACCCACTTGTGAAATTCGGTGAGCAGAGTGGTTTCCACCTTCTCTAACCGTTCACTGATCCACTGTTTGTCTTCTTCCGTGAGCACATACTAATTATAGGGCAAACGCCCAATTGGACTGCAACGATTTTCTCTGCGGGGCCAGCCAAACACAGATCCCTCGCTCCGCTCGGGACGACAATCCCAAGTAGTTAAGATTTTCTCTGCGCCTCTGTGTCCCTGTGGTGAACACTCTCTTCGGCTGCTACTGAAAGCTCTCCACCACCATAGCAATCCCCTGCCCGCCGCCAATGCAAGCCGTCGCCAGCCCATACTTTTTCTTCCGCCGCCGCAACTCATACAGCAGAGTAATCACTAGACGCGTCCCAGTCGCGCCCAGCGGATGCCCGAGCGCAATCGCTCCGCCGTTTACATTTACCTTCTCGCGATCGAGCCCCAGCTCCTTCTCCACCGCCAAATACTGCGCTGCAAACGCCTCGTTCACTTCAATCAAATCGACGGAATCCAAATTCATCCCAGCCCGCTGTAACGCCGTCTTCGTCGCCGGAACCGGACCGCTTCCCATGATCTTCGGATCGACGCCCGCAATCCCCCAATTCACAATCCGCCC
>JBAWBE010000166.1:0-19369 GCA_049589635.1 Terriglobales bacterium
CGTGGTTGCAGTTCCCTCAATGCCTCATCGGTCATGACACGAAGAGGGCGCAAGGGGTGATCCTGCGGAACTCGCTGCTCGGGGCTTACATAGCTGAACACATCCAACTGCTGCTCATCTTGTCCACGCATCTCTTCTTCTTAGCAGGTCGTGTTGTGGAAACAAGAGAGTTTTCTGGTACTGGACAGTTGCCAAGTCTTGCACGATGATTTCTGCATGAACGAATCTGACATTGAAGCTAGACTGACTGGCGCGGAGGCGGTGAGGCAGTGGTTTGGAAGCTGGCCAGACTTCCACGATGCAGAGGTCATCAGCCTGTCCTTGGCTCGCAAAGGCCAATCTGTTCTTCGTGTCTACCCGTACTATCCGCACAAACCGGCCGTGGTAGATTTCATTTTTGAGAACGTGACGGATATTGAGTTGCAGGACTTCAGTGGTCAAAACGTCATCATGTCTTTGGGAATCGAAACAGCTACCGACCAGAATGGCGACAAGGTGTACCGATTGGTTCTCGGCCCGTGTTAAGGACTTGCGGGGAGAATCGATGCAAAGTCACTTCGGGTTGAGCTATCGCCCGGCAAGAGTCCGGATGGCGTCAGCCAATGGTGAGACCGTACCTATCTACCGAGTTTTTCCGCAGCCTGCTAGAGCAGCCGGTAGGAGAAAGGCTTTCAAATGTGCAAGACGATCAACGTCGTCGTGCTCTGTATTACGGTCGCATGCTTTGCCAACGCCCAGCAATTCGATTTCCCCGAGCCAACTTCCGGCGATCCTGCGACGCTCGCGAAGCCCATGTCTGGCCTCGCGAAGCAATTGATCGACACTTACAAAGAGAACGATCGCGGCGTTTACCTGGACAATCTCTTCCGTCTCCAGATGGTCGCAGGCGACTACGCGCGGGCGCTGCAATCCCTCTCGGAGTTGCGTATGCGGCGGTGGCCAGATCCCGCCCGCGCCGCATGGGTTAACGTGCAACACGAGATATTTGCCGCAGCGAAACTCAAAGAGATGTCCGACAAGCTACCCTTCGAAGAAGCTTTTAAACGCTCCTTCCGCGAGAAATTTGCCCAGCTCGATAACCAGACTTCCGCACTCGTCATCCGTGCGCTCGCCGTGGAAGTTGAGTACCTCCAGGGGAGCCTGCAAAGAGATCTCGACGCGCAGAAAGGCAAATCGAGCATCTCGGCCGTGGATGCGCTGAAGCTTGTTCGCGACTACCAGGTCGCCGAGGCCTTCCGTAGTTTTGCGCCGCTGACCGCTCCGGTAACATTGTCATCTTCGCCATGGCCGACGACGCAGGCCGCGCCTCTCATCGTCGAGGACGATGCCCGCCGCTACATCATCGAAAAAGACGTGCCGGTAAAAATGCCGGATGGCGGCATCATCTGTGCTCTGATTGTTCGCCCACGGAACGCCCCGGCGCGTCTTCCCGCGCTCCTCGAATTCACCATCTATGCCGATCCCGACGACAACCTTCGCTTTGGTGCTCGCCCCGCCGCTGCGCACGGCTACGTCGGGATCGAGGGTCTCGTCCGCGGCAAGGGATGCAGCCCTGACAAGCCAGTGCCGTACGAGCACGACGCAAGCGATATCGCCGCGCTCATCGACTGGATCAGCGTCCAGCCGTGGAGCGATGGCCGCGTGGGCATGTATGGCGGTAGCTACTCGGGCGGCGCGGGCTGGGCTGCGACCAAGCACATGCCCAAGGCTCTCAAGGCCATCGACGTTGGCGCGCCGGTCGCGCCGGGCCTGGACGTTCCGATGGAAGGGAACGTGTTTTGGAATTTCATCTATTCATGGCCCTTCTATACCACCGATCTAAAGGGTGACGACGACAAGGTTTATTCCGACCGTGGACGGTGGGGAAAGTTGAACCACGACTGGTACGCCAGTGGCCGCGCATATCGCGATCTGGAAAAGATCGACGGCACGCCCAATCCTATTTTCGATACGTGGATCTCCCATCCGAGTTATGACGCGTACTGGCAGAGCTTAATCCCGTATCAGGAGGAATTCGCCCGCATCAACATTCCCGTGCTTCAGACGGCTGGATACTTCTATGGCGGCCCCGGAGCTGCGACTTACTACTTCGCGCAGCACTATCGCTACAACCCCAAGGCCGAACACTATCTGGTGATTGGTCCCTACGACCACCTCGGAGCGCAGCATGGAACGGTCGGCCTGCTCGGCCAGGACTTTCGCGAAACCTCCGGCTACAAACTCGATCCGCTCGCCCTCATCGATCTTGAAGCGCTGCGCTTCGAGTGGTTCGACCATATTTTGAAAGGCGCGCCCATGCCCGAGCTCCTTCAGGACAAAGTCAACTATGAAGTGACTGGAGCAAACGCTTGGAAACACGCGCCTTCGTTAGCCGCCATGGCCGATCATTCGCTGCCCCTGCACTTCACCGCGCAGAAATCAGGCGGCGCTTATGTGCTCAGCCGCGAGCCTGCCGCCGGCGAGAGTTCGGTCTCTCTCGCAGTCGACTACGCTGACCGCAAAGATGTGGATCGCAAGATGCTGGGCGGCGGTGTACTCGACAAGGACGTCGATACTTGGAACGGAGTCGAATTCATCAGCGACCCGCTGGCCAGTGCGACCGAGTTGAGCGGCCTCTTTTCCGGCCATTTGGATTTCATCAGCAACAAAAAAGACTTCGATTTTGAAGTCGACGTGTACGAGCAGACGCCCAAGGGCGAATACATGCAACTCTCCGAATACTGGACACGTGCCAGCTATGCCCGCGCCTATGCATCAGACGATCGCAGTCATCGCCGACTCTTAGTGCCCAACGAGCGCACGCGCCTCGACTTCATCAGCGGACGCCTAATGAGCCGCCAGCTCCAGTCCGGCAGCCGCGTCGTCATTGTTGTAACGCTCGTCAAAGATCCTGGCCGCGAAATCAACTACGGTTCAGGCAAAGAGGTCAGCGCAGAAACAATCGAGGATACGAAGGAGCCAACCCGCGTCCAATTGTTCAACGACAGTTACGTCGATCTGCCGGTCGGGAAGTAAACAGAAGTAAATAAAAAGAACGGTAAATAGCCCCGTTATTATTGGCGCTCGCTATCGGAAAAACGCTACACGCCAAAGCCGCCGTACAGCAATAAATGGGTTAACCCGCGTTTCTTCTACAGTTCTTACCGAGTATTAGTACTTGTCTGCCAAGCACTTACTAACCCCGGCAACTGACCCCTTCAAATGCCGCATCTGAAGCTCGAACCCAACGATTTCCTCGAAGGAGCTTTCAATCATGCACCACAGATTCTGGTTTCGGACTGCCCTGGCCGCGTTGGCGTTCGCCTCCATTTTTGCGGTAACCCCAATGTTCGCCGTCTCTTCGTACACGAATCTTTACAACTTTCAGCCTGATACCTCGACCCCTCTGGGCCCTCTTGTTGAGGATTCGGCCGGTAATTTCTATGGTGTCGCCGCCGGCCCGGGCGCCGAAAACGGCACCAATAACGGTATCGCTTTCGAACTCTCCCCTCCCGCCAAAAAAGGCGGAAGTTGGGCTGTAACCACCATCTTTACCTTCAACGGCACTAGCGATGGCAATTTGCCGGAGTCCGGACTTGTTATCGACAGCAAGGGAAATCTCTTCGGCACAACCTACGGCGGCGGCAGCGGCACCTGTTTGTTAGGTAATTCGAACATCGGCTGCGGAGTCGTCTTTGAACTCTCCCAATCCGGCGGCAGTTGGTCCGAAACGGTTCTCTACAACTTCCAGGGCGGCAAAGACGGACGCAACCCCAGTCTGTCCCCAATGACCTTCGACGCCACCGGAAATTTGTACGGCGTCACTGGCCTGGGCGGTGGCACCGGTTGTAGCCTGAAGGCCGGCTGTGGCGTCTTGTTTAAGCTCACGCCTCCCGCGAAAGGCGGCGCTTCCTGGACCGAAAAAGTTCTTCACCATTTCGCCAAAAAAGCCGGCACATATCCCTACGGTAGCCTCCTTTATCTGAACGGCGCCCTCTATGGAACCACCCAGAGTGGTGGCGCCGATGGTTACGGCACCGCCTACGAATCGACGCTCAAGGGAAAGATGACTGTGATTAACAATTTCACCGGCGCATCCGGAGGCTACAACCCCGCTGGTTTGGCCGCCGACTCATCCGGCAACCTCTACGGCTTTGCACTTTCTGGCGGACCATCCAACTACGGCCTCGTATACAAGCTCACCTCTTCCGGAACGAACTGGACTCAAAATGTGCTCTACAACTTCACAGGACAAAGCGATGGCGGTACCCCGGTCGGCGCTCCCGTTCTCGATAAGTCGGGCAACATCTACGGAAACACTCAGGGAGGCGGGAATCTCTCCGATTGCGCCTATACCGACCAACAAGACGGATGCGGCTTGGTGTTTGAAGTGGCGAACTCCGGAGGCAAATCGAGTGAAAGCGTGCTGCACGTCTTCAGCGGCGGCACGAGTCCTTCGGCCGCCGACGGCTCGTTTCCCTCTGCTGGATTGATTTTCGGTAGTGATGGAAATCTCTACGGTACGACTCAAGCCGGCGGCAGCGGCGAATGTATCGACGAAAAGGGAACCGATCTAGGCTGCGGCATCGCCTTCTCGGTCAAGCCCTAGCCCACCGGACTCTTCAGCGCCGGATGGAGTGCGGGATCTAGTTCCGGGTACGCGCCCGCTTCGATCCGGCGCGATGACATCCACGGACGTAATGACGCAGATGCGGCTTCGTGACTGAAGTCCGGTTGTCGTCGATCTGCCAGCTCAACTTGCTATAGCCCGCTCTCGCCTGCGATGCGGAGAGCGTGAGCGAGTTCCGCCGCTGGCTTCATTCATCTTTGGCTCTCGCGGTTGATCCCACCCGCCGAGCTGATGCGCGACAGCCATGCAGGCGGCGCGCAAATCGTCGGCAATATCTCGATCGACCATGGAACGCGCCACCACCATGCCGCCCACGCACAGGGCGGCCGTAGCCTGCGCCTGCCGATGCAGGTTCTTGCCGAACAGTTTCTTGTCAAAGCTGCGTTCGAGCACATTCACCATCGCCTGGAACACCGTTTCAAACGCCTGCTTGGCGCTCCGGCCGCTGCGCGCGACATCGCTCGGAATTGCCACCATCGGGCAGGAATTTTCGATGTCCTCAAAATGTTGGCGCGATAGATAGGCACGCACAACCTGCGGCCCGACATCGGTCGACGACAGATCGACCTTCACGCCCTTCCAGCAACTCTTCCACTCCGGATCGGTAAAGAAACATCCAACAACCTCGGAATAGAGATCGCTTTTGCTTTCGAAGTAACTGTAGAAACCCCCATGCGTCAGGCCGGCGTATGCCATGATCTGCTTTATAGATACATTGTCGAATCCATAGCGGTTAAAAAGCTTTCGCGCACTATCGATGATCTTCTTTCTCATGAGCTTGCTGTGGCCGGCGGGATAGGGCATTCGATCTCCTTCAGAAACATGCCATCTGCTGCCAAAGTATGCGCTGCACCACCTCCGCGGTCCAGCCAAAATATTACTTTGAACATATTTTGATTCCATGTTGTGATGGCTCAACACTGGCGACCTGTACGATTTGAAAATCGAAATTCGAGAGGCGACACAAATGATGAACGACAGAAAAGACCTGGCACTGCCGGCAAGCCGAACTACCCGCCGCCAAATGATGGTGAGCGCCGCCGCCGCGTGCAGCGGTGTTGCGCTGGGCTCACGCGCGGCCTGGGCTGTCGCTGTCGATGATGGAATTTCCCGCACCGCCGAAGCCATTCATCAGGAACCGGTGTTCAAGGCCAGCCGCCAACGCGTCTACCATGCGCTCACTGATGCCACCCAATTCGACCACGTCGTAAAGATGAGTGCGGCCGCGCAATCCATGAAATCTCTGGGCGATAGGCCGGCCGAGCTCAGCCGCGAACCAGGCGGACCCTTCACGCTTTTTGGCGGCTACGTCACGGGAAGACAAATCGAACTGATTCCGGATCAGCGAATCGTCCAGGTTTGGCGCGCGGGTAGTTGGGCCGCAGGCGCTTACTCGATCGCAAAGTTCGAACTGGTCGAGCAGGGCTCAGGCACGAAAATCATCTTCGATCACCGCGGTTTTCCGGATGGCACAGCGCTACATTTAGCCGAAGGATGGAAAGGGAACTACTGGGAACCGCTGGCGAAATTCCTGGGTGAATGACTTCGAGCGACCCCGCCACGGGGCTCCACTGACTACTCCACCGAATTCCCGTACGTCGGCACTCCCTGCTGCACCAGGTAGAGCAGCATCTGCCCGCGCGACGACCACTCGCTCTGCGGATACTGCGTGTTCAACTGCTGCGCCAGCGCGATGGCCTCGTCTTTACTCTTATCGGACTTTTTCGGCTGATCTTCCGTTTTATAAATCTCAATCAGCGCGGCCCGCCGCGAGAGCGCGTTGTACATGGCCTCTGGCGCAGATGGCGACTGGGGATGCTCCTTCGCGTACTTCTCATAAATCTCCGCCTCTTTATCGGGACACTTCGACGATCCCTGCCAGTCGCCGCACAGTTTGTTGTCGATCAAATGAAAGCTGGCCAACTCGGCCCACTTGCTGTCTGGAAATTTCTTTATCACCAGCTTCATCTGTTCTTCATCGATGCCCTGCCGGTAAAACGACTCCTTCTCGTGCGCCGAAGGCCGGGACTGAAAATCCGATTTGTCGATCTGCCATTTGATGTCGGCCGCGCGATACAGCGCCTCTCCCGCCAGCGGGGAAGTCGGGAAGATGTCATAGACGCGCCGATAGAGCCGCAAAGCGTCCTGCGCCGCGCCGCGCCGCCCGTGCCGCTGGCTCGCCACATCTTCGGCGTCGACGGCTGCGCCGAAAATAATGCGATCGCCATTGGGCGTCGACGGCCACACCACGCCCACATCCAGTAGCCAGCCGCTTACCGTTTTACGGTTCTGTTCATCATCGTCATAGACGAATGCGTCGTCGGGAGCATTGGTGTAACCGAGCAGGGCTTCCACCTGGATCCAGTTGCGGCTCTTATCCAGCAGAATGACTTCGCGCCCACGCTCCGCTTGCGCAAGCTTGTGCGAACTGGAATCGGGCGAGATATAAATGATCGCTTCGCGGACAATCGTGCCGCGGTCAGCGGCCAGGGCACGGGTCGCAACGAACGGTGTCACCACAAGAGCGGCGGCAACCGCCAAGCCGGCCAGCCTGTGTAAACGGCGTCCGCGAAAATGAGTAGGTGGGCGCAGGTCTTGCAAGACAGTTCTAGTCTCCCGAGACTTCGAGGGTAGCATGCAGATTTAGATGCAGGGAACAGCCCGCCGCGGAGGGGCCCTATGCGCCTTGTCGATGCATTCGGAGGCACTTCGGAGTGTGCAGATCTAACCACTGAGCGAAGCCGAGCTACCTGATTGGGCGAGTAATTCTGAGGCGTCCTAAGGATCCACTCCCCAAGCCAACCGGTCGGTACCAGAATTTCGTGAATCGCCACCAACATGCTTAAATAAACAGTTGGGCGCCAGTTTCAGCGCCATCCCCGCGCGCGGCATCCAAATTACAAATTCATAGCCCGGTCCTCCGACGACGAGCCCCATGGTTTCGTTCGGAATTGGCCGCCAGTAAAGAAAAAATCCGCCGGAGGAGCTTTGGACTTCCAACTGAACGACGAGCAGTTACACCTCAAAAAAAGTGTCCACGAATTCGCCGCGCGCGAAATCGCGCCCTACGTCATGCAGTGGGACGAGTCCAGCGAATTTCCACTAGCCACCGTCAAAGAGCTAGGAAAACTCGGCCTGATGGGCGCAATCTTCCCGCCCGAATACGGTGGAGCCGGCATGGGCTATGTGGAATACGTAACCGCCATCGAGGAGCTCTCTCGCGTCGATGGATCGGTCGGCATCATCGTCGCCGCTCACACGTCGCTCTGCACGAACCACATTTTTGTGGCGGGCAATGAGGCGCAAAAGAAAAAATATGTCTCGAAGCTTGCAACCGGTGAGTTTATCGGTGCCTGGGGATTGACCGAGCCCTCTTCCGGTTCCGACGCCGGCAGCGCCCGCATGACCGCCACGCGCGCCAAGGGTGGATGGACTCTCAACGGCACCAAAACGTTCATCACCAACGGCCACTACGCCGACGTCGCGGTGGTGCTCGCCATCACCGATCGCGCCGCGCACACGCATGGGCTGTCCGCATTCGTAGTTGAGAAAGGCACAAAGGGTTTCCGCGCCGGAAAGAAAGAAAACAAGCTGGGCCTGCGCGCCAGCGATACATCTGAGTTGGTCTTTGAAGACTGCTTTGTCCCCGCAGAAAATCTCCTCGGGCACGAGGGCACCGGCTTCATCGATGCCATGCGCATTCTCGACGGTGGCCGCATCTCCATCGCCGCACTTTCGCTAGGCATGGCCGAAGGCGCATACGAAGCGGCGCTCAAGTATTCCAAAGAGCGCCACCAGTTTGGCAAAGCCATCAGCGAATTCCAAGCTATCCAGTGGAAATTGGCCGACATGGCTACCGAAATCGAGGCTGCTCGACTTCTCACGATGCGCGCCGCGTCGATGAAAGACGCCGGCATGAAGACTACGCAGGAATCGTCCATGGCGAAACTCTACGCCAGCGAAGTGGCTGTCAGATGCGCAAACGAAGGCGTGCAGATCCACGGCGGCTACGGCTTTATCAAAGAATAACCCGCGGAAAAGTTTTATCGCGACGTCAAGCTCTGCACCATCGGCGAAGGGACCAGCGAGATTCAGCGGCTGGTGATTGCTCGGCAATTGCTGAAGGATTAAAGTAGCTCCTAGCTTCGAAAGTCGAACCAGCACCTTTCGAACGGAGGTCGTCATGTTCACTGGCGCTCACGTCATCATCTACAGCAAAGATGCTGAAGAGGACCGCAAGTTCTTTCGCGACATCCTCAATTTTCCCGCGGTCGATGCCGGCCACGGCTGGCTCATTTTTGCCCTGCCACCCGCCGAGGCGGCATTTCATCCCGACGAAAAGAATGACCGGCATGAGCTGTACTTCATGTGCGACGACCTGAAGTCCACGATGGAATCATTGCGTGAGAAAAAAGTCGAGTGCGGCCCGGTGCACGAAGAGCGCTGGGGAAGCCTGACTTCCATCTCCCTTCCAGGAGGCGGCAAGATCGGCCTCTACCAGCCCAAGCATCCAGTCGCCATCGCGCGCTGAAGTGCTCGCTGAAATCGACGACGCGGATGAACCGGCGCGCATCGGCTCGGATTGCCAAGCCGTATTGTTACACTATCGTGTTTGGTTCCCACCGCCACGATCGTTGATGACCTCCGCTCCGGCGACCCGCGCGCCCTCGCCCGGGCCATATCCATCGTCGAGAATCGCCAGCCCGGCAACTCCGATCTGCTCAAGGCGCTCTTCCCGCACACCGGCCACGCGCGCGTCATCGGATTAACAGGCCCTCCTGGCGCAGGGAAGAGCACGCTGGTCGATCAACTCGCAAAGTACTATCGCAAAGAAAATAAAACAGTCGGAATCATCGCCGTCGACCCGACCAGCCCTTACACAGGCGGTGCGATCCTAGGCGACCGCATTCGCATGCAGGACCACCACGGCGATCCCGGAATCTTCATTCGCAGCATGGCCACCCGAGGTTCGCTCGGCGGACTCGCCCGCACCACCGCCGATGTAGCCACCGTGTTCGATGCCTCGGGCCGCGACCTGGTCATGATCGAAACGGTTGGCGTCGGGCAGGACGAGGTCGATATCGTCCGTCTCGCCGCTGTCACCGTCGTCATTCTCGTCCCTGGCATGGGTGACGACGTGCAGACGATCAAAGCCGGCATAATGGAGATCGCCGACATCTTCGTCATCAACAAAAGCGATCGTGATGGCGCAGAACGAGTGGAACGCGAAATCCACGCCATGCAATCGCTGGCCACACGCCACGACCGCTGGACTCCGCCCATCGTAAAAACCGTGGCCAGCGAAGGCAAGGGAACAAAGAAACTGGCGGAAGCCATTGCCAGCTACGAGGCATATCTTCAGGAGGAGAATCTGCTCCTCCAGAAAAATGTCGAAAACTGGCGCGCGCGTCTGGTAGAAATGCTGCGCGACGCGATGCTGGAAAAAGCGCGCTCCCAAATTGAGGACTCCAAATTGAATCGCTACGCCACCGAAGTAGCCGAGCACAAACGCGACCCGTATTCGCTAGTGGAAGAAATAGTGACGAAGACTTCGTAGAGACGGGCCCCGCCCCATCTCGGAGCGCAACACGACAGGATCGGCAATGGATCGATAGCGGGCCGCGCCGCGAGTCGCTAAAAATAAATCGGGGCTTCGGCCTCCGAGGTGTCAATGTTCGCGATCGACCATATCGGCATCGCTGTAAAATCTCTCGCCACGGCGAAGCGTATTTACGAAAAGATCGGCCTATCCGTCTCGCCGGAGGAAACCGTCTCTCAGGAAAAAGTCCGCGTCGTAATGGTCCCCGTCGGCGAAACCCGTATCGAACTCCTCGAAGCAACTTCCGACGATTCCACGATTGCAAAATTCATCGCCAAACGCGGAGAAGGTCTACACCATATCTCCATGCGCGTTCCTGACCTACCAGCTGCGGTTGCAAAGCTTAAAGAAGACGGCGTCCGCCTCGTCTCCGAAGAAATCAAAACTGGCGCTGGCGGCCATCGCTATGTGTTCGTTCATCCTCAAAGTGCGGGGGGCGTGTTGCTGGAGCTTGTGGAAAGTGAGCATTTGTAATTCGCAATCTGTAATTCGTAATTTCAGAATCCTCATCACTCTTCGGGTAGAGGGCTTCAAATTACAAATTACAAATTTCAAATTACACATGCCTCAGCTCCTGCTCGCTCTCGACACGTCCGGAAAAAGCGGCAGCCTTGCGCTCGCGCACGTAGCAAAAGGAAAGCCCGATGTCGACATCCTCGAAGTCGTCCCGTTGGCGGGCGGTACATTTTCCGCCCAACTAGTCCCGCAAATTGCCGCGCTGCTTGCCAAGCACGGACACGCGAAGTCCGACCTGTCCGCCTTCGCCGCAGTCTCCGGTCCGGGCTCTTTCACCGGACTTCGCGTAGGCTTGGCCGCCATTAAAGCGCTGGCCGAGATTCTCCAGAAGCCGATCGCCGCCATCTCACTGCTCGAGGCAGTTGCCTGGTCGAGCAGAAACGCGGGTCGAGTACTGGGGGTTATCGACGCGGGCCGAGGTGAAATCTACGTCGGCGATTATGAGCTTGGGCATGGGTTGCCGCGAATGCACAGCGAGCGCTCGCTGACGCGCGAGGAATTTCTCGCCCAAGCCAAAGGAGCAAGAAAAGTAATCACCCCGGATGCCGCGCTCGCCGAGATCCTCGCCGCCGCCGGCGTTCCTTGCGAGCGCATTGCCTATCCGAGCAGCGAAGTGATTGCGCGCCTTGGCTGGCAACACATCCAGCACGGCCAAACAGTTCGCCCCGAAGATCTGGAAGCCAATTACATCCGCCGCTCCGACGCTGAAATCTTTCCGCAGCCGCGCCACTAGGTCGACATGCCACACCAGCCCGAAGCCAATCCGCGACGTTTGGCGAAGCCAATCATCTCCGTTCGTGGCGTTCAGATCCGCGTTGCCCAGATCGACGACCTTGCAGCAATCCTTGCCCTCGAACAATCCGTTCAAGGTGCCGCGCATTGGAGCCCGGATCACTACCGGGAACGCTTCCAGAGTCAACCCGACGGCGCGTGTTTCCTGGTGGCGGAATGCGAAGGCGAAAACCGCGAGCCCAAACTCCAGGGTTTCCTCTGTGCCCGCATCGTTGGAATTGCCGATGAATGGGAGATCGAGAACGTGGTCGTGCGACAAGAATCTCGCCGCCAAGGCATCGGCGCGCAACTCATGCAATCGCTACTCGGGATTTGGGAACGCTCCGCCGCCACTGCGCTGTTGCTCGAAGTCCGTGAGTCGAACACCGCCGCCCGCGCCCTTTACCAACGCCACGGGTTCGGCGAAGTCGGCCGCCGCCGCGCCTACTATCACGACCCGTCCGAGGATGCGATTCTCTACGCTCGGCACCGTCGCGAGTAGTGACTACACACGAGCCTGTAATGTCGGCCCCCCGCCGGCTGGCGCATCGGGTCTCGCCCCTACACCCTCCACACAAGCCACACAAGCCCGTTTCCACTTCCATCCGACTTCCTGCACAACTAACTGTGCAAATCCAGCCATTTAGCCCCGCCTAGTCGGGCCATGGATATGACCCCAATTCCCGATTGAATCCCATGTGGGACCTGTGCTACTTTTTAACCGCGCAGTAATAATTCAGGAGGTCTGTCAAGGATGCTCACTCCGAGAGACCAAATCCTGGCCGGTCATGAAGAGTTCCAACGACTGGTTCAGGAGCACTCGCAGTACTCCCAAAGACTCGAATCCCTCACCCAGAAACGCTACCTCACTGATGACGAAAAATTAGAAGAAGTGCGGCTGAAGAAACTGAAGCTGCGCCTTAAAGACCAGATGCACAGTCTGGAGCGCGTTGGCCAGCGCCAGTCGGCCTAATTTTCTTTCAGGGATCGCCTACCGATCCCACTCCAAGCCACCAGAGTGGTTCTATGTGTGCAACCAAGGCGCATGTAAGCGCCTTTTTTTATTGCAGTTATCTGATTTTTCCTGCTCGGCTCTATAATCATTTCAACTTCCCATGGTGCGTGACGGCTACTTCTACGGCATCGGCAGCGCAGTCGCTATGGGTGTAATCATCTGGCTCGCGGGCTGGCCGCGTGCCGTGCCCTATGTCATCCCGGTACTCCTCCTCGGAGCCTTCTGCGTCTGGTTCTTCCGCGATCCGGAGCGCCACATCCCAAACCAGCCCGGCGCCATCGTCTCTCCCGGCGACGGCAAAGTCACCGACATCTCCACCATCAACACTGCAGGAGTCCAGCGAACCCGCATCAGCATCTTTCTCAACGTATTCAATGTGCACGTAAATCGTTCGCCGATCGCAGGCGTGATCCGCGATGTCCGCTACCAGCGCGGCAAATTTCTGAACGCGATGGCTCCAACTTCGGCCGATGAAAACGAGCAGAACGTAGTCACTGTAGAGGGCGAAGGCCGCACTGTAATCTTCAAGCAAATCGCCGGCCTGATCGCCCGCCGCATCGTGTTCAACCTCAAAGTAGGGGACATGGTCGCACGCGGCCAGCGCGTAGGCCTGATCAAATTCGGCTCGCGCGTAGACATAATCTTCGATACCGCCGCTGCTACTCAGGTTAAACCCGGCGACCACGTCAAGGGTGGTTCATCGATCCTGGCTCTTTTACCCGTATCGCAATCGCCAGCGCAGCAGTCCGCCACTAACCAGTCAAAAGGCGCCGAACCCGCCACCGACGCACGGGAGGTCTCCTCATCATGGAAGGCCTAACGCCCCGACGTCGCGACACCGACCGCCCCCGCGGACGCATGCGCAAGGGCATGTACATCCTGCCTTCGCTCTTTACCACCGCCAATATTGCCGCCGGATTCTTCGCCATTCTCGAGACCGCGCGCGGCAGCGTAGGTGAGCCGTGGCATTTCGATTTCGCTGCCATGGCGATCGGCTTTGCCGTGTTCTTCGATGGCCTCGACGGCCGCATCGCCCGCATGACCCACACCGAAAGCGACTTCGGCAAAGAGCTGGATTCGCTAGCCGATGTAGTTACCTTTGGCGTCGCCCCCGCTCTGCTGGCCTGGATGTGGGGCTTCCACATGCTCCCGGCGACACTTCCGCACGAACTCCGCATAAAAGTCACGCAAATCGGAACCATCGCCAGTTTCGCGTTCCTGATGGCCGGAGCCAGCCGTCTTGCACGCTTCAACATCACCTCGAATCCTCAGCCCTCGAATCCCGGGCGCCCTGGTAAAAAATATTTTGTCGGCATGCCGATCCCCGCCGGCGCCGGTGTAATCGCGGCCGTAGTCCATTTCCTCTCCGGCGAGCCGCTGGTCTCGTGGCGCACTTCAGTGAGTTGGCTTCTGATGGTAGTTGTAGTCGCCTACCTGATGGTTAGCACCTGGCGCTTCTACAGCTTCAAAGACATCGATTTTCGCTCCCGCCATCCTTTTCGTCTCATCGTTATCTTCGGCATTCTCATTGCTTCCATCCGTTACTTTTCCGGGCCTGTTCTCTTCGGAATTTCTGTGCTCTATATGGCCTCCGGCATTCTCTGGCGTTTGCAGTGGATCTTCCGCCGCAAAGCCCCGCCTGCACCTCCGCCCTCACATGAAGCATCTTTAACATCATGACCCCAGTTTCCAAGCCCGAATCAAAGTCCACCAGTGCGCCCGCCGATCTTCGCGCTGCTAATCTCTATCGCATCGCTATCGTAGGCGCAGCCTCGCTCATGGGAAAAGAAATCGCCGAAATCCTCCGCGACCGCAATTTCCCCGCCGTCGATATCCGGCTCCTCGATGACGACCAATCTCTCGGCCAGCTTGAAGCCGTGGGCGACGAGATGACCTTCATCCAGAGCATCCGCCCCGAACAGTTCGAAAACGTGGACTTTACCTTCTTCGCCTCCGACCCGCGCGCCACCCGCGCCAAATGGGAGATCGCACGCGACCTTGGGAACACCATCATCGATTCGACCGGCCCCCTCGAAGAAGCGCCCGGCGCCTCCATCCGCTCGCCTTGGATCGAGCGCCAGTCGGGCCAACCCGTGATGCCGCAGTTGCAGCCGGGGCCGGTAGTGGTAGCGCATCCCGCGGCGACCGCTCTCGCCCTGCTCGCTTTGCGCGCCCAGAAGTTTGTCCGAGTCGAGCGCATGATAGTCACAGTCTTCGAGCCCGCCTCCGAGTACGGGCAAAAAGGCATGGACGAGCTGCACGAGCAAACCATCAACCTCCTGGCCTTCCAGGATCTCCCCAAGAATGTTTTTGATGTCCAGGTAGCCTTCAACATGGTGGCGCGCTATGGACGGAGATCGCGCCACTCGCTCGATAAAGTTTCCGATCGTATTCTCAAGCACTATCGCCAACTTGCGCCCGGAATCCTCGAGCCTTCGCTTGTAACCGTCCAGGCCCCAGTCTTCCACGGCTACGCGTTTTCAATTTATATTGAGACCGAGAAGCCAACGGCGATAAAAGATTTCGCTGACGCTCTCGCCGGCGAACACGTAGTCGTAACCAAGGCGGACGATCCGCCCAACAACGTAAGCGCAGCCGGCCAAGGGGACATACTCGTCTCGCTTTCAAGCGATGCCAGCCGCAAGAACGGAATCTGGCTCTGGGCGGCCATCGACAACCTGCGGATCTCAGCTTTAGCCGCAGTTGAATGCGCCGAAACTCTGACTGTCTCTCGCCCGCTGGGACAGATTCAGTGAGATCAGATTCAATGAAACGCTGGCGCCTCCGGTGTTCGGGCACGCAACGTTGGCGCCAGCCTCGCGACCCGCAACGAGTGCTGAAAATCGCCGCGGTCCTCTCGACTGTTCTCCAAGCCGTGTTCCTGCTCAGTCTGATGCTATCGACAACCGCCTGCGGCTATCACGAAGTCGGCCACGCCAATGCGCTGCCTCCGACCATCCACACCATCGCTATTCCTGCCTTCGCCAGCCACAGCCAGACCTTCCGTATCGAGCAATTGCTGACCGACGCAGTAATCCGCGAATTCGACGCGCGCACGCAATTCAAAGTCATCCATGACACCCACCAGGACGCCGACGCTACTCTGAAAGGAACCGTCCTCTCCGCCACAGCCGCACCACTAGCCTACGACGCGCAAACCGGCCGCGCCGTAAGCGCCCTGGTCACAGTAAGCGTGCAAGTCACGTTAACCGACAGCAAAGGCAAAGTAGTCTTCCAGAATCCGGCCTATT
Source organism: Terriglobales bacterium (assembly GCA_049589635.1). GTDB lineage: Bacteria > Acidobacteriota > Terriglobia > Terriglobales > Acidobacteriaceae > Acidiflorens. Next base: position 15,762 of record JBAWBE010000166.1, read on the forward strand.
TGTTCCACGATCAATACGAAATCTCCGCCGACCTTCCACGCTTCTTCGAGGAAGACTCGCCCGCCGTCGACCGCTTGTCCCGCGATTTCGCGCGCACATTGGTCGCCAATATACTGGAGGCGTATTGATGATTTTGGGCGGCGCGATGCTTCAGCATTGCGATCACTCAATCTTAAGAATGCGGCTTCAGCCGCTGAGGGCAAGGGCGCTCAATCCGGCAACAAGATTCGAAGACTTTGGCAAAATACTTATCGGCGATAATGTAACGTACAAGAGAATGCGCGCCTTCACCCAAGCCGACCGCTTCCTCTCGGAACTCGAGTCGCGCAAGCTCCGCCCTGCCTACGTGCTGGTCGGCGATGAAGCCTTCTTCCGCAAGCGCTGCCGCGACGCCATCCTCGAGCACATGGTCGCCCCCGACTCCCTTGACTTCAGCGTCTTCGAATTCGATCTGGCCGAAACCTCGCTAAGCGAGGTTCTCGACCGCGCCCGCACCCCGTCGCTGATGGCCCCATTCCAGGTCTTCTTCGTACGCGGCGTAAAAGCCCTCTTCGGTCGCGGCTCGAACGAAGAAAAAATCGGCGCCATCGAAGACTACTGCAAGAATCCCAATCCCGACGCGCTTCTCGTCTTCGTGGCCGACCACATCAGCATCCCCGCCGACGCCCGCCGCATGGAGATGACCGACAAAGATCGCTACCAGAAAATCCGCGAAGATCTCGGCCCCTTCTGCGGCATAGTCGAACTCTCGCGTGTCGAAGAAGGCGAAGCCGTCCGCTGGATCGCCGAATACAGCGCGACGCGCGACGTCAAAATCGATCCCGACGGCGCTCGCGAACTGGTCGACGCCCTCGGTGGCGACATGATGATGGTTTCGAACGAACTCGAAAAGTTAATGCTCTACGTCGGCGAAAGGAAAAAAATCACGCTCGGCGATGTTGAGACCATGGTCCTCGCCGCCAAGCAGCGCTCGCTCTACGAACTCACCGACGCCATCTCCTCCAAAGATCGCATCCGCGCGCTCTCCATCCTCGACGCGCTCCTCTCCACGGGAGACGGCGAAGAAGCGGCCATCGGCCATTTGTATATGCTGGCAAAAACCTTCCGCCAGATGCTTGTGATCCTCGAGCGCAACGTCCGCGACCAGCGTATGTTGTGGGCCGCGCTCTGGCAAGGCTTCCGAGTCCCGCCCTTCGCAGCCGACGACATCATCCGCCAGGCCCGCCGCTACAAATCAAAGCGCGAACTCACGCGCGCTATTCGCCTGGTAGCCAAAGCCGATCTAGCCCTCCGCTCGAATCCTCCGGGCAAGCGCCTCATCCTCGAAAAACTCGTCCTCGATCTAGCCGGAGCTGAGCCCAAACAAGAATCTACCGGCGGCTGGATGCAGGAAGAGCTTCCGGTATAAGAAAGCTTTACGACCTTTCCGAATCGAGTTAGCCGCTTCACTATGTCGATTCGCCGCCAGTTACTTTCGTAGCAGCCCATCCGCCAGATTCCCAAAGTCCGAACTGGATGTAATCATCGAAGTCGACCTGACTCCCGCGGAAAACAAAGCTCCAGTCAAGGAAAGTGAGCCTCTATGGACCACAGCTCTTCCATTGCTGACATGACGCAGGAACTTGCTGGCGGCGTCGACAGCGCCGAACCCGCGATGTTGCAAGAGCAAGTCGCTCAGGGTAATTTCACCGGACTACGGCAGTTCCTAGCCCGCACTCGACAGAGCCACGACTGGCAGGACCGTTACTTCGTCCTCGATCTTGTCGGCCCATCGATTTTGCAGGGTTCGCTCAATCCTCTTTGCGCTACCGAACCCAAATCAGTTGATTTGTCATTGATTCGCGGCGTTCACCTGTTGGATCTGGTCAGCAAGAGCCGGGGAACCAAGACGGCCGATCGCACCACCGAGCAACAGATGGCTCAGACCGCGCAATACGTCAAGGCGACCATTGCGAGCTTGCGCCAAGCCACCCAACTGGATCCGGCCGATCCCACTCCATATGTTTTCCTTATGCGCTCATGCCAAATTTTCTCGGATCTTCACAAGCATCTTCATCAGTCTTACGGGCAGGCCATCCAACTCGCGCCTGACTTTGTTCCGGCGCACTTCGTCATGGTGAATGCCCAGTCCAAGAAGTGGGCCGGTTCGCACCAACAGTCCCTGCAAGTTGCTCGCGCCGCGATGTCGCACGCTCTGCCTCCGAGTGATGCCCCAGCCTGTGTTTTCCTCGCGCACCTCCTCGTCTGGCAGCATGTAATTCTCTTTGATAAAGACCATAAGTGCGCGCAAGCGTACACTAGCGATCGCGAGGTTGTTCAAGAACTGAATGATGCGTTCGACCGCTGGACCCAGCCTCCCTATCGTCCGCGCCGGTCAAGCCTTCCCTATCTTCATCACGCGGCTTATTGGTACTACCAGGCCGGAGATCGCACGCGCCTCCAGCAAGCCTTCGCTCAAACCAACGGTCAGTTATGGGACAAAGCCTGGAACTTTGCCGGCGACGCACGCAAGGCGCACTCATGCGCTGTGGAGTTTGCCTCGACGGGAAAAAAGAACACAGAAAAGAAAAGCGGACTCTTTGGCTGGTTGAAGTAGAGGTCAGTCTTGGCTAGGTCTTTCATCGCCGCCTTGAACTCAGCCAACCTCGGAAAGCTCTCCGACGCTGTGCCCATTTGTCGCTCCAACTTCAGCAGCTTCTCCCCGCGCTGCATTCGGAGTACGTACAAGTTCTGGTCTTCTTGGTTGTTCCTCTCGCGCTTCTCCTGACCGTCCTCTTGGTGGATCTCAAAGTTGGACAGAGATTTTTCGAAGAGGGCGGTTACTTCACCTATCGTCCAAGTGTCGCAGTGCGCTGTGCTTATGCCTTGGCGATTGCCGCGCTCCTCGTCAACGTGTTTGTAAGCCGCCATCTCCACTGGATCACGTTTGCCGCCGACCTCCTGGCTATGCTTGAACTTCTGCGCACCTTTCCGCGAAGGTTCACTCTCGCTCCGGACGGTATCCGCTGGCGCGACATAACCGGCCCCGTTTTGCTCCCGTGGGAACACATCTTCTATTTCGCGAAGCATCGTTCCGTGTTCGGAGCCGAATCCAAATTAGTCGGTGATGCCGGCCAGACCCTGGTGATAAGTTCACTTGTTTTCCCCGGCTGGGAACAAATCAGTCGTCGAATCTCGCTGAGTCTCAATCAGCGCCACCTGCTCCCTAGTTCAATTGCGCCTCGGTCCCCATTGGAAACGCTGCACCGCCTTCTCGTCCCGGCCTGCCTGTTTATCGTTCTCTTCGATGGCAAAGTGCCAGGCCTCAATTAGCGAGGAAGCTCAGGCCATTCCGCGGTCGGTCAAGCCGTTGCTGGTTTGGAACTCGCTCACCGACTGCCAGTCCCAACTCCATCATTTATGATTAAGACATACCCCTAGCTGGAGTTTTCATGGCTTTCCCGATCAAAGTCTGTGCCGTCTGTGGAGAGGAGTTCGAACTGAAGCCGGGCAAGCCGGGCTTCGCCAACCGCTGTCCATCGTGCAGCGAACCCGAGTCCGACCAGCCTCTCGCAGGCGGAAAGGGCACCGTCGATCACGCGTCCGACAGTGAAATGAACGCGGCTCGC
>JBAWBE010000167.1:0-2380 GCA_049589635.1 Terriglobales bacterium
CGTCCCAATACAGGATCGGAAAGAAATTTGTCCGCCTCGCGGAATTCCGTCAGCAGACGTTCTACTTCACTCCGAATCGCCGGGTCGGGAGTCTGCTGTTCGAGGAAGGAACTTACATCTTGGGGCGCAATCTCCGAGGCAGCATCGAAGAGCGCCTTAACCGTTTCCCATTTCTCCGGCTCCAGCGTCATAGGCTGCCTTCAGTTCTCCATGAAGCCAGGCCTTGGCCACGCTCCAGTCGCGCTTGACCGTTTTCGGGGACACGCCCAACACTTCGGCCGCTTCTTCCACCGTCAAGCCGGCAAAAAAACGCAGTTCGACGATTCGCGCCTGTCGCGGGTCCAGCGCCGCCAGCCGATCCAATGCACCATCCAGCTCGACTAACTGGGAAGATTGTTCAGGCGAAAATACCAGAGCATCATCCAGCGGGACAAGATGTTGTCCGCCTCCACGTTTATCGCGCAGATGCCCGCGAGCGTGGTCGACCAGAAGGCGGCGCATGATCTGCGCGGCAATTCCGAAAAAGTGTGTGCGGCTCTGCCAGTTGACGGAACGCTGCTCCACCAGCTTCATGTAGGCTTCATGGACGAGGGCCGTCGCTTGCAGTGTGTGGCCTTCGCGTTCCCGCCGCATGTAACTGCTGGCCAGCCGTCGCAATTCGCCATAGACGACAGGGATTAACTGGTCCGCAGCCTCGGGCTTGCCTTTAGACAGGTCGGCGAGGAGCGCGGTCACGTCGACCGATGCCAAATCCCGAACTCGACCGTCGCTATCCATTTATTTGTTGCACCTCTATTTTTTGCGTTTCGCTCGATCCAATCCTAGAAAGCCACTTCGCTCGTAAACCGCAGATAAATCAGCCACAAGTACTGCTTGGCGACGGAGTTTAGCACAAGAACCGCGCCCAGAACAGCGCCGAGCGTTCATCGTGTCTGCGACGACGTGCGCCTCAATGACCCCGAATTCTTGCCTATGTCGCGTTAACAGTCAAAGCCCACAGAAAGACAAACGGGCTCACAGGAGAAGGTCATGAAACGCACCGCGAATCGTTCTAATCAGATCGCTAATGAAATCGCTAATGGCATCGTTGATAACTGCACTTTGACCACTGCCACACAGAAGCGCACGAGCGGCCTGCTCTCTTTGGCTGCCGTCCTCCTGTGCGGCCTGACCGCCTCGGCCCAGAATTCGAAAGTTGAAGCCGAGCAGGGTTTCACCATTGCGCCGGACGTTCAGAGCTCGATCGTCCTTAAGACGCAAGCCGACGCAGCCTGCGATCTGCATGCGGTTGGCACGAGCGACACCCGAAGCATGCGTTTTTACGCGAATGGCGAAGGCTACGTAAAGCTCCACGCCAGCGCTCGCGAAGGAATGGAAGGCCGTCTCCAGCTTGATTGCTCTTCAGAGAATGGCAGTGTCGTAAGTTATCCGCTGCATCTCGTGGCCAGCTCGTCGCCAACCAGCGATATGCCGGCGCCGCAAAGCAAGGTGCCAGCCCCGAAGGGCTCGACGGTTCGCGCTGGCCTGACCGAAGTGCAGGCCCAGTCCATGACGGACGCGCAATTGGATAAGCTCGGCTATCCGGCGCGGCCCGACGTTCTGGTCTCGCCCGACAAGTACACCAAGTGGCTCGGTCATGTTGCCCAGCCCCTGACGTTGTTGCCAACGCACCTCGTGAGCCGCTCCGATGTCCGGTCTGCGCCTAAGAACTACACCGCGAACAACTGGAGTGGTCTGGAAGGTCACACCACGACCAAGCACTATTACAGCGCAGTGACCGGGGACTGGGATGTCCCGCCTATCATTATCGCTTCTGCCGATGGCAACCCTGACTATTCATCGCTCTGGGTCGGCCTCGACGGCGACGGCACCAAGGACCTGGTGCAGGCCGGAACCGAGCAGGATGGCCAGGACTTCCTCGGATTTCTGTTCACGGACTACTACGCCTGGTCCGAAATACTGCCCAATGAACCGACCGCGCAGGAGGTGTTCTCGGTCGACCCGGGCGACGATATGTCGGTTGAGGTATGGATCGGCACCGGCTCAGGATCACCGAATCCGAATGGAAAATATGGAAGCTTCCGGATTATCGACTACACGCAGAACAATGAATCCAAGTTCTATGTGCCCCTTAATGGAACGACCTACAACGGCATGGACGCGGAGTGGATCCTGGAGCGGCCCACGGTGAACAACTCGCTTCCGGAACTGGCAGACTACCTCACCGCATTCATCACGGACGCCGACGCTTTGAAGGTCAGCACCAACGCGTGGGTTAAGGCTGGCACAACCGCGAATCGCAGCATCGCGATGTACAACGGCAAGGATCTGCTGTCGGAGCCGGTTTGGTTCGGCACAGGCACCGACCTCATCCAATTCA